>JAKQWO010000065.1 GCA_029561955.1 Candidatus Cloacimonadota bacterium
GCTCTTGGATGATACCGATGGGCAAGAAGTTGGCAAGAAGCTCAATTTCATCCTGCAAGAGATGCAGAGAGAAGCTAACACCTTGGGCTCCAAATTCTCTACAACTCAGAGCTTCAAATACATCCTCATCATCAAAGAAGAAGTTGAAAAATGCAGGGAGATAAGCCTAAATGTCTCGTGAAGTGTTACTTAAATGGCGTTCCTGGCCTGCGGTGGAAAGGCCCTGGACCACAGTGATATTGGTCATTTTCTTGATCATTGTGGCTATCTTGGTCTGGAATATCACCGTTAACATTTGGCAGACTCCCTTTTACTATTACTTGGGAATGCTGCTGGTCTTGGGGAACCTGATACCCTGGTTTATTCCCACGGATTATGAACTGGATCATCAAGGCGTTCGTGTTCGTTATCTATTCATCACAGTCAACCGTAGATGGGAGGATTTTGGCTGCTATTACCAAGATAAACGTGGGATAATGCTCAGCACCTTCAAGATGCCCAGACGTTTGGACCCTTTCAGAGGACAGTCCCTGCGCTTTTCGGGAGATAGGACAGAAGTGGAAGAGCTCAACAAGATACTAATGGATAAGATAGGAAAGAAATACTAAGGTATTACATGAATAAGAAAGATGTAAATAGCTTACTCATCAATCATTTCAATGCTGATAAGCAGCCCATATCATATGAGGCGTTGGTGCCAAGATTACGTTTAGCCAGAAGGGATAAAGCCGAGCTCAAGAAGGAATTGGAGCGTATGGTGGCAAGCGGAGAATTGATCAAGCGTCGCGGTCGCTTCTCCCCTGCCCCACCCAAAAAAGCTCCCAAAATCATTCCCCGAGCCGATGTTAAGGCCAATATGCGCTTCATTGAAGGGAAGTTTGATGCCACGCCTCTCTCACGTGATCAATCCTTCGCCTTCGTGAGAACCGATGCTGGCGACTACTTTGTGGATTTTGAAGACATGTTAAATGCCTTTCACAATGACCTGGTTGCAATCGAAGCGATCAAGGGAAGAACCAAAGACAGAGCCATCGTGCGCAAGATACTAAAACGTTCCAATGAGACCATGGCGGGAGATATCAAATACCTCAACCACAAACCCATCTTCGTCTGTTCCAACCCCAAAATCCATCGCTGGTTTGAAGTTACCGACATTCTCGACGCCAAGGAAAACGATAAAGTTGTCCTCGAGGTTACCAACTGGGGCAGCATTTATAGTGGTAAGTTGCCTTATGGAAAGGTGATAGAGGTGCTTGGCCCTTCAGGAGACGTGGAAGTAGAATTGCTTGCTGTGCTCAGGCAGTATCAGCTTCCTTTGGAATTCCCGGTCGATGTGATAGCGGAAACCGATGCCCTCAAGCAAAAGATAGAAGCCAAAGACTTTAGAGAGCGTGAAGACCTCAGAGGCCTCTTTACCTTTACGATTGACCCAGCTTCTGCCAAAGATTTTGACGATGCTATTAGCCTGGAAGCGGATAGCCAAGGCTACAAACTGTGGGTTCACATAGCGGATGTGAGCCACTTTGTCTCACTTGATTCACTGATATTCAAGGAGGCTGCTAAGCGGGGTAACAGCTTTTACTTTCCCAAGCAGGTAATTCCCATGCTCCCTGCACGGCTCTCCAATCAGATCTGTAGCCTTAGACCTAACGAGGAAAAGCTCTGTCTCAGCGTCTTTACTCAGTTTGACCTAAAGGGCAATATCAGAAATCAAAAGCTCGTCCAAAGCGTGATTCGATCTGATCACCGCTTGAACTACGAAGAGGTGGACGCCTATTTTGATGGTAAAGACAGCCAGCTCTCCCCTACCTTGAAAAGGACTTTGAGCGATGCCTTGAAGCTATCTAAGCTGCTGAGTCAGAGAAGAATCAGTGAGGGCTATATCTTCTTTGATCTGCCTGAAATCCAGTATGAATACGATGATGAGGGTCTCTTGGTAGAGTTGGGGCTGGACAGCGAAACTGACGGGCATAAGCTCATCGAAAACTTCATGTTAGTAGCCAACGAGTATGTGGCAAAACGGCTTAAACAGCTCGCACCAGCTACCTTATACAGGATACACGAAAACCCAGACCCTCAAAAGCTGGAGAGATTGGGTTCACTTCTCTCACATCATGGCATGAGCTTTGATCCGCATGAAGACCCCAATCTCAGTCTGCAATATCTGCTCAACTCCATGCCCAACAAAGACTACCATATGGTGTTTGACCGCATCATCTTGCGCAGTATGAAGAAGGCCAAATACACCATCCAGGAGGAGCGGCACTTTGGCCTGGGGCTGGAAAACTACACCCACTTTACCAGTCCGATCCGCAGGCTCTGTGACCTCTGCATCCACCATCTCTGCAAGATTTATCTACTAAAGACCTCCAAGGCCAGTCTCAATGCTTTTCAGCTTAGAAATCATGCTCAGACTGCCAATGAACAAGAGCTGCTGGCAGATGAAGCAGAGCGCAGTTTGGAGCGTATCTACAGCCTTGCCTTCATGAAGAAAAAGGTAGGCGAGCGTTTCAATGGCACGGTGATTTCTACCAGACGTGATGCCCTGATAGTCCGCTTGGCTGAGATTCCGGTGACTGGAGTGCTTAAAACTGACACCTTAAAGGGCTCACCCTTCACCTATCATGAACAGGCTATGATGCACGCAAGTAACCTAACTGGCAATTATTACCAGTTGCTTGATAAAGTGATTGTTGACATCATGGATGTTAGTGATGACATCTATTTGGAGTTAGCTCCGGTGCCCGGTGCTCACACACACTATGCGGCTAAATTCAGTCCACATTCATTCAAAAGAGTAAGTCCCAGACAAAGCAAGGAGATAAAACCCAAGCGGCTAAAAAGGATTGACGAAAGGAGGGGTTCAGATAAAATCGTCCGTGACAAGAAAAAGAGCAAGAAAACGAGGAAACGATGAAAAGACCCATAGGTATATTCGATAGCGGTGTGGGTGGCTTGACCGTCTACAGAGCTATCCGAGCAGCTTTTCCCAGTGAAGATTTGATCTATTTTGGGGATACCGCCAGGGTGCCATACGGCCCCAAGAGCCCGAATACCATCCTGGATTATAGCCTGCAAAACGCCCGTTTTCTGCTTCAACACAATATCAAAATCTTGGTGGTAGCCTGCAATACAGCCTCCGCTGTCGCTTTGCCTCAATTGCAGAATCTGACCCACATCCCCATTGTGGGCGTGATAGAACCGGGCGCAATGCAAGCTGTGCAAAAGACCAATAGCGGCCGCATCGGCGTGATTGGAACCATGGGCACTGTGCGCTCACAGGCGTATGGAAAGGCCATCCTGAATCTCGCCCCAGATTTTGAGATATTCAGCACCGCCTGTCCCCTATTCGTCAGCTTGGCAGAAGAGGGTTTTGACGGGCATCCTATAGCTAAAGCCCTAGCACAGCACTATCTTAGCTTCTTTGATGATAAGGATATCGACACGCTTGTTTTGGGCTGCACTCACTATCCGCTGCTCAAGGATGTGATCGCTGAAGTCATGGGCTCAAACGTGAACTTAGTGGATAGTGCGCAAGCGATTAGCGATCATCTAAAGACTTTGATAACCCCAACCGATCAAACAAAGCAGGGAACTGACGAGTTCTTTGTCAGCGACAACGAAGAACAGTTTTCCCAGCTTGCAGCTAAGATTTTAGGCTCTGAACTGCATCATCTCAAGCGAGTGAAGCTGTTTGAGAGCTGGTTTGAAGAATAACAAAAATAAGATAAAGAGAGGAACCCAAATGAAACCTTTAATTTTGACCGCCGCAATCACTGGTGCCGAAACCACCAGAGCCGATCAACCAAATTTGCCTATCACTCCTGAAGGGCAAGCAAAAGAAGCAAAAGCCTGTTTTGAAGCAGGTGCCAGAGTGATCCATCTGCATGTGCGAGAAGACGATGGCACTCCCTCCCAGAGATTGGATCGTTTCAAAGAGTCCATTGAGTCCATCCGTGAAGCTGTGCCTGGCATTATTATCCAGATCAGCACGGGTGGAGCTGTAGGTGAAGCATTTGATAAGCGCTTGGCTCCCCTTAGCTTAAAGCCTGAAATGGGCACGCTCAATGCCGGAACCCTCAACTTTGGTGATGACATCTTCGAAAACCATCCCAAGGACATCGTTCGCTTGGCAGAAGCCTTCAAGGAATACGGCGTGGTTCCCGAAGTGGAAGTGTATGAATCTGGCATGATTGACTACGTGGCCAGACTGGTGAAAAGAGGCATAGTTACCCACACTCCCCTACACGTGCAGTTTGTGCTCGGCGTGCCCGGTGGAATGAGTGGCAAACCCGCCAACGTGCTCTATATGGCTCAACATCTGGCAGAAGAAATCCCCACAGCCACTTGGGCCGTCGCCGGCATCGGACGCTGGCACATACCTGCCTCTATGGTAGCCATGGTCATGGGTGGACACATCCGCGTTGGCTTTGAAGATAACATATATTATCACAAAGGTGTGATTGCCGATAGTAATGCCCAATTGGTCGCCAGAATGGCCAGGATTGCCGAAGAGATCGGACGTCCAATCGCCACACTGGAACAAGCCCGTGAAATACTTGCTCTATAGTAATGAGGTGAATGGTGCAACTTAGTGAAAACGCACTATTGGTCTTAGAAAAGCGCTACTTTAAAAAGGATGATCATGGCCGTCCTCAAGAAGATTGGGAGGCCTTAATCAGCCGGGTGGCGAGGAATGTTGCTGGTTCAGACCAAGCCCGTTTCGAAGCCTACTTCAAGCTCTTGGATTCAGGCTGCTTTTTGCCCAATTCCCCCACGCTGATGAATGCGGGAAGTGACCTACAGCAGCTTTCCGCCTGCTTTGTGCTTCCTATAGACGACAGTATGGACAGCATCTTTGAGACGCTCAAAAATGCGGCTCTGATCCATAAAAGTGGAGGCGGAACCGGCTTCTCTTTCAACCGTTTACGTCCTGCCAATGCAAGAGTGAAATCTACCAATGGAGTCTCCAGCGGGCCGATCAGCTTTTTGAAGGTCTTCAACGCTGCAACGGATGCTGTCAAGCAAGGCGGCACGCGTCGAGGTGCCAATATGGCCATCCTCAATGTCGATCATCCGCAGATTTTGGAATTCATCACCGCAAAGGCTGATCCGAACGAGCTCAACAACTTCAACATCAGCGTGGCCATCACGGAAGACTTCATGCAAGCCGTAAACCAGGATGCAAGCTACGAACTTGTCGCCCCGCACACCGGAGAAGTGATGGGCAGCCAAAATGCCCGCGAGGTTTATGACCTGATCGTAGAAATGGCCTATAAAAACGGCGAGCCCGGCATCGTGTTTTTAGATAGGATTAATAAAGACAACCCCACCCCGCATTTGGGTAAGATAGAATCCACCAATCCCTGTGGAGAGCAGCCTTTACTGCCCAATGAAGCCTGCAATTTAGGCTCGATCAACTTGGCAGTGTTTGTGACTGACGGTCAAGTGGATTGGGAATCTCTGAAGCGAACGGTGCGCCTCAGTGTGGACTTTTTAGACGATGTGATCGATGTCTCCGAATTCCCCTTGCCGCAGATAGATGCTACCGTGAAGCAAAACCGCAAGATAGGTCTCGGTGTGATGGGCTTCAGCGACCTTTTATACCAGCTCAGGATTCCATATGCTTCCGAAGAGGCGGTGGATTTGGCATCGAGAGTGATGGAGTTTATCGACTTCCATGCCAAGACACGCTCCATGGAGATCGCAGAAGTAAAGGGCAGCTTCCCCAGCTTTGAGGAAAGTGTCTGTCATCGCATCATCGCCTCGAGGCAAAAGATTGAATGTGACTGGGAAACATTGGCCAACGATGTGAAAGTCAGAGGCTTACGCAATGCCACGCTCACCACCATCGCTCCCACCGGAACCATCAGCATGATCTTGGATACCTCCAGTGGAGTGGAGCCGCAATTCTCGCTGGTCTACGTCAAAAAAGTGATGGACGATGACAAGCTGCTGTATGTGAATAAGTGGTTCCAACAGGCTTTGGAAAAGGAAGGCCTCCTTAGTCGTGAGCTCTTGGAAGAAGTTGCACAACGTGGCTCTATCGCTGATATAGAAGGTATCCCAGAGCACATCAAGCAGGTATTCCAAACCGCTCACGATATCACACCCGAATGGCATATCCGTATGCAGGCCGCCTTCCAACTATATACAGATAACGCAGTTAGCAAAACCATCAACTTTCCCAACTCAGCCAGCAAAGACGACATCCGCAGCGCCTTTGACCTTGCCTACAAGCTGGGTTGCAAAGGAGTGACGGTATATCGTGACGGAAGTAGAGACCACCAGGTGCTCAGCGTTGGAAGCGGCAGCAGAGATGAAAAGAAGGTTGCCCCTCGCGACAGGCCCGAGATCACTCATGGCATCACACAGCGTCTGGAAACTGGATGTGGTCACATGTATGTCACCATCAACACAGACGATTTGGGCGCCTGCGAAGTCTTCGTCCAGATGGGCAAAGTGGGTGGCTGCGCCTCCGCTCAATTGGAAGCAATTGCTCGCCTCTCCTCTTTGGCACTGCGCTCAAATATCAGGCTTGAATCCATTATCCGTCAGTTGAAAGGCATACGTTGCCAGTCTCCAATGTGGCACAAAGGCCAGATGATTACCTCCTGTGGTGATGCCGTAGGTCGTGCTTTGGAAAACTTCCTGGCCACCTACAAGAATGGAGACATTAGGAAAGTGGCCATCAGCACTGATGAAGGTGTGATTTCTCTTCCCACTCTCAAGCCAAACGTCGCTCTCTGCCCAGATTGTGGCTCCAGCGTCGAACACACCGAAGGCTGCCTCAAATGCCCTTCCTGTGGGTGGTCTAAATGTTAATAATGTATTCTCTTAAGGAGCGTTTATCATAATGCGTTGCCAACATTGCAACACCCGTTTAGCAGATCACGATGTGTGGTGTCCCAAGTGCCAGCGTCAGAGCAGCTTGGTGAAAAATGAACTCTCTGCCATTCGTTCGCTGAAAGAGACTTGGGCTAAGTACAAGCCAAACATCAGCATCAACGTTCCTTTGGCTGTGCCTGCCATCATCTTCGGGATCATTCCCTTGCTCGTCTTGATCTGGCTCTTCAACACCAGCTTGATGCTACCCATGGATAGCACCGTTAAACTGCTGCTCAATCTATTTATAAAGTCCGCATTGGTGAGTATGTTTTTGCCATTCACTCTGATCGGATTCAAGGCAGTATCTGCCATCGATGGCTATCAAGCGGGCAAACCCGGCCTCTTTTTGGCTCTGAAATCATATCCCCAATACCTCGTATTCAGCATCATCAACTGCCTCTACTTTGTGGTTATCTACCTGATTTGTTTTGGTTTCCCTGGCTTTGGCAGCGATCCTATTCTCAGATTGGTGTGGATAGTGCTGGTAAACTATTGGGTAGCTTTGGTCTTACCGGTTCCCACCCTGATGGAAGACCACAATCTGAGCTTTATCGCCGCATTCAAGCTGGGCAGGCGTCACTTTGGCGTGGTGCGTTGGAACATCTATCTCATGGCACTGGTGCTGGCTGTGTTAAATGTCGTTGCGACGTTTGCCCTCATCGTTCCCTTGGCCATCACCATACCCTTTAGCTGGTATTCGGTAAGAGATTATACCCGCACTCTGCTCGACTATGAACTGGATAAACAATAAGCCATGAAAAGAAAAGAAATTACCTCGCTTGTGATCCTGATCTTGGTCATCGGCTACGGAGCTTGGCAGTTTTACCACCGCAGCTTCACGCAGACGAAGTCCAAGCATCTTTTAGACACCGTGGTCAGCATCACGGCTACCTCCAAAAGCAAAACCGTCGGCAGCATGATAGATTCCGTGTTTGTCTACATCGAATCTTTGCAGGATAAGCTCAACGATTTTAACCCAAAATCCCTCTTGTGGGAGATCAATAATTCTGAAGCGACTTCTTTCCCCATGGATGAAGACATTTATGAACTCCTGGTACTAAGCGAAAAGCTATACAAACTGAG
This sequence comes from Candidatus Cloacimonadota bacterium, assembly GCA_029561955.1. Lineage (GTDB taxonomy): Bacteria > Cloacimonadota > Cloacimonadia > Cloacimonadales > Cloacimonadaceae > UBA3900. The sequence continues at coordinate 7,972 of JAKQWO010000065.1, forward strand.
CGAAGGGAAGTTTGACCCCAGCATCAAGCCTGTGTTGAGTCTTTGGGGATTTGGTTCCTGCTCTGCTGATCTTGGCGACACCCTGAAAGCTGCCGTGCCCGATAGCCTGAAACTCAAAGAAATGCTGCATTTGGTGGGATTTTCTAAGCTCGCTTTCGACAAGAACACCCTCCATAAACCTGCAGGTATGCAGCTCACCTTTGGTGCGATTGCCAAGGGGTATATCTTGGATAAAGCTGTCCAGAAGATGAAGGAATTGGGCATTGTAAGCGGAAATATCGACTGCCGTAGCAGCATGATCTTTTTTGGCTCCAAAATCCCGCAATTGGTGTACATCCAGCATCCAATGCTGAGCCAGGACGACTTTATCGCTTCCTTCAAGATCCTCAACAGCAGCGTGGGAACCAGTGGCAACTATCAGCAATTCTTTGAACAAGATGGCGTCCGGTATCATCACATCATCGATCCTCACACAGGCTATCCCACACCCAATATCTTTAGCACCACGGTGATCACATCCAGCGCAGCTTTAGCCGACGGCCTTTCCACGGCTTTCTTTTTGATGTCGCCCCAAAAGGCAATCGAGGTAGCTAAAAGTATGGATGACTGTGAGTTGGTGATCTATTATCAACAAGATGGCAACCCGGTATCACTAAAAAGTATGGGGATGAAGCAACTGGATTTTAAAGAAAAACTATGACCATACCCGACATCCAATCTCAGCCTGACGACCGGCAGGTAAACATCGAAAAGGTGGGCGTCAAGTCCCTGCGTTACCCCATTGTGGTGGAAGATAGAGAAAACAAGACCCAATCCACCGTGGCTGACCTGAATATCTATGTGGATCTCCCCCACCACCGTCGCGGTACTCACATGTCTCGCTTTTTAGAGGTGTTAAATCAATACCATCAGGACTTTTTCGTAGACCAACTGGAAAACTTCCTCAGCGACCTAAAAGAAGTGATGAAAGCTCAAGCAGCCTACATAGATGTGAGTTTCCCCTATTTCATGTGCAAAACAGCTCCCGTCTCCAAAATCGCTTCCTTGATGAGCTATGACTGTTGCTTTAATGCCAAATACAACGATGCTTTCGAGCTTTGGATAGGCGTGGTTGTGCCCGTTACCACACTCTGCCCCTGCTCAAAGGAGATCAGCGAATATGGAGCCCACAATCAGCGCACTAATATAACCATCCGCCTTTGTTATCACGAGTTTATCTGGCTTGAAGAGCTGATCGAGATTGCAGAAAGTGTTGCATCCGCCCAGATTTATCCTCTACTGAAGCGACCGGATGAGAAATATGTGACCGAGCAAGCCTATGACAATCCACGCTTTGTGGAAGATGTTGTGAGGGAAATAGCCGGAATCCTAAAAAGTGACCCCCGAGTAAAGAAATTCTATGTGGAAGCCTGCAGCTTCGAATCCATCCACGCTCACAATGCCTACGCCTTGGTAAGCTCAGACGGAGTTTTGAGCCCCGTAACTTCTTCTCCCAGCACATAATATAGACCTGAATGAACCCACTCAAGCTGTTTAGACCTCTTTCCGCCAAGGTGATTGGGAGCTCCAACCCCCAAGAGCCACACAGTTTCGAAACCCAGAAAGCTCAGAAATATATGCACGCCAATGGCTTAAGCTACTATCTATATAGCGATATGTCGGAGCCTATTGTCTGCCTGCAAGCCGTAGTTAAAACCGGCAGCACTCTTGAGCAAAAGTGCCAAGCTGGCTATTCCCACTTCATTGAGCATCTGACCTTCAAAAGCAGCAAACTCTATGGCTTTAACGAGATTTCAAACATCGTCTTTGCTTTAGGCGGCTGGCTCAATGCTTACACCGATTTTGACAGCACCTGCTACTATATGTTGTTGCCTTCAGAGCACGTGTTTGTAGGCTTGCAGATTTTGGGTGAGCTGCTGATGAATGCTTCCTTTAAATCAGAGGATGTGGAGACTGAGAAAGGCATCATCTTGGAAGAGATGCAGCAGTATAAAGACGACCCAGAGGCAGATTTCCTAGAATTCGTTCAGTTGAACCACTTTGAAAAGTCCCTCTTAGGAAGGTCTATCATCGGCAATCCTGAGACCATCAAGGCGGCTACCCATGCGAGGCTAAGGAGCTTTTACAAGAGGAGATACCAGCCTCAGAACTCATTTTTGGTAGTCTCAGGAGCGGTTGAGGCAGAGGTTTTGCATGGCTACGTTGATGAGCTCTTCGGCAAGTGGCAAAACTGCAATACGGTCATCAAAAAGGATAAAACCAGATGGCTTGATCCTGAGATTTCCAAAAAGCGTTATGTGTGGCAAAAAGCTGATCAAAATCTCTTTGCCTGGGTACTGCCAGAGCTTAGCGAGCTAAATCCTGCTGCCGATTCTTTGCTCTTTGCCATGCGTTATTTGGCTATCGGACGCAGCTCAAAACTACACAAGACCTTGGTGGAAGACAAGAAGCTCTGTTCAGCCATCCGCGTTTATTCTCTGTGCGGTCTCGATAGCGGCGCATCGGTAGTCACTTTTGTCACTTCCCGCAAAAGTGCCATACCCAAAATAGCCTCTATTATCCGTCAGAGTTTTAGTGAGCTATGGCACAACGGCATCGATCCTATAGAATTTGAGCTGATCCGCAGTGACATCATTCATGGCTGGCTCTATGGATTTGAGGCACGTGAAAGTATCGCCAGTTACATTGTTGCAGAAGCCCTATTGGGCGATTACGAGCGGCTTTATACCTATGGCGAGCGAGTCAAAGCCATTACCGTCCAACAGGTGGAAGCAGCGGTGAAAAAGTATTGGCAGCCCAAGTTTATGACCCTTTACTATCGGGGTGGCGCAGCCGTAGAACTCGATCCCATCCTGATTCCCGGCCACAAAGACTACCTCTTGCCTCCCAGTAAGAGAAAGAAAGCGGCAACTGACTCCCAAGAGATCGTCTCTCACATCCAAAGCCGATATCATGAAACCCCAATAACACAACGACCTTCAGAGCGAGGACTTGTCCAGATTGACGAAAAGCACTGGCAAGGCACCTTATCCAACGGCATTAGCTTCACTTTTAAACGATTATCTGCAAATCCGGTGACTGGTTTTGCCCTCTCTACCCCTGCATCTCAGCTCTGGGAAAGCCCGCAGCAAAGGGGCTTAAACTACTTCCTTTCCACGCTGCTGCTCTATCAAAATGCCAACTATTCTCATCAGAGCATCATGGATTTCTCCCGCAAATTAGGGATGAATATCCGCGTCAGCCACAGTCTGGACAGCACTTCCTACAAAGGCAAATGCTTCACATATGACTTGGCAGCCTCTCTGGCTCTATTGGCTGATTTGATTTCCAATATCTGCCTTGATTACAGCTATTTATCCACCCTAAAATCAGCCGCTTCAGATAACCTGCGTCGTGAAAAAGAACACCCCGCCACCAACGGCTATCTGAAATGGCTCAGGACTATCTTTGCTGATTCCCAAGTTTTAGAGCGTTCCAGCGGTAATATCTCGCAGATAAGGCAAATCAAGATAAAAGACCTGGAAAGCTGGTTTGAAGAGCATTACCGAGCTCAAAACTTCCACCTCGCCATCTGTGCCAGTATGGAAGCGGACGCCGTCTGGGAGATGGTAAATCAAATCTTCGGCTCTGTCGCATCCTTTAAGCAGCAGCCAACTAAACCCATTCTACGGCTTACACCCCAAAAACCAGGCAAGAAAAGAAGCTTGGGCGCAAATGAGCAAGCTGTGATCCACCTGGGCTCTTTGGCCTGTCCATCCAAAGAAAGGGTGCAAACAACCGCCGCTCATCTGCTCTCCCAAATCATAGGTGGTGACGTCAATTCCCGTTTTTTCGACACTCTGCGCGAGCAGCACGGTCTGGCCTATCAAACCGGTATGGAACTCGTTGTTTTGGATGAGATTGGCTACTGGACGGCCTACGCTTTTTGCAATCCTGATGAACAAAAGCTGTGCCTGAAATTGATGCAGGATATTCTGACAGATATTCATCAAAACGGCGTGAAAGCCCAAGAGCTGGAATTGGCCAAAAACTATCTGATCGGCATACATCGCTTTGACGCTGAAAGCGTTAACTATCAAGCCTCTTCCCTCGCTGCACTGTCTGCTTTGGGATATGATATCCAACACCAACTCCAGCGCAGCCAACGCATCGCATCCATTGACCTTGAGACCATCAATGCCTATGCAAATCAATACCTTAACCCTCAAAACTTTTATATCCACATTCTGAAATGATTACCTTAGGCATTGACGTCGGTTCCCGCAATACCAAACTGATCCTTTTTGATCATGCAAAGCAGAGCATCCTCTTTCAAGACTGGATTGCCACAAATATCGACCCCACCAAGAGCATTGAAGAGCTATATGACAAGGCTGTAAACTCCCTAAGGCTCTCTGATTTAGACATATGCGCCAAGGTCGCAACCGGTTATGGACGCAAGATTTGGCCTCATGCAGACAGGGTGATTTCCGAAATCTCAGCTCACGCCGCTGGCATAGCTTGGCTGAAGCCTGAAGCCCGTACCATCATCGACATCGGCGGTCAGGATAGCAAGGTGATTGTGCTTGACGACCAGGGTAAGGTCTTTGATTTTGCCATGAATGACAAATGCGCGGCAGGCACGGGACGCTTTTTGGAAATGACGGCTATGCGCCTGGGCATAGAGGTGTCGCAACTATCTGACTTAGCTGCAGATGCGGACAGCGAAATCAAGCTCAACAACACCTGCGTAGTCTTTGCCGAAACCGAGATCATCTCGCTCATGTCATCCAAAGTGAGCGCAGCAAACATCGTCAGAGCCGTCCATCTCTCCATCGCTAAGAGGATTTTCAGCCAGATGTCTGCGCTTTCTCACCAGGCACCCTATACTTTCACCGGTGGCGTGGCACAAAATCAAGATTTGGCCAATTGTATCTCCATAGAACTGGGCGCAGGTTTATGGATTCCACCTGAACCTGAAATAACTGCGGCTTTAGGCGCTGCTATCTTGGCGAAACAATGATTCTGACAGACTATCATCTTCATACACAATATAGTTGGGATAGCAAACTTAAAGCTAAGGATTTGATCGATAAGGCTATCTCTTTAAATTATACTCTAATAGCCCTCACGGAACACCTTGACTTACTGCCTTGGGAGTTATCCGTAAATGGCTTGGTATCCCTAAAAGAATACTCTGCCTATGTGGATATGATCAAGACTCAATATCCACAACTGCAAATCATCAAAGGAATCGAGATTGGAGACTACCACCAGGTGAGAGATTTTGCCTTAAACCTGATCCAAGAAATTGATCTGGAGCTTATCTTGGGGGCCGTGCATTTCTTGAGTGATCGAACAAATGTAGCAGTTCCTCTCATCCGTCCCCTATCCGATGCACAGGTCAAAGACTATTATCTGCAAAACTTGGCTCTGGTTTCAGAATGCGAGATCGACGTTCTGGCGCATTTAGGCGTCTACAAGCGTTATTACCCCCAGCAACCCAATGAAGAACATGCTCTTTCCATCATTAGAGATATCTTCGACGTCATGATAGAAAAGCAGATAGCTCTGGAAATTAACTATTCTCCCTATAGAAAAGACTACGGTAACTGTCTGCCCGAGCCCTGCTTTTTGGAGCTCTATAAAGACATGGGTGGGAATCTCTTTACCATCGGAGGAGATTGTCATCATCTGGATCACTTCAACGATTTCCGTCACTTGCTACCCAAATGGGCTCTCCGGATGAAAAGAGTGCAAGATATTGAGCCGACAGGTGATACAGCCAAACCTCTACCCTTTCTGCTCACACTATAAACCTGGATAATGTACTTGGCTCTCTTCCTATGGTAAGCTTTTTTCCCACCCACTTCGCCCTTGCTTACCCGCAGGGAGATGCCGTGCAGATACTCGGGTTTTGCCCGAGTGGCTCCGAGCAATCACCGGGCGGCTAAGCAAGGAAGGAATAGGCTAGATCCATTTTCCCGGTAGGTGCGAGCTTGCTACCCACCCTAGATCCTCCCTTCATTATTTAAGGAGGAATTAAGGAGGCTGACAAGGAGCAACTGCGTGATCCGTGATTAAAAAACAGCGTTTCCCAAAGGTTCTCAATCACTTACAGACGGTGAAAAGCAAATCCTCATCTTTATCATTGACAGTTAATCTCACTTCATCAAATGTGATCTCACCATAAAGGAGTTTTAGCATGAAATACTTTCGTAAATTATGTGCCGAAAAGTGTTACCTCTCACCCATCAGTCTGGAGGATGTGGAGAAATACACTGAGTGGGTCAATGACCCTGATATCTTTCCTTTTCTGTTTTTCGGCTTTAGCGTCATCAACGTTGAAGACGAGCTGGAAATTTTGAAAAGGCTCAACGTTAACGGTGTCGCTTTTGCCATTGTAGAAAAGGACACAAACAGAGTCATCGGTAATTGTGGGTTTAATAATATCGACAACGTGCATCGTAAAGCTCAGTTTGGCATTTTCATCGGAGAAAAGACCTTCTGGAATCAAAACATAGGCTTGGAAGCCACTCAACTGTGTTTGGATTATGGCTTCAACGTGCTCAATCTTCACTCCATTGATCTTGGCGTGATGGAGTATAACAAACGTGCCATTCGTTGTTATGAAAAAGCTGGATTTAAGTTTGCCGGACGTCGTCGTGATGCCATCTTTCACGCTGGGAAATATCATGATCTGCTGACGTATGATATCCTCGCTAGTGAGTATGAAAGCATTTTTATCAATCCCACTTTCGAGTATGTAACCAGTGATGAGGCGGGACGCTCCAAGATCACCATTCTCTGAGCTATGTTTGCAAAAATCAGAGGCCAATCCCATGCTCTGCAGATTCTAAAGTCTGCTATAGCAAACAATAGAGTATCGCAGGCTTATCTCTTTCATGGGCCTGCGGGCGTGGGAAAATTCACCACGGCTCTCTATTTTGGGATGGCACTCAATTGCTTGGCTGAAGGTGAGATGCGTCCCTGTGGAGTTTGCTCTGCTTGCCAGAAACTGCTCAATATGGATCATCCTGATTTCATTCACCTCTTCCCCACTCCCAATTTTAAGATGAGTCCGGAAGGAGAGATCAAGGATTCTGCCAATCTGCAAGCTTACCTGGGCTATATCCAAAACAGGATCGACAGCCCTTGGAAAGAATATCGATTCAACAAAGCGGTGGAACTGCGCTTGGATAATATCCGTATGTTGATCCACAGCCTGAATCTTTCGATCAGCGAGCTTTCCATGCGCATCTGCATCATCGAAGATGTGGACATGATGAACACCGCTACGGCCAATGCTTTTTTGAAAACTTTGGAAGAGCCTCCGCCTAGAACTATCATGCTGCTCACCAGTTGCAGGCTTTCCAAGATCATACCCACCATCATATCCCGCTGCCAAACCATCTATTTCAAGCCACTTTCCCGCTCTATCATCCAGCAGACCTTGCAGGAGGAGCACGGCTTTGATCCACTATCCTCCAGAACTGCGGCCAGAATTGCCAATGGAAACTTCAAAGCCGCTTTTAGAATCGCGGAAGATTGCACCCTGGCCTTGCGAGAACTGGCCTTTAAGATGTTTGCGCTGGCCAAAGAGGCAAATGAGCTCAAGTATCTTCAGCTTTTGGAGCGCATCAGAGAAGAGATAAACGCTGAAAGCACGAGGCTGATCTTTGATTATTTGGGACACATTGCCAATGATATGATCATGCTCAATTCCAATCCGGACGCGGTCACCAATGTAGACAAGGTCGAGCTTCTGCAGGCGATCCAGCCCGCTAAACCGTATCTGGAAGATGAGGTGTATGCCTATCTGCTGCATTTGGAGGATGTTAAGAACAAGATCGAGGGCAATGTCAACCTTAGATTGCTCTTGCTCAACAACTTCTATGCCTTAGAAGAATTACTCTCAGGGTAAAGGAGCCAAAATGTCGCAAAACAAACTGGTGCGAAATATCAGCATGATGTCCATCGCTGTATTCATCAGCCGCATCTTCGGGCTGGTTCGTGATATCGTGATGGCCAACTTCTTTGGTGCCACGTTTCTTAACGACGCCTTCATCGTAGCCTACAAGATCCCCAATCTCCTGCGTTTACTCTTTGGTGAAGGAGCTCTTTCCACCGCCTTTGTGCCGCTTTACAACGAGATCGGTATCAAAGAGGGCAAAGAAAGGCAGATGAATTTTGCCTTGCAGGTGATTTCTATCTTGTGCTTTTTCCTGATTATTCTGTCCTTTTTGGGTATGCTTTTGGCGCCCTATATCGTGAGGCTGCTCTATCCAGGTTTGCAGCCTCAAACCATGCACATTGCCATCGATCTCACCCGCATCATGCTGCCCTATCTATTCTTTATCGGGCTTTCTTCCACACTGATCGCTATCCTTAATTCGCACGACTACTTCTTTATGACCGGTCTTTCCTCTGCGCTTTTGAATGTGGGCATGATCTCGACTATCCTCATCCCTTGGTTTATCTTCAAGCCGGAAGGTGTGAGACTGATCTATTGGGCTGCTTGGGGAGTCTTTATCGGCGGCCTTTTGCAGACCTTGGTCAATTTCCCATATCTGAAGAAGATAGGCTATCGCTTCAAAATCATTCTTTCTTTCAAAGGGCAGGCACTGGAAGCGATGTGGAAACGCTTTATTCCCTCCATGATCGGCATTGGGATCAGGGAGATCAACCTCATCGCAGACAGCTTGATGGCGTCGTTCCTCGCTGTGGGTAGCATTACGGCGCTGGAATATGGAAACCGGCTCATGCAGCTTCCTTTGGGCATTTTTGCCATCAGCACGGGAACTGCGCTGCTGCCCCTTTATTCACGCTGCGTGACCAACCAGGATTATGATGGCCTCACTCAAAGTCTGAAGTTTTCCGCTATCTCGCTGGCCTACGTTATGTTACCCGTCACGATGTTGATCTTTCTCTTGAAGCAGGATTTTGTTTATCTCATCTTTCAGAGGGGCGCCTTTGATGTTCGCGCTTCGTTGATGACGCAACAGGCTCTGCTCTACTATAGCCTGGGCTTGCTCTTCTTCAGTCTCAATCAGACTGTTACTCCTCTCTTTTATGCCGCTAAAGATACCAAAACTCCGGTGAAGATCGCTGCGGTGATGGTAGCTCTCAATATCGTGATGAACTTTATTTTAATGCAGTTTATCGGTCATCGGGGTTTGGCACTTTCCACCTCGATCACCGCTCTGGTAAATTACATTGTGCTGCAGTGGCAGATACGTAAAAGGCTGCCGCAGGTGAAATTTGGTGGTATCTGGATCAATATCATCAAGACTGCTCTACTCTGTGCTGTAATTTATGTCCCACTTTACTTTTGGGCTTCTAACTGGAGCGTAGAAGACAAGCTTTTTACCCTCATCAAGGGTGCTACGCTGAGCTTGATCGCTTTCGTAGCCTTTTATCTGTTGGGACGCCTGATAAAACTGCCTTATCTGGATGAGTTTTGGCAAAACCTATGGAGAAGATTCCGGAAAGCTTAGAACAAAAGATAGCCTTTCTGCCTGAAGAGCCCGGTGTTTACTTGTGGAAAAACAAGGAAGGCGAGGTGATCTATGTAGGCAAAGCGCAGGTACTCAAACACCGCATCCGCTCTTATCTGACCGGCAGTCACGATATCAAGACGGCTGCCTTGGTGAAGCATATTGCAGATTTGGATTTCATCATCACCAATAGCAATCATGAGGCTTTCCTTCTTGAAGCGACGCTCATCAAACTGCACAAACCCAAATATAATATCAACCTCAAAGACGATAAACGTTATCCCTTCGTGCGCATCACGCTCAACGAGCCCTTTCCCAGAGCGTTTGTGACTCGTGATCTGATCAAAGATGGCTCCCGCTACTTTGGTCCCTACACCGAAAGCCGTTACTTGCGCTCCACCATGAGAAATCTGGAATGGATCTTGCCGCTGAGAACCTGCTCGCGTGTCATCCCCGCTGGCGAAATCAAGTATAAGCGAGCCTGCATCAATTACCAATTGGGCAAGTGCTTAGCTCCCTGTATAGGTAAGATCTCGGTTGAAGAATATGGTAAAATCGTGAAGCGTGCCTTAGCTTTCTTTTGCGGCAAATACCAGGAAGTGGCGGACGAGATTCGTTCTGAAATGAACGCCTATAGCGAAGAATTACGCTTTGAGGATGCAGCCAAAGCCAGAGACCGCCTGCTCGCCATCGATAGAGTACAGAAAAGACAAACGGTTGTCTATACGGATGATCGTAGCGCAGACATTTTGGGAATTTACATCGAGGAAAGCATCGGCGTCTGCGTGGTGCTGAGGATGCAGAGTGGAGCCATTGTCAATTCCGAGAGCTATCACATGAGCAACGTGGAAGGCTCCAGCGAATCAGAGGTCTTGGCAAAATTCATGCAGCTTTATTACAGTTTAAGAGACGAACTACCCGGCGAGATCATGCTGCCTTTGGAACCGGAAGGCTTTGAAGAGCTCAACCAGTGGCTGGGAGGCAGATTAGTCTTACCTCAAAGAGGCGAACGTAGCAGACTCTTAGCCATGGCCAAGGGAAATGCTTTTCACTTGGTGGAAGAGAAAAAGCTCTCTCATCTGCGCAGAGCTAACCGCACTATCCAGCCGATCCAAGAACTCAAAGAGAAGCTGGATTTACCCAAACTTCCCCGCAAGATGGTGTGCATGGATATTTCCACCATTCAGGGAACTGATACCGTCTCCTCTGCTGTCTTTTTTGAAAACGGCAAACCCCGCAAGAAGTTTTACCGACATTTCATCATCCGCTCTATAGATAGACAAGACGACTACGCTGCGCTGCAAGAAACCCTTACCCGCTTTTTGGATGAGATAAAGAAAGATGAATCCATGCTGCCCGATCTCTTCGTCATTGATGGAGGTAAGGGACAGCTCGCAACCTGCATGGAAGTATTAAAGAACTCAGAGCACTCAGATATCCCCATCATCTCCTTGGCAAAAAGAGCCGAAGAGGTATTCGTCCCAGATCAAAGTGAGTCCATCATCCTCTCACGCTCATCCACGTCCTTGAGGTTATTGATCAACATTCGTGACGAAGCTCATCGCTTTGCCATCAGCTTTCACCGTGCCAGACGTTCAAAGCGAACCTTAGTAAGTGAACTGGAAGACATCAAGGGCATTGGAAAACAAACCAAGTTTCTCCTGCTCAAAGAACTGGGATCAGTGGATAAGATAGCAGAAGCCAGTATTGAGGAGCTGATGGAAATAAAAGGGATTGGGGAAAAGACTGCCACGCTGATCAGGGAACATTTCGATAACATAGAGCATCAAGACCAAGACGATCAGTCTGATCTGTCTTGAGCATCGAAACTGTCCATTTCCCAAAAACGTCATACAAAACAAAAGGCTTTTGCGACGGCGGCTACCTACTCTCCCACACAGTTGCCCATGCAGTACCATCGGCGTGAGCGGGCTTAACTTCTGTGTTCGGGATGGGAACAGGTGTGGCCCCGCTGCTATAACCACCATCGCAAAAGCCTCTTTACCTTTGCAATAGTTTATAATGTTCCGCGGCGTAATCGAAATCGAGTCCAAAACAAGAGAATAAAAAAGGTGAAAGCCAATTGACTTATTAGTATCACTCGGCTGAGAACGTTGCCGTTCTTACACCTGTGACCTATCAAGGTTGTAGTCTCCAACCTGTCTTGTGGGGAAATCTAATCTTGGAGTTGGCTTCCCGCTTAGATGCTTTCAGCGGTTATCCTCACCGAACGTGGCTACCCGGCAATGCAATTGGCATCACAACCGGTACACCAGAGGTTCGTCCACATCGGTCCTCTCGTACTAGATGTAGCTCTCCGCAAATTTCCTGCGCCCACGAAGGATAGGGACCGAACTGTCTCACGACGTTCTGAACCCAGCTCGCGTAACTCTTTAATCGGCGAACAGCCGAACCCTTGGGACCTTCTTCAGCCCCAGGATGAGTTGAGCCGACATCGAGG
>JAKQWO010000069.1 GCA_029561955.1 Candidatus Cloacimonadota bacterium
AGCTGAGATTTAAATTTGAGCTGGCATGATTTACAATACCAGAATTGTTGAGATTAAAGTAGTTCATTTCCAATCTATGATTCGAGTTCCTGTAGAGTCTCAATTGTTATCATTATTCAAGTCATACTGTGCATAGGCTCCGATTAAGAAGGGCACTGCCCGGGCTAATACGCAAAGCAGTACCAGAAGAGTTGTTAGAGTAAGCTTTTTCATGCTATTTCTCCTTATTTAATCACGCAAAACTTGCCGGTTGCTTGTTGTTTGCCGCTGGTAACACGGCACAAGTAAATTCCATTTGCCAGTGTGGATGCGGGAACCTGATAGGTTCTTGCTCCCATCTGAGCTTGATATACCTCTTTGTGGACAGATTGGCCTTTGATATTATATATCTCGACGGCAATCTGCTCGTGCTCGCTTGGGGCTTTGGGTTGTAATTCGATGTTAAGAGTATTATCAGCCCGCGTGATAGGATTGGGGCTGAGCTTCACTACAAGATTATCTGAAATGCTGGGGATGGCGGGGTCATCGGTAGCCACAGTTGTATCCTCGAGTTGCGGATTTCCCGCATGCACCCAAACATACCCATTGTAGTTACCATGTGGCCAAGGGTCGTTCTCATGTGGAGCGGAGACAGCAATGTCATCGTAACCATCGGCATTGAAATCCCCGGTTACCAGTATGCGGCCATAATTCTCATGCCCACCAGGAGTCCCTACGATCAGGTCAGCAGTTCCGTTTACGTTTTTCTTTCCTAACCAAACTGCGAAGCCTCTACTGTTTCTTGGCCCAGCTATATCTTCATAGCCGTCTCCATTAAAATCACCGTGTTCTAAGGAACGCTGGGCAAAAAAGCCACACCAAGGAGGGTCCAAAAGGAATTCGGGAACTGTAAAATCTATCTCCTGACCCCCCAACCAAATATATATCCCATTGCTGGTTGCATAACCCATGAAGTCGTCATAGCCATCGCCATTGATGTCTCCCAAGGGATTACTGCCCCTGAACACAATATATTGGTAACAGAGTATGGTCACGGGATTATCAAAATTCCCCTCAGCATTGCCATAGTAGAGCTGGACCAGATTGTGGGTAGAATCGTCCTGCGTGGTACCAAATGTCGTGGTAAAATCATCGTAACCGTCGTTATTGATGTCACCTATCCCATACACTAGAAATGAGGATGTGTGGTTTATCTCCCCATTATAGATAATTTGTTCTTCGAGTGAGCCTCCCCAGATGATTGATAAACTGTTTGTATGTGTGGGAGTATGACGGTAAGATATGCCCATATCATCGTAACCATCTCCGTTAACATCCCCTAAGGGATATACTGTCCCTGAAGTGTACCCGTCTCCGTACATTGGTATTTCATGGTCATAAACCTCCAGACCGGAAGCACCTCCGTAGTAAAACATGAGCTTTTCAAAGCTATAGTTAGGGGACAGGTAATCTTCCACATATATGCAGAGATCATCAAAGCCATCTCCACTGATATCACCGACATTGAATACTCCTAAAATTCGTCTGCCAATGCTTCCGGTATAATCGCCCTCTAAGGTTATGCTGGCAGGTGTCGTTGAGCTGAAGCCAGGTTCACCCAGATAGATGTAGACTTTGCCTCTGGATGAGCTTTCGCCATACAAGAATCCGTAAGCGAAAGAACATACTGCCAAGTCATCGATGCCATCATGATTGAAATCTAGGGAAGTCATTGAGTAACCATAAAATGAAGCATGGTGTTCCCCCTGGAAAGCTGCGATGACGGGCATCTGGTTCTCTGCACTCAAGATTAGTGTCCCGCTAAGAAGCAGGAGGGTAAGGGCAGTGAGTTTTAGTGTTTTCATGATATTTCTCCTTGGAGTAAGGTTTGTCAATAAATGGATAGGTGGCATCTGGTATGTCTTGCGCTGGCCAAACGATAATTTACAGACCAAGCTATTGGCTGATCGGTGCTCGGTCCCGACGTTAAGAGCATAACCACCAAAACTCATTTCTTTCGCTCATCATTGTGGCTCTACCCGACTGTGGCTGATTCCCAAAGCCTGCTGAGAACATCCCGGCTTTGAAGACCAACCGGTGATATGAATACTTTTCGCTTTCTGAGCTTCTCCATCCTTTGGGAGAAGTTCAGGATCAGTTCCGAGTCTAGCAGCGGCCACCTTTTTGTCAAGTTAGTTTTTTTTAACAAGCATCCGGTTTTACTGTAGCCTTTGCACTCACAGTCAGTTAGCGATGTTTTACCAAGGTTCAGATCCAATTTGAATGGATAGGATAGAGATAAAAGAGTGAAAAGGTAGCTTCTCTCCCAAGGATTTCAGGGTCTGAAAATGGCAAGCGGATATCCATGAAATACCTACTATAGTAGGACTAATCGCCTATCATTTTGGTAGGAGTTCATTTCTGAACTCCGGCACCGAAAACTCAAAGGTTTTCTGAAAATATTGACCTCCGAACGGGAAAAAGTAACAGGAAATGGCCGTTTTTGATACCCCTCAAAGCCGCTGTCTATGCGGCGTCCCTGCCCCGCCCCTGCTCGGCCCCTCCTCCATCGAGCAGGAACGGCATAGGATACCAGTAGGTTACGAGTTTGGGCGGAGTAGGCGCTCAGAAAGAGGTGAACCTTTTCAAAAAGTCAAATGTCTCGAAAACATCGGGTTTTTGCAAAGAAATTAAGGGCGAAAATGGGGAGGATTTTTCCTACGGATTTACGCGGATGATTTTAAAAAAAGTCCACGAATTACACGAATTTCCACGAATTATGGGGCCAGCTACCGCTGGGATTTTAGTATGCTCTATAGCCTTACGTTCTAAAAACACTGCTTCCCATCTACATCTTGAGATAACCAACAACTGGAAAAAGCTGACACAGTCAGCCTTGCTAGGTATTACACTTCGGCAAGAAAAGAGACAATATTTGCTCGTTTTCGTATGGCTACCATTTACAGTAAGTTACGGACTTGGACTTTTGGAATTTTCGCCATCGGGACAACATCGTCAGAGTATATTATAGAGGGGAGGGCTGACGGTGTCGGCCAGTTGTGAGTAGTGAGCAGTCAGTTATGAGCGCTGGCGCATTTGTATAGATACGAATGCGTTAGGTGGTAATCCGCATTGTACAGGGGGCCTTATCTGCAAGCTGTTTTGATTGCTGCATTTCGGCGAGCACCGGCTACCTCAGATCACCCGATCCAGAACCTTAAGTTGTTGCTGCAGAAAGTCTTCATATCTATCTTCGAGGATTGCTGCCCTGGCCATCTGCATCAGTTCCTGGTAGAAATAGAGGCTGTGGATGGTGGCCAGGCGCATGCCTAAGATTTCGTTCATGGTGATCAGATGCCGGATGTAGGCTCGGGAGAAGTGTTGGCAGGCATAGCAACCGCATTCTGGGTCGATGGGGCTGAAATCTTCTTTGTAGCGGGCGGCTTTGATGATCATCTTGCCGTGGCGCGTGAAGATACTGCCTTTGCGGGCGTTACGGGTAGGCATCACGCAATCGAACATATCCACGCCGCGGGCGATGTTGTTGAGCAGGTCGGTGGGAGTGCCCACACCCATCAGGTAGCGGGGTTTATCCTGAGGCAGGATATCGTGTAAGAAATTGGTAATGCGGAACATATCCTTCTTGGATTCACCCACGGAGAGGCCGCCGATGCTGTAGCCCACAAAGTCCAAGTCCATCAGAGCCAAGGCGGACTTCTCCCTCAAATCCTCATAGATGCCGCCCTGCACGATGCCAAAGAGGGCTTGGTGCTTCTCGTTGGTAAAGGCTTTCTTGCCGCGCTCCGCCCATTTGAGGGTAAGTTTGAGCGACTTTTCCACATATTCACGGGTGGAAGGCAGGGCAGGGCATTCATCAAAACTCATGATGATGTCAGCACCCAAAGCGGTCTGAATCTCGATCACCTTTTCCGGAGAAAAGAAGTGGCTGCTGCCATCGATATGCGAGCGGAAATGCACTCCATCGGCAGTGATTTTGCGCAAATCGGAGAGGCTCATCACCTGAAAACCACCGCTATCCGTGAGCATGGGACGCTCCCAAGCGATGAATTTGTGCAGGCCGCCGGCATCGCGGATCAGTTCGTGTCCCGGCCTCAGATAGAGGTGATAGGTATTGCCCAAAATGATCTGAGCGTGGCTTTCTTCCAGCTCGTGCGGGCTCATGGCTTTCACCGTGCCCAAGGTGCCCACAGGCATGAAGACGGGCGTCATGATCACACCATGGTCTGTGGTGATCGTGGCGGCACGTGCCTTACCGGAGGTGGAATCAATCTTGAAAGTGAACATAACTATCGGGAGAGCAGCCTCATAAACACTTTGGAGAGATCGGAATAGAAGGCGAAGAGCATGAGCAAAACGAGGATGATCAGGCCAAACTTTTGCAGGATAGCTTGAACTTTGAGGGGAACCGGCCTTCTGAAGATGCCTTCAATGATGAAAAAGAAGATGTGGCCGCCATCCAAAACGGGGATGGGAAGCAGGTTCATGGTCATCAGAATAAGGCTGATGGAGCCGAAGAACATGATCAGGTAGGCCGCACCTTTGTTGCTTGCCTGAGTGCTCATGGTGGCGATCATCACAGGGCCGCCCACGTTTTTGGCCAATTGCTTCGGCTTGGCAAAGAGCTTGAATAAAGCGCTGTAGTTGCGCACCACAAAGTCAAGCGCAGAACCGCTTCCAAAGACGATGGCCTGCCCAATAGTGAACTGGCGCACGTTTTCTACGGGTTGGTAGTTGCTGATGCCGATCAATCTGTCGCTGCCCAAGACCTCATTTTCCTCCAGAACCACCTCTTTCACCAGCTCCTTGCCGGCTCTTTTGAGCGTGAGCTTTACTGTATTTCCGGGTGCCTGGGTGATCAATTCCCGCATCCGATACCAGTCGCTCACCTCCACGCTGTCTACCTTGGTGACGATGTCGTTATCCCGCACTCCGGCGCGCCAGGCAGGCATGCCGGCATAGACTTCTCCGATGCGGGTGCTCACCATGGGGCTTATATTGCTGAAGAGGCTATCCACTTGGCTGCCAGGGAGTTGGATTGCTACATCGAGGCTGTCTCTTTGCAAAAGGATGAGGTTATCTTTCTGGTTTGAGAGTTCGTCCAAAGCCTGGATGTAACCACGTATGGGCACACCGTTTACGCTGATTATGCTATCACCGGGAGCAAAGACTTCGCTGGCAAGACCTTTGGTTTCAAAGATGACGGGGCTGTGGTCTGGAAAGCGGATGGGCAGCAGGAAGGAAATGATGAAGAGCAAAAGCCCTAAAATCAGGTTGGCAAAAGGCCCGGCAAACACGACTAAAGCTCGCTTCCACCAGGGTTTGGCCATGAATGAATCTTCGGAATCCTCAGCCTCCGAAGGGTCTTCTCCTTTTAGGCTCACATAGCCGCCCAAGGGCAACCAGCAGATCTGCCACTGCTCTGCTTTGTGCTCAAACTTGAAGAGAGGGTGGCCAAAACCGATGGAAAACTTCTTTATCCCCACACCCATGGCTTTGGCCATTAGATAGTGACCCAGCTCATGGATGAAGATCATCAAGGCAAAAGCCAGGATGGTAACTACTAAAATCAAAGGCTTTTACCTGTTTTGACGGGCAGCCAAGGTGATGGCGATGAAACTGCCCACGTCTGTGGCGTAGGTTCCGGTGCTGAAACCGGCATCATACCCCAGCTCGATGGCCAGTTCGTGCGAGATACGAGGCCCGCCGCAGATGAAGAGCATCTTGTCTCTAAGCCTTTCAGCTTCGGCAAGTTCGATCAGGCGGGTGAGGTTTTTGACGTGGATGTTTTTCTGAGTCACCACCTGAGAGACCAGGATCGCATCGGCATTGACTTCACGGGCTTTGTTGAGCAGGTCTTCGCTGAGCACTTGTGCACCCATATTGATGGCGACAAAGCCTTTATAACGCTCCAAGCCGAAGCGGCCTCTGTAGCCTTTCATATTCATGATGGCGTCAATGCCCACGGTGTGTGCATCGCTCTCAATGCAGGCACCTACCACGGTGATTTTGCGCCCCAAATGCTCCTTGATATAGGCATCCGTGGCTTCCATGTCCATCACCGGTGTATCCACCACTTTCACTTTGATATCCTTGGGATCAACTCCTTTATCTGTAACGGCATAGGCGATGAAGTGAGTGAAACCTTCATTCATATCCCGCATGCCGCAAACTTCGATGTCTTCGAGGCCGATTTGCTTGAGCAAGAGCCGCGCTGCTTCCTTGCCATACTCGTCCGCCGGCACGGGTAGCGTGAAGGAAAACTGCATCTTGCCGTCGTTGGAAGTGTCCCCATAGGGACGAATGATCACGTCTTTCATATTCCCAGCTCCTTTTTCATCTTGTTGCGGAAGGGGTTGTAATAATCCTCGTGCTTGGCAAAAACGCCGTTTAAGCCCTTACCGCCGGTTTCCGGACGTTTGATATCCGCAAAGTCACCGCGTGCCATGGATTCAAACATCCCTTCCTTGTATACGCGCTCTAGGAAGTCGCAAGCCTCCGCCAGAACGCTGTTTGCCCTCTTGTTGATGAAGCTGTCCGGTGCCAACATCAGGCTCTTGTCCAAGTCCTTCACCGCTTTGAAGATGTATTTGGCATTTTCGATGGCCAAAGACCTATCCGCCAGGTGAGGCGTGTGGATGGCTTCGGTCATCATGCCCAAAAGCTGAACGCCCTGATGCGTGAGCTGACCCACGAAGTTGAACATGGCATCCAAGAGATGTGTCTTGAAGATGTTACCGCTGGCAAACTTGGTGGGAGGCATGTATTTTACGGGTGCGTCAGGGAATAGAGTGCGGGTGAGCAGCGCATGCGAGAGCTCGTAACTGAAGCTGTTCTCCACTTCGGGATCCACTTCGTAAGCGTGTCCCAAGCCCATCTTTTCGGGTTTCACACCGCTGAGCAGGGCAAATTGCTCGTTCAAAAGCTGGGAAGCCGTGACGGTGTAGGCCTTTTCTATTGCATCCGAGGTGGTGAGGTAGTTGTCTTCACCGGTCTGAATCTCGATGCCTGCATAAGCGTTGATCATGCGGCTAAAGTGTTGATCCAGCAGGGTTCTACGTGGGTTGATGTCTCTGAAGAGGATGCCATACATGGCGTCGTTCAGCATCAAGTCCAATCTCTCGATGGCACCCATGAGGGAAATCTCGGGCATGCAAAGCCCTGAGGCGTAGTTTGTTAAACTGATATAGCGCTGCTCTTTTTCGCTCACTTCATCCAGCGCTGCACGCATGATCTTAAAGTTTTCCTGAGTGGCGTAAGTGCCACCGAAACCAACGGTTGTAGCGCCATAGGGCACGTAGTCCAGCAGCGATTGAGCAGTGGAGCGGATCACGGCGATGATGTCTGCACCTTCAGCGGCGGCGGCTTTGGCTTGCACCGCATCCTCATAAATGTTTCCGGTAGCCACGATCACGTAAATGGCGGGCACGCGTCTGGGGCCATATTTCTGGAAGAATTCTTCACGTTTGGCCTTTTGGGACTTGATGTGAGTGAGCATTTTGTCTGAAAGCTCGTCCAAAAGAGCGTATATTTCGTCCATGCTTGCCAGATTGAGGGCTACGATATCCAGATTGTCTTCCGCCATGGCGCGGGCAACCTGCTCAGCATCCATCTTCTTGACCAACATGGCATTAGCCAGGCGGATAGCGGCTCCTTGATCAAGAGCTTTTTGCTCCTGCAGACGATCAACCACTACGTTGGGGAGTGGCTTGCCATCAGGTAAAGCACCGTCCAAGCCCATCATCCTCAACACGGTACGCTCGATGGTCACGGAGCTGTAACCTTCAAACAGCCAAGAAAATGAGCCAGTGATACTCTTTGCGGCATTGCGGGCACGCAACACCAGATCGGGATTCAAATCTAACTTGAGCATCCGACCTCCATAAATAATAATAATTTAAGCTAAGATTTTAAAAGGGCTGCATTCGTCAAGGGATTTCGCTGATTCAACCCGATTTTTACCCTGATTAGCCATGCCTGCAGGCGGCATTTATCGCAATCACTTCCTCCAAACTTGGGTCTTTTACGTTCTCGATGCGATCCAATATTTCGCGTACCACATCGTAGATCTGGTCAAAGCGTATCTTGCCATCCAGGAACTGTTTGAGTGCTACCTCGTTGGCTGCGTTGAATGCTGTGGGCAGCAGACCTCCCTCTTGCGCTGCTTCTACACCTAAGTAAAAGAGCGGATAGCGTGCTGCTTCGATGGGGAAAAACTCCAGAGGCGGAAGGGCTAACAGGTCGGTCTGAACCAGGCTGGAAGCCCATCTCTGCGGCCAGGAGAGTGCGTAGAGGATAGGCAGCTTCATGTCTGGAGTGGAAAGCTGCGCCAAGATGCTGCCATCGACAAATTGCACCATAGAATGGATGATGGAAGAGGGATGGATGATGGCTTCGATCGCCTCGTAGGGCAGGTCGAAGAGCCAATGCGCCTCCATGATTTCCAGAGCTTTATTGACCATGGTGGCACTATCCAAGGTCACTTTTGCGCCCATATCCCAATTTGGATGCTTGAGAGCTTGGGCAGTTGTGACGGAAGCAAAATCTTCTAAGGGCAGAGTCCTGAATGCGCCACCGGAAGCGGTGATATGCAGCTTTCTGATCTCTGAAGTTGGATGAGCGCCGATAGATTGGAAGATGGCACTGTGTTCACTGTCTACTGGTATCACATCCACCTTGTTTTTCAACCACATAGGCCGCAGGATGTGTCCTGCCATCACCAAGGATTCCTTGTTTGCCAAAGCCAAGCGCTTTCCTCTTTTGATCACAGCATGGCTGCTACGCAAGCCGGCAGAAGCTCCGATGGCATTGAGGCAGACGTCATAATCTTCTGAAGCGAGCGCTTTTAACAGCTCCTCTTCGCCAAAAAAGACCTTTCTCTGGGGTATTAAGCTGCGGATTTTAGCCCGTAAAGCGGAATCTTGAATAGAGTTGAGGAACAAAAGATCAACGTCAAATTCCTCTGCGATCTTGACTAACTTTTCGTAGTTTGAGCCGGCGCAGACCAGCTTTAGCGAAAGTTTATCCCTGTGCTCCCGCATCACCTCCAAAGTGCTGCTGCCAATCGAGCCTGTTGCACCCAGAAGGGCGAGGCTTATCTTCTTTACCATGTAAAGTTTAGCGAAATCCTCTGAGTGGAGCCCAAGCCTTCCGGAGCCTTGGTTTTGAGGGCATAATCGAGTCCCCAAGCACCGAATTTCAGCCCCAGTCCTGCCGTAGGAGCATCGGCATCATAGCCGCCCATCACTTGCAAATATGGAATGGGTGCGAGCATGACGCCAAAATGAAGGTCACCCGTCAGCGGCCCCAGGGCAAAAGTGGAGGCTTCGCCGCGGTCTTCCAAAAACAGCTCGCTGCGCAGCGCAATCCTCAGAGGAATGGAGGCTTTGAGCAGCTTGAATTCATAGGAACCTTCCAAGTCCAGAGAGGGAATCGCCACTTCACGGCTGCCATTTTCCCACAGAATCCAGGTGCCAAAGCAATCTCGCAAGTTTGCCCCGGCCATAAAGCTGCCGCCATCGTAGAGGAAGCCCAAATCCGCACCCACACCATAGCCGGAATTGCCCGCCAGATCACGATATGCCAGCTTGGGAGAGAAGCCTAAGGCAAACTTCTGGCTCAAGGAACGTGCCAGCGAGGCAGTGAGAATAAAATCGCTATTGGTAACGGTTTTGAAGACTATGGGTCTGTTGTCGTTGGAAAGCGTATCGGATGGGTTTTCGAGCGTGGTGAGCTTGATCTTATCTATGGCCAAGTGGTTGAGGTGAAAGGAGCTGCGCACTTTCCCGCCCAAAGCGAGAGAGAGCTGGTTTTGCTGCAGCAAACCGCCAAAATGGTTGGCACGCATCACCTGAACCCCGCTCTGGGATTGCAGGCTCATCAAAGCAGGATTCCACCAGCCGGCAGCCGGATTGTCCGCATAGCTGAGCCCCGTGCCACCCATGGCCATATTTTGCACACCGGGAGCCAGGCGAAAGATTTCGCCAGCGTAGGAGGTGCCGTAAATGCTCGCAGTTAGCAAGAGCATTCCAAGGGAAATGAGGAGATTCTTTTTCATAAGGACAAGATATTCCAAATATGGGTTTGTGTAAAGGATTTTATTTCTGCCATGGCAAGGTAGCGAGCCGTGAATCGACATTTATGCAGCGTTTAAGCATTGCCATCATCCACGTTTCCCGCTGTTGCTTCCCTAAGAATAAAATGGTGGGCCCAGAGGGAGTCGAACCCCCGACCGTCCGGTTATGAGCCGGAAGCTCTACCAACTGAGCTATAGGCCCTTGCATTACGAAATGAATGAGTGATCCAATTTTTATATAAGCTGGATTTCGTCAAGCGATTTT
>JAKQWO010000032.1 GCA_029561955.1 Candidatus Cloacimonadota bacterium
GACCAATATCCTGGCGCTGGCCCGCAAGGCACATGTGGAGATTCCCACCTTCTGCTACCACTCCGAGCTGAGCGTCTATGGCGCCTGCCGGCTCTGCCTGGTGGAAGTCGAAGGCAGAGGCCTGGTGACTTCCTGTTCGACTGCCCCCTTTGAAGGGATGCGGGTAAAGACCCATACGCAGCAGATACTGAAGTTGCGCAAATTGATCATTGAGATGCTGCTGGCAAACCATGACCGGGAATGCACCCAGTGCGACCGCTCCCCGGACTGCAAGCTGCGTGAGATATCCTATAAACTGGGTGTGGACAAGATTCGCTTCCGGAAGACCCGCCCCACTAAAGAAATCGACACCGGCTCCCCCTGCCTTGTGAGAGACCCCAATAAGTGCGTGCTCTGCGGTGACTGTGTGCGCTTCTGCGATGAAGTTCAAGGCATTGGTGCCATCGACTTTGTCAACCGTGGCGAAGACGTAGTGGTAAGCCCTGCCTATGGTAAGAGCCTGGCCAACGTGGATTGCGTCCATTGTGGCCAATGTGCAGCCGTGTGCCCCACCGGTGCAATCACCATCAAAAACCAGACCCGTGATGTGTGGGCTGACATCGAAAATCCAGACAAAATCGTGGTCGCTCAGATCGCTCCCGCAGTGCGCGTAGCTTTGGCTGAGATGTTCAACTTGGCTCCCAACCAGCAAAACACCGGCAAAATGGTCACTGCCATGAGAATGGTCGGCTTTGATAAGGTGTTTGATACCGCCTTTACAGCCGACCTCACCGTAATCGAAGAAGCCAACGAATTCCTGAATCGTAAGCTCAACGGTGGGAAGCTGCCCATCTTCACAAGCTGCTGCCCTGCTTGGGTGAAATTTGCCGAGCAGAGCCATCCCAGACTGCTCAATAACCTCTCCACCTGTCGCTCTCCGCAGCAGATGTTTGGCTCACTTGCCAAAGTGCAGCTTCCTGAGATGCTTGGCGTTGAGAAAGAAAAGCTCAGCGTGGTTTCCATCATGCCCTGCACCGCCAAGAAATTTGAAGCAGGCAGACCGGAATTTGCACCCGGCGGAGTCAGAGACGTTGATCACGTGCTCACCACTCAAGAACTGGGACGCATGATCAAAGAAGCGGGAATCAACTTTGCAGATCTCGAACCCAGCTCATTTGACCTCGCCATGGGCTTTGCCACCGGTGCTGGAGTCATCTTTGGCAATAGCGGTGGAGTGTCAGAAGCGGTGGTTCGCTATGCTGCAGATAAACTGAATCTCGACCTTCCCGAAGTCATCGACCTCATGCCCACCTACCTGGATCAAGGCTTCAAGAGCGCTGAAGTGGATACACCTGTAGGCAAGATCCGCTTTGCCGTGGTGCATGGACTCAAAAGCGCTCATGAACTGGCCGAGAAGATCGAAAGGGGTGAAGAGTATTACGACGTCATCGAAGTGATGGCTTGCCCTGGCGGCTGCATCGGCGGTGCCGGTCAACCTATCGCCAGCTCTATCCAACACAGAGCCAAACGTGCAGAAAGCATCAACCATACAGACAAGATGATGAACCTGCACAGGTCTCAGGACAACCCCTTTATGAAAGAGCTTTATGAAAGGCTGTTAGAAGAGCCCAACAGCGAAAAAGCTCACGAACTGCTTCACACCCACTATCACAGCCGCAAGCGCATCACTGACGAAGAAATCCAATTCTTTGATCAAAGTGATGAAAGCCGCTGCAAAGTGAAAGTGTGCGTGGGAACTTCTTGCTTCCTCAGAGGAGCTCAGGAAATACTGGGTCACACCTTGAAGACAGTTCAGGATAACGGCTGGAACCGCTACTTTGAAGTGGCTGCCACCTTCTGCACCGAAAACTGTGACAAAGGCCCCACCATCGTAATTGGCGATCAAGTAGTCCACAAGGCCACTTTGGCTGACGTAGACCGTATCTTGACCGAAGAAGCCAAAAGAAGAGAAGCATAATGAAAACGATCAAAATCTGCATGGGAAGCTCCTGCTTCGCCAGAGAGAATAGAGACAACCTGGCCAAGATCGAGGAATACCTTGCCCTTTACGGGCTGACTGACAGCGTGCAGATTGCAGGTTCACTCTGCATGGGAAAGTGTGCCGACGGGCCAAATATCATGGTCGGAGACACACTCTACAGCAAAGTATTACCAGAACAAATCAACGAGATATTAGATAAAGAGCTGCAACCAAAATGAAATTAGAACCGATTTACACCGAGAAAACCCAGTGTCAGGACTGTTACAAGTGTGTGCGTGAATGCCCTGTAAAGGCTATCCGCGTCGTGGATGGCAGTGCGATGGTGATTCCAAAAGCCTGCATCCTCTGCGGACACTGCACCCAGATTTGCCCCGTAAATGCCAAAAAGATTCGTGATGATCTGGAAGAAGCCAAGGAACTCATCGCTGCTGGACACGATGTCTATGTTTCTCTGGCTCCCAGCTATGTTACCGAATTTCCAAGCCTTAAACCAGGGCGCCTCATCAGTGCCATCAAGAAACTTGGTTTTAAAGGTGTGTCGGAAACAGCATTGGGCGCGCAGGAAGTTTCGGCTGCCTGCGCGCAGCTTTTAAACGAAGGTGGAAACAAGCTCTGGATCAGCACCTGCTGTCCCAGCACCATCCACATGATCGAGCAATATCACCCCGAATTGGTGGATTTTCTCACACCTGTGCTTTCACCCCTGCAAGCACATGCCAAGATGCTCAAAAACCACTTTGGACCTGATGCGAAGGTTATCTTCATCGGGCCCTGTGTCGCCAAGAAGAATGAGGCTGATGGCCACTTTGAGCTGGCGCTCACCTTCAGCGATCTCAGGCGCTGGTTTACTCAGAACAATATCGACTGGACTGACCTCAATGACGCTGAAGAGTTTGTGCCCAGAGGTGCCTACGAGGGAGGTTTGTATCCCGTCGATGGCGGTATGGTGGATGGCATCAAGCTTTGCGGTGCTCCCGAAAACACACTCTACATGGGTTTCACCGGCGTGAAGCAGGTGCAAGAGGCTCTGGAAGACATCAAGGGACAAGAGCATAACTGCCCCGT
The DNA here is from genome assembly GCA_029561955.1 of Candidatus Cloacimonadota bacterium. Classification (GTDB taxonomy): domain Bacteria; phylum Cloacimonadota; class Cloacimonadia; order Cloacimonadales; family Cloacimonadaceae; genus UBA3900. The sequence continues at coordinate 3,047 of JAKQWO010000032.1, forward strand.
CTTTGTGGAGATCTTGGCTTGCGAAGGTGGCTGCGTGAACGGCCCTGTGGTTTCCAAACCCGGTTCCACTGCATCCAAACGCATCCAGATCTATAACAACACTCCCATGGCGGATGGTGCCTCAAACACTTCAGAACTGGATATCACCGGCGAGTTCCACTCACGTGAAATCCCGAAAGTCAAGTATACCGAGGCTGAGCTCTCCGCCGCACTGCTCAAGGTGAGTAAAAAGCGCAAGGAAGATGAGCTCAACTGCGGCGGTTGCGGCTATGACACCTGCAGAGATTTTGCTGCAGCCCTCTTGGAAGGGAAGGCGGAGCCCGCCATGTGCGTGTCATACCTGAGGAAACTGGCTCAAACCAAGGCTTCTGCTCTCATCCAAACCATGCCTTCCGGTGTGGTGATCGTGGATGAAGATTTGCGCATCATCGAATCCAACCGCCAATTCATCAATCTCATCGGTGGCGAAGCCAGTATCATCGGCGAAGCAGACCCCAACCTCGAAGGAGCTTATTTAGAACGCCTGGTTCCCTTCCATCACTACTTTACCAGGGTGTTGCAAGACCCCGATAAAGCAGACACCAAAGACATCCGTTATCAAGGCAAAATCCTGCGCCTCACCATCTTCAACATCCAAAACAAACACGTTGTGGGCGGCATCATACAGGACATCACCGAACCTGTCATCCAACGCGAACAGATCATGGAAAAAGCATCCGAAGTGATGAAGAAAAACATCAGCACCGTGCAGAAAATCGCTTTCCTCTTGGGAGAAAACGCTGCCGATAGCGAAGTGCTGCTCAATTCCATCATCGAAAGCTTTAAAGATAACGAAGCGCAGAGTTAAATGCAAAACCATTTTTTAGAAGTCGACTTTTACCAGATAAGCAAGGCGGGACAGATCGCCTGCGGTGACTCCTTCTATACCACAAAACAGGCCAATCGCACCATCCTGGTCTTGGCAGACGGCCTCGGAAGCGGCATCAAAGCAAGCGTGCTTTCCACTCTCACCAGCACTATGGCCTCCGCCTTTGTCTCTGCCAAAATGGGCATCCGCCGCGCCGCAGAAGTGATCCTAGAAACCCTGCCCGTGTGCTCCGTCCGCAAGATTGGATATAGCACTTTTACCATTGCCGATATAGACGGTGAGGGCAAAGTAAGGCTGATCGAGCACGACAACCCCGCCAGCGTCTTGGTGCGTAACGGCAGGATCACACCCTTTGAAAAGCAGAGCATCAAGTTTGAAGCGGTGCACGAAACCGTGATCTACTTCAGCGAATTTCAACTGGAACCACGCGATCGACTGATCATGTTTTCCGATGGAGTCACGCAATCCGGAATGGGACGCCCCGGCATGCTGTTAGGCTGGCAACAGAGCGGTGCGGAAGGCCATATCCAACAGCTCATCAAACAGAATCCCGAAATCTCTGCCTCCGAGCTGTGCAAGCGTTTGGCACGCAAATCCAGAGAAAACGATATGGGAAAAGCCGCAGACGACATCACCGCAGCGGCAATCTACCTGCGTAAACCCCGCAGAACCTTGTTAGTTACCGGCCCGCCCTACAAAAGGGAACACGATGCCATGATGGCCGAAATCCTTAAAGGATTCCAAGGCAAAAAGGTGGTCTGTGGCGGCACAACCTCGGAAATCATCTCACGCGAGCTGAACCGACCCGTGACCGTGAACCTAAAAGACATGAGAAGCTCACTGGAAGTGCCTCCAACCGCACATATCGAAGGCGTAGACCTGGTCACCGAAGGAACCATCACACTCAGCCGCGCCCTGCAACTTCTGGAAGAAGACGTGCACCCCGAAACCTTGGAAGATAACGGCATCAGCCGCTTGATGAATATCCTCATCAGTAGCGATATTATCGACTTTGTGGTAGGTACCAAGATCAACGAAGCACACCAGGACCCTGCCCTGCCCAAAGACTTGGAAATCCGACGCAGCCTCATCCGCAGACTGGCACACGTGATGGAGACGATGTACTTTAAGCAGACCAATATCAGGTTTGTGTAGGGTCGGTCGCTGGACCGACCACACGGTAGCCGGCGGTTGCCATACCGCCGCATGCAAGCGGCAGCTTGCAATTTTGAACAGCCCCAGAACCATACGGATCAAATCCAAATATATGCGCATCCCCGAAACCAGCGCAGCCGCTGACTACTGACAACTGGCAACTGACTACTTGACGACTCAGTCGGCCCCGCTGCCCCCGCTCTTACTTACCCGCCCGGTGATTACTCGGTGCCACTCGGGAAAAACCCGAGTATCACCACGGCATCTCCCTGCGGCTAAGCAAGGAAGAGGTAGGGTCGGTTCGGCGACCCACCCTATCTCACAACTACGGCTAAGCAGGGAAGAGACGGGTGAGCACGGCATCTGCAGCATGCTCAAAAGTGCCACAACTGGCCTTTAGTCTTAGAGTTATAACACACTTCTGGTAAAATCCTCTGCATATACTATCTGAAAATACCAGTTAATCTGGTTACAATCCAACAGAGTTCGGTTAAGTTTCGTTAACAAAAACCCGCACTGCTGGCTCTTCTATCGGAAGTCCAATAACTTTTATCTAAATATCTCTTGACTTATTTCGAGGACTGATTATATTTGATTGGGTAGACTAAGGATGGTCAGGACTGTGATTGTAAGCGGCTCTTGATCATATTGGTCTTCCACTTATTAAACGTCACAAGGAGACATGATGAATTTCAGGAGCTTCACCGAGCCGGAAGTCAGACCCAGCAGGGCTTGTAGCCCCGCTGGAAGTGTGTCTCTA
>JAKQWO010000076.1 GCA_029561955.1 Candidatus Cloacimonadota bacterium
TCAGGTGCCGCACACACGAGGTTCAGGCTGAGAACAGCCAGTACCAGTACTAACAGTAGTTTTTTCATTTGTTATCTCCTTAAGCATTTTCGTCTATATATATAGTGTCAGAATTGCCGATTTTGATACGCTGGAACGGCAACTTTTTTTGATTTTAGGAAAAAAGTTTTGGCGAGGAGGTGGCGAAAGGCGACTGCGTCGCAGTTGTCAGTTGCCAGTTGTCAGTAGTCAGTCGCTGACGCTGGTTTCAAGGATGGGTAAGCTTTTCAGCAAAGATAGAGGCAGTGATGGAGCTTTTTCTTTTTCCACAGATACACACGGATGATCACGGATGGGGCCGGCTGCGCCGCAGTTGTCAGTTGCCAGTCGTCAGTCGTCAGCCGCGGCGCTGGCGGTGTAGATGCGAATGGTTGTGGTGTGGATCCGTATGGCTCTGGAGCTCTTTGTTTTTTCCACGAATTACACGAATTTGCACGAATTTAGGGGCCAGCTACCGCTGGCTACTTTTTTTACCGCTTCAGCCCTTCGGGAATGGTGTCCCACCCTTTTTCAAAGCGAAGGCGAGAGTATATCTCTTGGCTATCTGTTTCATAACCACGCTCGGAATAGCAGGTGATTTATTCTTATTGTTATGCATCTAATTCGCCAACCATATTTTCTCCTTTTGGTTGTTTCTCAAAGGTTTCATCTGTTTTGAGCCAGTCTTCGGTGTACTATCCGTAAATGGCATCAGATCGTGATATGTCGTGTTGTATAAGATAAAGCCAGTGGTTGATGCGAAGTGATAATAATCGTCTTCTCCCTGAAAAGACTAAAGATCAAATCCATGATACACTTGGCGTTATCATCGTCCAGATTGGCAATAGGCTCATCAAGAAGAATGACTTCAGGATTGCATAGTAGCAATCTTGCTATAGCTACTCTCTGCCTCTCTCCTCCGGATAACAACTCTCCACCCTCGCCCATAGTATTGAATAGGTAACTTGAACTCGTGTAATCCTGCATGTTTACTTGAGTCAATGCCCAGATTACGTCTTCAGAAGATGCATCTGGAACTCCATAACGGACATTGTCGATCAAAGGGACACTGTACATGATATTAGTCTGAGAAAGATAGCCTATCTTTGACCTGAGGTAATCCGTGCTATAATCGTCTATGTCTATTCCATTAAACTTTATAATGCCCTTCTGGGGAGAGATAAGCCTCACAATCAGGTTCAAAACTGTTGTTTTACCTTTCCCACTTTCACCCACAATCGCAACCTTCTCTCCACGCATCACCTCAAAGCACAATGACTCTATGATATTCGCTCTCGAAGCGGGTGAATCATAACCGAAGGAAACCTCATTAAACTCTAACACCGGAAGCTGTTCCAGCTCGACATTATGTGCTTTGGGGATGATATTGGTAACAGTAATATCTCTATACCGCTCAGTATCAAGAAGGGTGTTGCTTAATCTTTTGTATGACACTATAGACATTGCGATGCTGTTATAGAACCTTGCGATATTGACAAAAGGTGAATAAAACCTCCCCAAGTATTGGATAAAGACAAGTAATGCGCCGATACTGAGTGCTTTCTGCTGAACCTTAAAAAAGCCTATATATAGCAAACCTACAGTGACGATAATTTTGACTCCACTGGTTAGCGGGAATAGAGAGAGAGTCACTTTCAAACTTCTCATGGCTTGGTGAAAGTATTTCGAAAGCAATGACGTAAATTGCTCATCTTCTTTGTTCTCCTGTGCGAACAGTTTGACAAGCAAGAAACCTTTGACTCTGTTGATAGCAGTTGATGTTAGGCCTGACAGGAGCTCACGCTGGAGCATTGAAATCTTAATTTGCTTATTTCCAATAACGAAACTGAAGAAAACAACCAGTGGTATTGGGATGAGCATTAGGATTGAGAGCTCAGTTGATATCCTAAAACAGATTAACAACATGAAGAATGCCATGATCAAATCACTTAGCAGACCGTTGATGGGGCCAATGATGATATTCCTAATGTTTTCAACATCTGACAGTATCCCCAAAGTCGTTTCACCAGAAGTAAGGGTGTTGAGATAAGTGTAGTTACTCCTTATCAGGCTGGAAAATAGCTTTTTCCTGATCTTGAATAGAATACACTCGCCGTTGTAAGTCACGCAGTATCCTCTAAGCATTGAGACAAATAAACTAAACAAAGATAGCAATGGATACAGAATGAACAACTGTGTCATTATCGGGAGCTTGGTAAACTGTGTAGTGATCTTGACGATTGGGTATATTACGTATTTGGACAGGTCTGCATTACTTGCAGAAATAGTGTCAATCAGCATCCCGAATACTTGTTGGGGCAAAACTGAGACCAATGCCTCGATGAGTATCATCAAAAGCACAAGAAAAGTAAAGGGACGGAATATGATTTTCTTCAACATGATTAATGTCGGGCTATGTTATTTACATAATTGGCGGTTTTGGACATCGATGGTTACTCCTTTTGTGTTGTGATGATAGGTTAACCAGTCAACCTCGCATGTTGAGTCCCTAATGTTGGTGTAAACTCCAACCAGTTGTTTTTAGGTTCATCAAGCTCGTTTGAAGTCCTATCTCAGATTACTATATTAAACAGATTAGACGTATCGTCCGACCATGCACATACGATAACTACTTTCGGATAACTGGCAAGAAATTTTTGGGGTTGCGGTGTTTCCCGGCACTCCCATATTGCAATTTACCCACGAAAACAGGATACAGTTTTCAGGCTCATGTTCAATTAGAGTTGGTAAAAGAAATTTCATCCAATCGCGGCACAGGATACTGCAAGACTTTTCATACTATTAACGACATTAGAATCATTGAGTTATGAGAGAAATGATCCTAGCTTTCATGTAATGCTGTTTAAGCGAAGATCAAGCCACCCGCCATAAATGTACTCGAGCCTTTTTGTAACAGCATTTACTTGTCAATCATATTCGTGTATCTGATCTGCAAGGCATAATCGCAAATGCAATTGTGAGTTGTGAGGCATGGTCGCTCAAAGTAGCGACCATTATGGCTGCCAGCGGTATTACACTTTGGCAGAGAAAGTATCAAATTTTGCAGCTTTCCATAGGTTTATGGCTTTCAAGCGGTTACGAGGATAGGATTTTTGATTTTTCGTCATGAGAGCAACATCGTCAGAGTATATTATAGAGGGGGGGCCGACGGTGTCGGCCAGTTGTGAGTTGTGAGTAGTGAGTTGTGAGCCGCTGCGCTGGGGGCGGCTGCGCCGCAGTTGTCAGTTGCCAGTCGTCAGTCGTCAGCCGCTGCGCTGGGGGCGGCTGCGCCGCAGTTGTCAGTTGCCAGTCGTCAGCCGCTGCGCTGGTATCGTAGATGCGGGTGGTTGTGGTGGGGATACGCATCGGTTGGTTTCTTTTTTGAAGCAGGCTGCGCCTGCTGGCGGCGGTTCGGCGACCGCCGGCTACATCATTGGTCGCTACGGCGACCGCCCGTACATGAGCAGCATTACCTCATCAGCATCATCTTGGAAGTCTTCTGGTAGCCGGGTGCAGTCATCCTGATCAGATACACACCGCTGGAGATGCTGCGTCCCTGATCGTCTTTGGCATTGAAAATGCGCTTGTAGTGGCCGGTTGCATGGTCTTCATCCAACAGAGTCCTCAACAATTGGCCTTTGATGTTGTAGATTTCCAGCTTCACCCTGCCTTCCTCCTTAATGCTGTAGCTGATCGTGGTCTCCGGATTGAAGGGATTTGGATAGTTTCCATGCAGCGCTGTAGCCACCACGGGGATTGGAGGATCATCATGCCTCTCAGCCAACAGCACAAAGCGCAAAGCGGTAAAAGTATCCAAGTCTACCCTTACGTCTTCCATAGTCTGGCTGACATATCCCGGAGCGGAAGCTGTCAGGGTGTGAGTGCCCACGGGAAGGGTGAGGGCGTAAGCACCCATCGAGTTTGTGGTGGTGCTCAAAGTCCCATTGGTGATGGTCGCACCCAAGATGGCTCTATTGGTTTTGCTTCTCACCGTGCCCACCACTATCCCGTTGGCAGCAATTTTGTGCAGATGGTTTGACAAAGCGGGTTCAGAGGTCACGCCATTGGTGTATGCGGATCTAACCGCCCAACGGTAATAGCCAGTGGTAAGCGCAGCCCAGCCGTGATCAATAAAATTGGGTGTTGTGATTGGCTCCGGGGTTAAAAGAGTCCAAACACTGGGATAATGTTCCTGATTGACCTGCAGCCGGTAGACCAGATAGCCTATGAGGGCTTTTGAGGCTGTGGATTTGAGGCTGATCCCTTGAGAAAGTAACAATCCAGCCATGCTGCGGCTCAAGCTTTGTTCCGGCTGACGAGAGCTGACATCAGAAGACTGACGCTGTATAGACGCTTTTCTCACATTGCCAATCCGGCTGCTGACGTCCCCTGCTTCTTTCTGAACATCAGGATCGGGATAAGACCAAGAGATTTCAGCCACATTGCAGGTATCATTCACCGCAGCAGTCACGTTTAGTGGAGCGTAAGTTAGCTCTGCGAGGATGATGTTTCCCAGATCATAGTCTGTATCACCCAAGTCTATCTGACCGGTTTGGGTGATGTAGTCGGCGGCACGGATGTCGTAAGCGTAGGTTTTGGTGCCATAGAGGTTGGGGATGGTGAAGCTGCCCTGATCGTCTGCGAGCAAGATGTGAGAACTATAGCCATCCAGCCTGATGACGGCACCTGGGATTCCGGTCATGGTATCGCTGGCGAGGACAGTGCCACTCAGACTTACGCGAGGCAAGAGCTGTAGGGTCGCATTGAGGGTGAGCTGTTCATCTGCCTGAAGCTCAAAATGTTGGATGTGATCAAAATAACCATAGGCGGTGATACAGAGAGTATAGGTTTCGGGCAGGATCAGGACGTGAGGAAACTGATATTCGCCGGCGTCGTTGGTGGTGGTGCTGAAGAGGCCGTCATTGATGCTCAGTTCTGCACCGCTGAGTGGTTGTCCTTCTGCATCAGTCACGATTCCGGATACCTGTCCCAGTTCACCGGGGATCACCGTAAAAGTGGTTTGGGGAAATTGATTGGCAAGGAATCCATGAGGCGGGGCTGCCGGATCCATTTCGAAGTAACTATCAAAACCGTAGCGACTGCGGTTACAGCCTTGGGTCTGGCATCTAAATGTGTTTTCAGAAGCATAAGCGGAACCCATTGGTTTATGAATCAGCATCACCAGGTTGCCTCCATCCACATACATAAAGGGCTGATCCAGGGTGAGTTCGATGATGTTTTGTCCGATAGGAAAATCTACCAAGCCATCAAACACCGGGGTGAGCTGCGTGGAAGGGAGCCAGCCTTCGCTGAGATCGGCTTGGGTGGTGGTTCCCAACCAGATGGAGACAGGTGCGTTTGCTACATCATAAAAGAAGTCGATGTAAAACCTGACTCCCGTGATATGCCCTGCAAATCCTTGCAATTCGTCAGGATAGTAAAGGGTTTCGTAGAGGAAGTATCTGTAAGGCATGCCCATGGGATATATGCCGTCCTGGCTTCCGTCGCCTGCGGTCACAGCATGCAGGCCCGCGGGCTGAACCATGAGGTCGAAGTTTGTAGTGCGATTGTTTGCAGGATGCGCATCGCCGGTCATTTCTACCACAGCGTAGATGGTATGGTCTCCTGCGAGGGTGGGTGTCCAGGGGATCATCACATCCAAGCTCTGCAAGCCGGCTATGGGAGGGCCGTTCACGCTGGCAAGCTCTACGTCGTCCGTCCCCATGATCTTGACGGTGTAATTGGTTTGAGCTTGGACGCCCATGTTTCTGATGCGGAGGGTGTAAAGAGAAGCTTCACCCAGGGTGGGAGTGCGATTGCCCTCGAGCTTCCAGGCGGCCAGGTCGTTTTGGATCAGATCGGCGTTGTAGTGGAAGGTGACTTGGGGGTAGAAGACGGTGAATTCTCCGGAGAGAGGGCTGTTTGGATTTAAATAGCGGGTATAAAAGGCACGGTTTCTGCCTCCTGACTGACATTTGAACCGATCATCGAGAGAATAGAAGCTTCCATCTGCGGTACGGCAGAACATCATGACCAGGTTGCCGCCCGGGTGCACATAGGGTGTCTGGAAATGAATGAGGATGGTGTTTTCACCGGCGGGATAGGTCACGAGTCCTTCAAAGACCAAGCTCAGCTCGGAAGTGGGGATGTAGCCTTCGCTCATGTCGGTTCGGTCTGTACTGCCCAGGTAGATTTGGGTGGGTTTGGCGGGCAGGTGCGTTTCAAAATCGTTGTGAAGAGCCAAAGCGGTAATGGTTCCGCTGGCAAAGCCCAATTCAACCTCTCTGTAAAGCGTCTGATAGATGATGTACTTACCATATGAACCAAAATCCAGGGGGAAACGGGCGAGTTGATCACCTGCACCGATGGTGTCAGATTGGATGTCCTCAGGGGAGATATGCACCTGCATCGGGTCTGTCTGGTTGTTACCCGCAAATTCATCACCGTCAAGCTCCACTTTGCCGTAGATGGTGAGAGGCCCTGCGGTGGTGGGCGTCCAGAGAATCTCCACATCCAGACTCTGCCCGCTGTTGATGGGTGGGCCGGTCATGCTGGCCAGTTGCACATCGTGAAGCCCCATAATCTTCACGGCATAACCACTTTGAGTTTCAGCGCTGTAGTTACGCAAGCGGACGGTGTAGAGGGCAGCGGTGCCCACCGTGGGACTGACATCACCGGTGATGCTCAAAGCACCCAGGTCGTTGATTGGCGAGCCCGGATGGTAGAGGAAAGTTGTCTGAGGAAATTGACCTGTGAGTGTCCCTTCAGGCGGATCGGATGGGCAGATTTCGTCATATGATAAAGCATAGCGGGCGCGATTGTCGCCTATAGTCTGACACTTGAAACGGAATTCCCATCCAAAAGAGCCTGAGTCGGGACGATGAAACATCACCACCAAGTTGCCACCCGCATACACGTAGGGTGTCTGGAAGTGGATGAGGATGTTGTTGTCCCCTGCAGGGTAATTAACCTGTCCATCAAAGACCAGGGTCAGCTCGGAGACGGGAATCCAGCCTGTGCTCAGGTCGGTTCGGTCTGTGCTTCCCATGTAGATTTTGGTAGCTATTTTGAGCCTGTCGTATGGAAAGTGGTTGTAGAGCTCAAGAGAGTTGATGATTCCACACTCGAAGCCCAGCTCATCCGCCATGTAGAGCGTCTGATAGATGGAGTTAAGTTCATAGAAAGCTATGGGGTAGCCTGCAAGCTCATCACCTGCTCCAATGGTGACGGCCTGGGTTCCTGCGGGCTGGACTTCCACTTGCAGGCTGCCGGTCTGGTTGTTTTGGATCAATTCATCGCCGGGGAGTTCCACTTTGCCAGAGATAGCGAAATTTCCCGTGTGGGTGGGCGTCCAGGGGATCACTACCTCCAAAGTCTGAAAGGCATTGATGGTCTGGCCATTGACTGAGGCCAACACGGTGTTGTTTGGCCCCATCAGTTTAATTTGATAGTTGCTTTGGGGATTGCTGCCGTTGTTGCGGATGCTCACTGTGTAGTTTGAAGCTGCTCCCAGCGCGGGAGTGGCGCTGCCAGTGATGCTGAAGGCACAGATATCATCCTGCAGGCCGGAGCTGAAGTGCATCATGATGTTGGGGATATTCTGGTTTACCAATCCGTAAGTGGAGCTTTCCCAATACAGATGCCTTGATTCACCGATGGTATACTTGAACGTTTGTGCATGACCGCACCAGGAGGAGCCATATCTGGTTTCCACGGCGATGATCAAATTCCCTCCAGCATAGGCAAAAGGAGTTTCCAGTTGGAAGCTCTGCCATCCCAAGGTGTTGGGAGTGAAAGTGCCTTCTTTGAGCAGCGTCAGATCAGCCACCATATCCTGCCAGCTCATGCTTTCCAGAGTGGTGACGGCGGTGTTTGTGGCCCAAATCTTGTAGGGGATCACCGCAGTGGAGGTGCTGGAACAATCCCAGCCCAACATATGGATGCTGCCGCTGGCATTGATCTGATCCGCCGTGTAGAGAGCGGCAGAACCTTGCCAAACCGTGCTGGTATCAAAAGGATAAGGCTGGCTGCCCGTGCCGGTTCCAATGATAATGGTGCCTGTAGCCAAAACCTCTGCAAGCAGCTCTACATCGTGGTTTTGTCCTTCATAGACAATGCGCAGGGTGGCGGAAATCTCGCCGGTGCTTACGCCAGTTACGCTGACGGGGATGATCACGCTCTGCGCAGCACCCAAAGAGGCAGGCAGGTTGGCAGGATCAAAAGAGAAGGCACTTGCACCTGCGCCGATGATGCTGATATCGCTCTCAAAAAGGTTCAAGGTTGCAGCACCCATATTGGTAATCTGCACCGGAAGTGGCTCGGCCGAGCCGCCGTTTATCACTGCTCCAAAATCCAAAAAGGTGGGAGAGACAGTCAACACAGGTGTATCTGGCAATTGAGCAAACCAGATCAGGATATTGGGATATGCGGCCACACGAAATCCATCATTGGGTGGATTTGGGCCCGGGTGGTAGTTGTACTGAGTGGCGAGCAGGCTGCGGTGTTGGCCAGCAGTGGCGGTGTTGGCAAAAAAGGGTGTAGGGGCGTTGTAGTCACCTTCACGAAACATTTCATAGACAGCGATCACCAGATTGCTTGAATTGTTATAGATAAATGGGGTGTCCAGGTCTATCTCTATCCAGCCCGGGACGGCGGGGAGCTCCAGATGGCCATCGAAGACTTGCACCATTTGACTGATGGGAAGCCAATCTGCATTGTGGTTAAATACCGTTCTGTTTGTGTGGCTCATGTAGACAATCCAGTCGTTGCTGCTGACGCAGGCGGACGCTCCGTTCCAGTAGTAGGCTATCTTTTCGATGATGCGGGCTTCCTGAATGTCGGATGCAATTTCTGATTGCAAATAGATGCTCTGGGATTGGCTGTTGTAATTGTTGGGCGAGATGGGGAGCCAGCAGGTGTCATTGCCCTCGCCGACTGCCAATGCCACTACAAACGCACGTGTTTCAGAAGGTAGTGATGAGCCGATGCTGTTTCTGGCTACCACCTGCCAAGTGTGGTATCCTGTTTCCAAGCCGCTGATGGTGTAGCGGTTGGACGTCTGATTTTCGCTCACCAAAACTCCATCTATGTAGACGTCATAGGAGCTTGCATCTGCGCTGCCTTCAGATAAAGTCCACCGCAAGGTCTGGCCATCAAGCACATACGCGTTGTCTGCCGGACTTATCAGCCTGGGCGGCAGAGGGACTTCGGTATCCGGAAAGACAAGCTGGATGGAGGCGAGGTTGTCCGTCAGCAAGCGGGCATTGGGGAGGTTGCTGAGGTCAGGATTGATGCTGTTGTGAGGCAAGCTCAGGCCGGTATTGCTGCCCGTGGCGAAGCTACCCCAATAAACGGAGTAATTCAAGCCGGGAGTGCTTTCATGGATGGCGACGATCAGGTTGCTAAAGTTGTCGTAGTTGAAGGGAGTGTCCAAGGTTATCTCCATCCATTCACCTTGGGCTGGGAAGATATCCAGAACGCTGCCAGAGAACACCTGAGTGAGGTTGGTGGCAGGCTCCCAATCCGAAGTGGAAAGAAAAGAGCTGCGGCTGGTATGGCCTAAATAAATCACCCAGTCATGGCTGCTGCCAAAACTGCCCGGATAGGAGCTGTGATGATAAAACCTGATTCTGGAGATCTCGCCTGCGTGATTGATCTGGGATTGCGTATAGATCTGCTGTGTATAATTGTAGCTGTAGCCGGTGTGGATGGGAAAGTAGTTTGCAGCTCCGGCTACGGAACCTATACTGACCGTGGTGGCACTGAGGCCAAAAGCAATCGTAAGTAGCATGCTCAAAGCAGCTAACTTTTTCATATCACACTCCTGTCTTTATTCTCGAAGCGACATGTGAAGCAAGATTTGTTCCAGAGAAACGCTATTTTATTGCCAAATAAAAAGCCGACCCCTACCTCGTCAACCTCCGATAGGTTATCCTCTTCGGGATGGCCGCACTCTCGCCCAGACGCTGGATCTTATCCTCTTCATAGTCGCTGAAGTTGCCTTCAAACCACTTATAACTGCTATCGCCTTCAAAGGCAAGGATATGCGTGCAGACGCGGTCAAGGAAGTAGCGATCGTGGCTGATCACCAAGGCAGAGCCGGCAAATTCCAGTAGTGCCTCTTCCAAGGCGTGGATGGTGTAGACGTCCAGATCGTTGGTGGGTTCGTCCAAGAGCAGCACATTGCCGCCGGACTGGAGGGTGAGGGCCAGGTAAGCACGGTTTTTCTCGCCGCCGCTGAGGAGATTGAGTGGCTTGGTGTGCTCGTTTTTGCCAAAATTGAACTTGCTGATATACTCGCGGGCGTTGATCTCCCTGTCGCCCACCTGCAGCACGTCACGTCCGTCGGCGATCAGTTCCAGAATGGTCTTATCCATGTTCATCATGCGTTTTTGGTCAACGTAGGAGATTTTCACGGTTTCGCCGATGTTGATGCTGCCGCTATCCGGACTCTGGATGCCCATAATCAGTTCAAAGAGTGTGGTTTTACCGGCACCGTTGGGGCCGATGATGCCGGCGATTCCACCTGCGGGAAGGGTGAAGCTGAGATCGTCGTAGAGCAGTTTGTCGTCAAATGCTTTGCTGATATTCACCGCTTGGATCACTTGTGTGCCCAGTCTGGGACCGGGCGGGATGATGATGGAATCCGTGGCGTTTTCCTTTTTGTATTCGATCTTGGAAAGCTCTTCAAATCTCTTGATCCTGGCTTTACTCTTGGCTTGACGGGCTTTTGGACTGCTGCGGATCCACTCCAGTTCGTCGGCTAGAGCTCTCTGACGGCGGCTTTCGCTTTTGCCTTCACGTGCCAGGCGCTCCTGCTTTTGCTCAAGCCAACTGGAATAGTTGCCCTCGTAAGGGATGCCTTCTCCCCTATCCAGCTCCAAGATCCAGCCCGCCACGTTATCTAAGAAATATCTATCGTGAGTGATGGCGATCACGGTGCCTTTATACTGCTTCAGATGTCGCTCCAACCAGAGCACCGTCTCGGCGTCCAGATGGTTGGTGGGTTCGTCCAAGAGCAGGATGTCCGGTTCCTGCAAAAGCAATCTACACAGGGCGACGCGGCGTCTTTCACCACCGGAAATCACTCTGATGGGCAGCTCTGAGGGAGGACAACGCAGCGCATCCATGGCCAGTTCCAGTCGGCTGTCCAAGTCCCAGGCATTGCGGGCGTCCAGCTCGTCCTGAACCCTGCCCTGCTCCTCCAAAAGCCTGTTCATCTCATCATCATCCATGGGCTCGGCAAACTTCAGGTTGATCTCGTCAAAACGCCGCATCAGCTCGATCGTCTCAGCCACGCCTTCCTGCACCACTTCCAGCACCGTCTTGTCATCGTCCAAAACGGGGTCTTGCTCCAGATAGCCGATGCTGTAGCCTTTACTGATCGCCACTTCGCCGATGAAGTCCTTGTCGAGGCCCGCCATGATCTTGAGCAGCGTGCTTTTGCCTGAGCCGTTGAGCCCCACCACGCCGATCTTGGCACCGTAATAGTAGCCCAACCAGATGTCCTTGAGGATGTAGCGGTTGCCGTCCACAACCTTGCTCACACCGCTCATATTGTAGATTACTTTCTTGTCGTCCATGTGTTCCTCACTCTTTTCTGATAGATAACCAAAGAAGTGGCAGCGGCTTTCATGTCAATGCTTTTGGTAAGATCGGTCGGCGAATCGACCATCTCATCTGGAGGCTACGGTTGGATCAGTTGTGCCACAACCCAGAAAATGAATCTCTCCATCTATCTTGTATACAAGGCAGTTACCTCTTTTATACCTTCTTTTCTTTTCAAAATTAGCACTTTCTTCATAAGACTGCTAATTTCCGCTTGCCTCTCGGAAAAACCCGCTTAAACTATGAGTAAATAAACATGTTAATCACCCAAAGGAGGAATTGATGAACTTAGAAAGATTTACACTCAAGAGCCAGGAAGCACTGCAGGCAACTCAGGCGGTGGCTTCCCAGCGAGGCCATCAGGAGATCAGAAACCTGCATCTCTTGGAGGCCATGTTACAACAAACCGATACCTTGATTTTGCCCATTTTGCAAAAGTTGGAGATCCAGCCGGCGCAGATTCAGCAGCGTTTGGAAGAAGAAATGGCCAAGCTGCCGCGGGTAAGCGGAGCACAGAGCTATCTCTCCAAGGAGGTATTGGATGTGCTCAACCAGGCCGAGAAGGAAGCAGCCAAGTTCAGAGACGAATACATCAGCGTGGAACACCTGCTGCTTGCTCTCATGCACAAGGGCGGCTCTGCGGCTAACGTGCTGAAATCGGTTGGCTTAACCGCTGACGACCTGCTCAAGGTCCTCAAGGAATTGCGAGGCAACCAGCGCATCACGGACAGCGATCCGGAGTCCAAATTTCAAGCTCTGGAAAAGTATGCCCGCAACCTCACCGCCTTGGCGCGTCAGGAAAAGCTTGACCCCGTGATTGGACGTGACGAGGAGATCAGGCGCAGCATTCAGATTCTCTCGCGGCGCAGGAAAAACAACCCCATCCTGATCGGTGAGCCGGGTGTAGGCAAAACGGCTATCGTGGAAGGTTTGGCGCGCCGAGTTGTCGCTCAGGACGTGCCGGAAAACCTCAAAAATAAAGAGATTGTGGAGCTTGACATGGCCGCCTTGGTGGCCGGAGCCAAGTTCCGCGGCGAATTTGAAGAAAGACTCAAAGCCGTGCTCAGCGAGGTGGAAAAGAGTGAAGGACGCGTGATACTCTTCATCGACGAAATCCACACCGTGGTGGGTGCGGGAGCCGCTGAAGGCAGCGTGGATGCTTCCAATATGCTCAAGCCCGCCTTGGCACGTGGAACCTTGCACTGCATCGGCGCCACAACCATTGACGAATATCGCAAATATATCGAGAAGGATCCCGCTCTGGCGCGGCGTTTCCAGCCCGTGATGGTAGATGAGCCCAATGTGGACGACAGCATCTCCATCCTGCGCGGCATCCGCGAGAAATATGAAGTGCACCACGGCGTGCAAATCTCCGACGGTGCTTTGGTGGCTGCAGCCGTGCTCAGTGATCGCTATATCTCGGATAGATTCTTGCCGGACAAGGCGATAGACCTGATGGACGAAGCCTGCGCCCAACTGCGCATGGAGATAGATTCCCTGCCGGAAGAGTTAGACGAAGTGGAACGTAAACTGCGTCAACTGGAGATCGAAAAGCTCTCGCTCTCCAAGGAAACAGACGCCCTTTCCGCTTCCCGCTTGGAAAAGATCAATGCCGAAATGAGCGTAGCGCAGGAAAGACGTGATGCACTGCGTCTGAAATGGGAAAACGAGCGCAAGCAGGTGGAAGAGGAGCGTGCAATCCGTGCCGAATTAGACAGCCTCAAAAGTCGCGCCGAACAGGCAGAGCGTGCTGGTGACTATGAAACCACCTCCAAGATCCGCTATGGCCTGATCAAGGAACAGGAACGGAAGCTGGAAGAGCTCATCGCCAAGCGAGGCGAAGGCGGCGAGCGCATGATCAAGGAGCAGGTAGACGAGGAAATGGTAGCGCAAGTGGTTGCCAAATGGACAAATATCCCCGTGGCGAAGCTGATGCAGAGTGAAATGGTCAAGCTGCTTAAACTGGAAGACACCTTGGCCGAAAGGGTGGTAGGCCAAAAAGAAGGCATCGCCGCTCTCTCCAACGCTATCCGCCGCTCTCGCAGCGGCTTGGCAGATGAAAAGCGCCCCATTGGCTCCTTCATCTTCTTAGGCCCTACGGGAGTGGGAAAGACAGAGCTGGCACGCACCTTGGCCGCCTATCTCTTTGATAGCGAAAAGGCTATGCTACGGCTGGACATGAGCGAATTCATGGAAAAGCACTCCGTCTCGCGTCTCATCGGTGCGCCTCCGGGCTACGTGGGCTACGACGAAGGTGGCTACCTCACCGAAGGCGTGCGCCGACGTCCTTACAGCGTCATCCTCTTTGACGAGATCGAAAAGGCGCATCCAGACGTGTTCAATATCCTCTTACAGATCTTGGACGATGGCAGACTCACCGATGGTAAGGGTCGCACCGTGGACTTTCGCCATAGCGTGATCATCCTTACCTCAAACATCGGCTCGCAGATGATCTATGACGCTCAGGATGAAGAACTTGACGCCCTTAGACCCGAACTGATGGAAGAGCTGAAACACTATTTCAGACCCGAGTTCTTGAACCGCCTGGACGACATCATCATCTTCCACCGCCTCAGCAAGGAAAACATCCGCGCCATCGTGGACATCCAGTTGGGCGTGCTGGCCAAGAGGCTGCAACCCAAGGGCATAGAGCTGACTTGGACTGACAGGTTGGCAGACTACGTAGCAGAGGCGGGCTTCGATCCGCAATTCGGAGCCAGACCGCTCAAGCGTCTGATCCAAAAAGAGATAGAAGACGAGCTGGCCAAAGCTCTCCTGGGCGGAAAGATCAAACCGGATGCACCACTAAAGCTGGATTATGACAATGGCTTAGTGATAAATTAAGCGAGAGAACCTGGCTCGCGTCTCATACCTCACCTCCCATATTTGTAGGATGCAGCAAGAGGTTCTCTCTTAGATAGATAGAGCGCAGTAACTGAATAGCCCGCAAGGTCGTTTGGTTGCTGCGCTTTTTTTGTCTGTACGGGCAGTCGTGTAGGGTCGGTCGCCGGACCGACCACGCAGCTTTGCTTTATCCGTGTCCATCCGTGTAATCCGTGGATAAAAAGGAAAGCTCCAAAACTATGCGTATCCTCACCACAACCATTCGCATCTACACCACCAGCGCAGCGACTGACGACTGACGACTGGCAACTGACAACTGCGGCGCAGCCGCCCCCGCGCAGCAACTCACTACTCACTACTCACAACTGCTTTTTTAGTGGACAAAAGCCAGCATCACAACGCCCAAAACCAGCACCAAAAGCTGTAAGACCAGACCCACCTTAAAGTAATCCAAGCTTTGATATCCACCTGCGCCCTTCACCAAGGTATTCACCACCTGTCTTTTGCTGCTCATGAAGTTTGCCGTGCAGCTCAAAGCCACGCCCATCAGGAAGATCCGTGAGTCGGAAATATCTCCCGCAGCCATCTGCAAGGCTATGGCGGACATCAAAATAGTGGCTGGCACATTGTGGATCAGATTTGAAAGCAGCATGGAAAAGCTAATCAGAATGCCCAATCTCAGCCAGAGCGGCGCATGTGCCCCGATACCGCTGAAGGCGTTTACCGCCAGCTCTGCCGCACCGCTACTCCTGAATGCTTCCCCCACGGGGATCATCGCCGCCAGCAGGATTACCAAGCTCCAATCTATGCTGCGAGCCAGTTCATAGGGCGAAACCGTGCGGCATAGAGCCAATACCAGCGCAGCCGAAGCCAGGGCAAAGGGTGGACTGATCACACGTAAGCCCATCAGAATCAAGGCAGCGGTGAGAATCAGGATGCTGAGCGTGGCTCTGAGGGCGTCTTTTTCCTTATTTCCCCGAGGTTTAAGACCCAGACATCCCATGGCGTAGGTGACTTCGTCCAAAATCTGCGTGCGCCCTTGGATGAGCAGGACGTCACCTCTCTCGATCTTGCTTTTGGCCAGGCGGTGAATGCTCTGCCTCTGCCCTCTGGAAATAGCTAACAGATTGACGCCAAAGCGACTGCGGATATTGATCCCCGCCGCAGTCTTGCCCGCCAAAACGGAATCTTTGAGCACCACCACCTCGCGCATTGAGATGTTGCGCGCACCGGTCGCATCCTTATGGAACTTACGCCCTCCCATGAGCTTAGCATTGGTATACTCCATAAAGGTTCTAAGGTTGGCGCTATCCGCCTCAATGATCAAAATATCGTCCGGAAGCAGCTCTTCATCGGGATCGATCACATCCATCTGCAACTTCTCACGCACCAAAGCGATCACCGTCACCTCATAATCCGCATTTTGCATGATGCGCCGCAGCGTTGAGCCCGCCAGACGCGACTCCCGCAGCACTTTCACCTCGGTGATGTAGTCCTCGATGTTGATTTCCTCATCCCGCTTGTCTTTGTGGTCGTTTTTGGGCAGTAAATACCCCGCCACCAGCCCCAAAAAGAGCACGCCTACGAGGGCGATGGGCAGGTTTTTGAGCGAGAAGGTAAAGATGCCCAAACACTCTGGCTGCAAACAAGATACAAAGATATTGGGCACCGAGCCGATCATGGTGATCGTGCTGCCCAAAATGGCGGAGAAAGCGATGGGTAAAAGCACCCGCGAGGCATGAATACCCCTTTTGCCGCTCAGATATAGAGCCACCGGCATCAGCAGCATCACGGTCATGTAGGAGGAGAGAAAAGCGGAAGAAACCATCGCAATCAGCGATAAAACCAGGATCAGATTCACGGGATCAGAACTCATTTTATCCAGGGCCTTGCTCAGGTAATCAAAAATGCCACTTTCTTGGAAAGACCTACTGATGATCATTACGGCGACCAACATGATCACCGTAGGATGCGAAAAGCCGCTGAATGCACGCGCTGCGGGAACAATGTCGGCAAAAACCAAGACAAAGAGCAGAATCATGGCCACCAAATCGTGCCGCAAAAGTCCCCAGTGCCACCAAATGATGGCTACCCCCAACATGATGAACATGAATATGGCTTCAAACATGGCTCTCGTCTTACCTTTTGGAATCACAGTGGCTTGCAAGGCGTTAAATCGCCATTCAAGCACCCATACCCCATCCTGAGAATGAGGATATTTTGTCAATGCAAAAGTGAGGCCGGCAGCGCAGGATCAGTCAATTCCTGCGAATTTACACCGATTTTCACGGACAAACCCAGATAACGCAATGGACTCTTTCCCAAAAGCTGGACTTTTTGCCTGCACCACCCACAACTGCATGGCGGTTCGGCACCTGTCCCTACCTCACTTTCCCGCAGCGAGATGCCATCAAAGATTATTTTGCTTGACGCATTATCCAGATCTACAATAATGTGACCCTGATAAAAAACAACCCATAGGAGTAACACAATGAAGACGCTTAAAAGCTTGATTCTATGTCTTTTCCTGCTCTGTGGAGCAGCGGTTTTGTTGGCGCAGGTGCCCCAATGGCAGTGGGCGACCGTGGCAAGCGGAACAGACGAAGATAACTTGAATTATGGCTCCTCCATAGCCATCGACAATCAGGGCAACCAGTATATTTGCGGAGCCTTTGATGGCACAGTCAGCTTCGGCAACCATGTCTTGACATCACTTGGAGGTGTTATTTATGGTGATATTTTCGTCGCCAAGCTGGACCCCGCCGGCAATTGGCTCTGGGCGGTCAGGGCGGGTGACTCATTTACTGATTCGGGAACTGGCATCGCTCTGGATGGAGCGGGAAACGTCTATGTGACCGGACAGTTTGAAGGCACAGCCTCTTTCGGCAGCCATACCCTGACGGCAAGCGGAGATGAAGACTATTGTGACGTCTTTCTCGCCAAACTTGACCCAAATGGCAACTGGCTCTGGGCAATCCAGGCGGGCGGCACCTACGTTGACTATGGGAATAGCATCGCTATTGACAATGCGGGCAACGGTTACTTAGTCGGTGATTTTGAAGGCACAGCCTCTTTCGGCAATCATACTGTGACGGCAATCGAAAGTAATTGGTATGAAAAAGATGTCTTCGTCGCCAAGTTTGACCCCGCTGGAAACTGGCTCTGGGTGGTCAATGGAGGCGGGGTTGGTGATGATTGGGGACAAAACATCGCCCTGGATGGTAATGGTAACATCTACGTGACTGGAGCTTTTGAACTTACGGCCACTTTTGGCAACCACACCCTGACGATAACCGGAAATGATGATGACACCCGTGACATCTTCGTAGCCAAATTGGATCAAAATGGCAACTGGCTCTGGGCTGTCAAAGCAGGTGGAGCACTTTGGGACATGGGATATAACATCACCCTGGATGGTGCTGGAAACATCTATGTGATAGGGAATTTTGAAGGCACAGCCACCTTCGGCAACCACACCCTGACGGCAAGTGGAGATGATGAAGACTATGGTGACCTCTTTGTCGCCAAGCTGGATCAAAGTGGCAACTGGCTCTGGGCTGTCCGAGCGGGAGGCCCACTTGGTGATTCGGCAACCGGTATCGCCTTGGATGGTGCTGGAAACCTCTACGTGGCCGGTGGTTTTGGAGGAACAGCCACTTTTGGCGACCATACCCTGACCGCAAGCGCAGGTGAATATGAAATTGACATCTTTGTCGCTAAACTGGATACAAACGGCAACTGGCTCTGGGCGGTCAAAGCGGGTGGACCGTTTATTGATATGGCAGCCAATCTGGCTTTGGATGGCGCTGGAAATGCCTACATGACCGGATTGTGCGGAAACATGGCCACCTTTGGTGACCATACCGTAACGGCAAATGAAGGTTTTAACATCTTTGTCGCTAAACTGGGAAACAACACACCGGTGGACGATGATATGGCTCCGCAAGTAACATCCAGACTGCATGACGCCTGGCCCAATCCCTTTGGCAGGGATACCGGCACAACGATTAAGGCAAACGTCCCGGAGCGCTCAACAGGCACCTTGAGCATCTATAACCTGCGTGGCCAAAAAGTCGCCAGCTACGAGCTCAGCTCCGGTTTGCATGAGATCAACTTCTCAGGAGACAACCTTCCCTCAGGAATCTATCTATATAGCCTCCAATGCGGGGATTATCAGGAAACGAAGAGACTGGTGCTGCTGAGGTAGGGTCGCTCGCCGGAGCGACCAAAGAGGTAGCCGGCGCTCGCTGTAGCGCCGCATGTACTGTCACTCGCTGCGCTCCGACCAAAAGTTCTAGGCGGTCTTTGGGCCGCCTTTTTGTTGTACGGTCGCTCGCCGTAGCGACCAATTGGTAGCCGGCGGTCGCCGAACCGCCGCATGCAGGCGCAGCCTGCATCTTCCCTATTGCCTTCCTTAGCTGCACTCCCGAAAGTAGCAACACTCGACATGGTGTCGAAGTAGTAACCATACCGAGGTTAGCTTCGCCGATTTCAAGAATGAGTAAGCTTTGTACCAAAAATCGAGGCTAACCCTGTATGTGGTTGAGAAGCAAGCTC
>JAKQWO010000001.1 GCA_029561955.1 Candidatus Cloacimonadota bacterium
TTTCGTTGTCTCCGGTTGAGTCATTTGATTCTCCTTTAGTTTTCGTTGTGGTGAGAACCATAAAATAAAGAGTGGGAATCGGCTCAACCTTTTTCTTCAAAACGGTTACCTATTTTACACCAACCTCTGAGACACTACCCAATTGCTTCCGATAATATTGCCTTTTTGAAAAGGTTCACCTGTTTCTGGACATCCCCTACGCCCAAACGTGTAACCTTTTGTTAGCCTACGTGGTTCCTGCTCCTTGGGGCAGGAACCGAGCAGGAGGGGTGCAGGAACGCTGCATGTAGGCGAGACTTGCAGTTTTGTTTGTTTGGGTCGGTCCGGCGACCGACCCTACCTCTTCCTTGCTTAGCCGCCCGGTGATTACTCGGAGCCACTCGGGAAAAACCCGAGTATCGCCACGGCATCTCCCTGCGGGTAAGTAAGGGCGGCACAGCTTTGTTGAAAGGTAGGGGCTCATCCTGAACCGCCCAAGCAGTTGTGAGTGACGTGTTAGTAAGCTCACCCTTAGAGAAAGAGTTTAGTGCATTTTACAGGCTTGAAGTTGATTTCAAATAAACACTTGACTAAAACCATGAATCTAAAATCATGGATTACATTTCATTAAAATGGAGCTAAAAACACCGATGTTAAGGTACATCCTTCTGTCAAAACTACACCGTGGCACCGTCACGGAATGTGATATAAATTACAACGGTAGCATCAAGATAGACCCCGATCTTCTTGACGCAGCCGGAATGCGTCCTTTTGAAAAGGTGGAAATTTTCAATGTGAACAACGGCGAACGTTTTTCCACCTATATCATCGAAGGAGAGCGTGGTAGCGGCGAAATTGGCATCAATGGTGCCGCAGCGCGCAAGGCCATGGTTGGCGATATTGTGATCATCGTCAATTATGGTTTGATGGATGATAAAGAGGCTGCCGCTCATCAGCCCACCATCGTCGTTTTGGACGCAAACAACCGCCCTGTCAAGTAGATGCAGATTATTCAAGATATTGCCCTCACCAAGTCGCTTTGCCGTTCCTTAAAGCAAGAAGGTTCTCTGGGATTTGTGCCCACTATGGGTTACCTGCATGAGGGTCATCTTTCGTTGGTAAAGCAGAGTGTAAAAGAGAATCCCAACACTATTGTGTCTGTCTTCGTGAATCCCAGTCAGTTTGGACAAAATGAGGATCTGGCCACCTACCCGCGTGATCTGGAAAGGGATGTGGCTCTGTTGCAGGAATGTGGTGTAGAGTACATCTTCAATCCTTCCACTCAAGCTATTTACCCAAACGGCTTTGATACTTGGGTGGTGCCGGATAAGCTTGCCGATGTGCTCTGTGGCAAGAGCCGTCCGGGGCATTTCAGGGGTGTGGCCACGATAGTACTCAAGCTGCTCAATATCGTCTCACCAGATCATATGTATATGGGTCTCAAGGATTTCCAGCAACAGCGCATCCTCAAGCAGATGATTATTGATCTTAATTTGGATTGCGACATCGTGGCTTGTCCCATCGTGCGGGAAGCGGATGGTTTGGCGATGAGTTCGCGCAATAGCTATCTCAATCCTCAGCAGCGAGAAAAGTCATTGAGTCTGTATCAGGGTTTACTGAAGGCGAGGGAGCTTTTTGCGCAAGGAGAGCGGGATTGTGGGCTGATTATCAATACTATCAAAGAAAACATCGAAAACTCTGGTGGAGTGATAGATTATATTGAGTGTGTGGATCCTCTTTCGCTGCAAAGTGTTCAAGAGGCTGAAGCTGATACGCGTATGATGTTAGCCGTTTATTTTGGCAAAACGCGTCTTATCGACAATATGGCATTAAAAGCTTGACTTTTGGGGCATCTCTTAAAATTTGGCATTCACTGACTATTATCTAATGTTATGTGCGAAAGTGGCGGAATTGGCAGACGCGCTGGACTTAGGATCCAGTAGGTTTTACCTATAGGGGTTCAAGTCCCCTCTTTCGCACCAGATTTGATTTTTTCAAAGTTCTTAAGGAGATAAATTGTGCAAGTAGACATCAAACAAATTGATCCTGTCACCAAGGAACTCACCATTACGGTGGAAGCAAGCCAGGCACAGGAAGAATATCGTAAATACTTGGAAAAGAGTGCAAAACGCATCCAGATTCCGGGTTTTCGCAAGGGCAAAGCACCTTTGGCGCGAGTGGAACGTGAGTATAAGGATTCCATCGTAACCAGCTTTATGGAAGATGCTACGGATAAGTATTTTGGCCAAGCGGTAATTGAGCATCAGATCGGCTATCTGGCTATGCCTTTGGTCAAGGACCTGAAATGGGAAGATGAGCAGGATCTGGTGATCGTGGTGGAAATCGAACAGGAACCAGAAATTGAACTCACTCTGCCAGAACCATTTGAAGTTCCATATAAACACCTCACCGTGGAAAGCCAAGTGGATTATATCTTGGAAGATACCGCCAATAAAAACCGGACTTTTGAGCAGGTAGACGCAGCGATCGAAGGTGATGCTCTGAATTGCAGCCTCACGATAATCGGTCAAAACGACGATGAGCCCGTGAATGTAATCCTCTACGCCGGTGAAAATCCGCCCATGCGCAGCAGCAACGCCCTCTTGGATAGAATGGTGGGTGATACAGTGAACATCAGCCTCAGCGGAAATGGACTCAAACTCGTGACCCAGAACAAATTCCCGGAGCTCGACAACGAGATGAACTATAGCTGCAGCGTGATGATAAATGAGATCATGCGGCTCAAAGTCCCTGAGATCAATGATGACTTTGCCAAGGATTTGGGTTTTGATGACTTGGCCGCCTTGAAGCAGCAGTTGAGCGATGATCTTTGCTTGAGGATTGAGCACAGCAATATGGATGGCGAAAACAGAGCCATTATCCATAAGCTCTATGCAGACAAGCCATTCCAGTTGCCTGAGCGCACATTGAACTATGTGGTCGAAGAAGAGCTGTCACGATTGGATCAACAGCAAGAAGTTTATCGTAAGTATCTGGAAATGCAGTATCGGATGGAATTTAGCAACCAGATGATCAGTCTCTATCTAAACAAAGCTTTGAGGAAGCTCACCGGATTCACCTTTGATGAAAGTAAGATGGATGAATTTATCGAGCACAACGCCATCATGGCAGACATGACCGTAGAAGCTTGGACAGAGCAAAACAGCGAAAGAATTGAGGATGACGACTTTATTGAACAGGCCACAAACTGGTTTATGCTGCGTGACCTGGCAGCCAAGGCCACCTTTGTGGATCCACCTGAACCGGAAGAAACGCCTGCTACAGATGAAGAAATCAGCGAAGATGTGGAGGAATAATGAATTACATCCCCATGGTGATCGAACAAGTTGGGCGCGTGGAGCGCGCTTATGACATCTACTCAAGATTGCTCAAGGATAGAATCGTCTTTGTGAGCGGAGTTATAGAAGACAATCTGGCCAATTCTATCGTGGCTCAGCTCTTACACTTGGAAGGCGAAGATGCCAATGCGGATATCTATATGTATATCAATTCCCCGGGAGGAATTATCTCATCCGGATTGGCTATCTACGACACGATGCAGTATATCAAACCCAAAGTGAGCACTATCTGCATCGGTCAAGCAGCGAGCATGGCTGCCATGCTTTTGGCCTCCGGAGCCAAAGGGAAGCGTACGGCTCTCCCCTACAGCAGGATCATGATCCATCAGCCCTTGGGCGGCGCGCAGGGACAGGCCAGCGACATTGAGATTCAAGCAAAGGAAATCCTCTACCTTAGAGAAGTGATGAACGAGCTTTTACACAAACACACCGGACGTCCCTTGGAACAGATAGTAGCTGATACAGACCGCAACTATTTTATGAGTGCCACAGAGGCTAAGGAATATGGATTGATCGATGAAGTGATCACCGTGAGGAAATAGCTTGACGGAAAACGGCACCCATTATAGATAAGACCTAACCAATTAAAACATGATTCTCAGGAGAGATTTTGGATAAACTCAAGAATACAAGCTGTTCGTTTTGCGGCAGATCAGAAAGCGAAGTTCGAAACATGATCCGAGGCATCGCTGGCAATATCTGTGATGAATGCATTGATATGTGCCACAATGTCTTGACTGCCAATAAAACACCTGTGGAACACGAGGAATTTGAGCTGCCCATTCCCAGTAAAATCAAGAGCTACCTTGACCAATATGTGATCGGTCAAGAAAATGCCAAGATGATCATCTCAGTGGCTGTGTACAACCATTATAAACGGATTTTCAGACAAAACTTTGGCGATGAAGTCAAGCTGGAAAAGAGTAACATCCTGATGATAGGCCCCACGGGCTGTGGTAAGACCCTGATCGCTCAGACGTTGGCCAAATTTTTGAAAGTTCCTTTTGCCATCTCAGATGCCACCACACTCACCGAGGCTGGTTATGTGGGCGAGGACGTGGAAAACATCCTGGTGCGTCTCTTGCAAGCTGCAGATTATGACGTCAAAAAGGCAGAGCACGGCATCGTCTACATCGATGAATTGGACAAGATCAGCAGAAAGTCAGAGACGCCATCCATCACCAGAGATGTGTCCGGCGAAGGTGTGCAGCAGGCTTTGCTCAAGATCTTGGAAGGAACTACGGTCAATGTGCCACCCAAAGGCGGCAGGAAGCACCCTCAACAGGATTTTATCGAGATGGATACCACCAACATCCTCTTTATCGCTGGTGGCGCCTTCTTTGGTTTGGAAAAGATCATCAAGGAACGCATGGACAAGAAGGTGATCGGATTTGACGTGAAGCTCTCCGAAAAGCTAGATGAAAGCAACATCTTCGAGCATGCCAACGGCTCAGATTTGCTCAAATATGGCCTCATCCCTGAGCTCATCGGTAGGCTGCCTGTGATCTGCACCCTGCATGAGCTTTCAGAAGAGGCTCTGATGGCCATCCTAACCGAACCCAAAAACGCCATCTGCAAACAATATGAGAAGTATTTTGAGCTGGATGGAGTGGAGCTGAATTGGGAACAAGACGCCCTGTCTGAGATCGCCAAGATTGCCATCAGCCAAAAGACGGGTGCACGCGGCCTGAGAAGCATAATGGAAAAGTTTATGCTTCAGATCATGTATGATCTGCCGGATAACCCAGAGTGGGACAACTGCACCATTACCAAAGAGACGGTTTTACAGACCCAACCACCCATATTTAAATCAGACAATAAACAACATATCGTATCAAAATAAAGGGAGAATATCATGCAAAGATACCTTATCATTATTCTATTGGTCCTCATGGGACTCATGCTCGTAGCTTGTGAGGATGATGCTGAATTGCGCATCCGCAACCGCACTAACGCCTCCATCACGGCAAAGGTTGATGAAGGTGATGAATTCACCATCGAAGCTTGGAGTGGCTGGAGCCGCATTTATGGCCAAGATACAAACGTTACTGTGAATTATGAAGGCTTGTACGTGTATCCTAATTTCGTGAATCGGACCGTTACGCAAGGACTGCCCACAACCGTGAACGTTTATCCGGATTGTGGTGCCATCAGACTCAACAATGATAGCCCCGCCGTAATTACAGAAATCAATATCTCACGTCATGACGCCACAGAATGGGGCGAAAACCTGATTGTCGACAATATGCTAAATGGAACTGACCTTACTTGGAGCATCAGAGCTGGAAATTGGGACATTAGGGTGATCCCGGAATCAGGAAGCCCTATCTATAAGATGGATCAAGTTATCACCGACAACGAGACTTTGGAGCTGTTGATCAGCGAGTTTGGTGCTCACGCTAAGTATAACAAAACACCCGGTGGCAACAAACCATCAGAGCTGATCCTCCGAGAGACAAACTAAGTTTGGACAAAATGAACAATACTAAAGCTCGCAGAGAAAGCTTGGGAGCCTTGATGGCAAATGGTGAGGCTTGCATCCTCTTTGCAAACCAAGCCCAGAACCTGCGTAAATTTTCCCAAGATAACAACTTCCTGTATTTCACAGGGCTCAATATACCAAATGCTATTCTGCTCTTGATCAAGAACGCAGATGCCATGCAAGAGATGCTGTTTATTGAGCGTGGGATTCCAGAGCGAGAAGTGTGGGATGGCAAAAAGATGACCAAAGAAGAGGCTCAGGAAATCAGCGAGATCAAGAGAGTGCTCTATCTGGATGAGTATGACGCTACTCTGTCCATGTGGTGTCCTCTAATCAATAAAATCCATGCCAATATCGGCTATGTTGCTTTGGATCAGCCGCTAAACTATGCGCTGTTCAGGATGGAACCGCTAAGAGTCCGCTTTCCGCAGATTCTTTTCGCTGATATCACGCCTCTGATCACACCCCTGAGAAAGGTCAAGGATGCCTGGGAAATTGAGCAGTTGCAAAAGGCGATCGATATCACCGGCACAGGCATCCTAGATATCATCCAGCAAGCCCGTGCTTCCATGTATGAATATGAGCTGGAAGCCATGCTCTTTTATCGGATGCAGAGAAGCGGTGCACATCATTGGGGCTTTGCGCCTATCATAGCTTCAGGCATCAATGCGGCGACGCTGCACTATGGGCAAAACAACTGTCAGATCGAAGAAGGACAGCTTGTGCTGATGGACGTAGGTGCTGCCTATAACAATTATAGTGCGGATATTACGAGATGCTTCCCTATAAGTGAGAGCTTCAGTGAGCGTCAGAAGCAGATCTATCAGTTGGTCTTGAATGCACAGAAAGAGATCATCGAGATGATCAAGCCAGGCGTGACTTTGATGGATTTGCAGGTCAAGACTCGTGAGCTTTTAGCGGAATCTGCTCTGGAGATTGAGCTTATCAAAGACTTGGATGAGATCACCAAGTATTACATGCACGGTGTGAGTCACTTCCTGGGCCTGGACACACATGATCTGGGTGGACGCAATGCCGTCTTGGAAGTAGGAAATGTAATCACCGTTGAGCCGGGCATCTACATCCCTGAAGAGAACTTGGGTGTGCGCATCGAAGATGACGTCTTGGTGACTGAAGACGGGCACTACGTGCTTTCTCATAACATCCCCAAGGAAATCAGCGAGATTGAAGAGATCCGCAGCAAGGCTTTGAGCTGATATGCACCGAGCACTTTATCCAGGCACTTTCGATCCCATCACCTTGGGTCACATCAACATCGTGCAGAAAGCGGTGGAGTTCTTTGATGAAGTGATCCTAGCGGTGGCGGATTATACAGGCAAAGACCCCTATCTGAGCTTGGAGCACAGGCTGCAGCTCTGCAAAGAGTCCACTGTCGACATCCCCAATCTGAGGGTGGTGAGTTTTACCGGTTTGGCGGTGGATTTTGCCAAAGAGATGCAGTGCAATACCATGATCCGGGGCTTAAGAGCCGTTTCTGACTTTGAGTATGAGCTTTCCTTAGCCATAACCAACAGGAAGCTGAAACCTGAGATAGAGACCATATTCTTGGTTCCCAGCCTCAAGTATATGTATCTCTCGTCCTCCATGGTGAGGCAACTTGCAGATCTCAAGGCACCCTTGGAGGACTTTGTCCCGCAGCCGGTGCTGGATTATTACCAAAAGAACGGATTTCACAAAGAGTAAGTATGCAAAGCAAGAATAAGGATACCACACAAACGCCCAAGATATCTGAGCGTGCGCTTCCAGTGGATTATAACGCTGAAGCGGCCATCCTTTCCGCCATGTTGATAGATTCAAATGTGGTGAGCAAAGGAATCGAGATGATCAAGGAAGAATATCTCGCCAAACCCGCTCATAAGACCATCTTGCGCACGATTAGGGAGCTTTTCAACGAAAGCATAGAAATCGACAGCCTCACGCTCATTGATCGCCTGCAGCGCAACAATCAATTGGAAAAGGTGGGCGGCCTCCCCTTTATCAGTGAACTGGTAGACTTTGTGGTATCCAGTGCCAACTTTGAATATCACCTCAATATCGTGATCGAAAGGGCATTGCTCAGGCATCTGATCGTAGCGTGTAATAGCATCATCGAAAGCTGCTACACCTCTACCAAGCCGGTGAAAGACATCGTAGACGAAGCTGAGCAGACGATCTTCAATATCGCTGAGCTGCCAACGCATCAGGGTTTCGTCAACTTGGCAGAAGTCACCGGTCAAGTGGTGAAAAACATTGATCTGATCGCTTCCACTCGTAAGCCTGTGGTGGGAGTTGCCAGTGGTTTTTCTGATCTTGATAAGAAGACAGGTGGCTTCAGACCGGGTCAATTCATCATTGTTGCCGCTCGTCCAGCTATGGGAAAGACGGCTTTCGCTCTCAATATAGCCACGCATGCTGCGATAGAATTGAACAAAAAAGTGGCTATCTTCACCATGGAAATGGGTGCCGATGAAGTGGTGATGAGGATGTTTGCCTCTTTGGTTAAGGTCAAGATGGATAACATGCTCAAAGGATTTGGCATGGACGAAGAAAAGCTGATCAACATCATGCAGGCTTCAGACGTGCTTTCCAGCAAGCATATCTATATCGATGAATCAGGAACCAACTCACCTATCGACATCCGAGCCAAGACAAGGCGCTTGGCTGCTGAGATCGGTGGACTTGATCTGATCCTGATAGACTACTTACAACTGATGACCTTACCCAAAGATAGGGAAAACCGTCAGCAGGAAATCTCGGAAATCTCAAGGGCGCTCAAGATCCTGGCCAAGGATATGAAGATTCCTGTGGTGGCGCTTTCACAGCTCAACCGTCAACTGGAATCACGGGATGACAAGCGTCCTGTCTTGGCTGACCTGAGAGAGTCCGGCGCTATTGAGCAAGATGCAGACTTGGTGATGTTCATCTACAGAGATGAATACTATAACAAAGGTAAGACCGAGAAACCGGGCATTGCCGAGATCATCATTGGCAAAAACCGCCATGGCCCCACGGGCGCGGTGGAGCTATTCTTTGAGAGCGAATACACCAAGTTTCACACCATAGAAAAGCAGCAATGAACTTCAGATTTCTCTCTGGCTTGGGAGACTACGTCATCTTCACAGCCCAAGCTATACTTGGCTTGAGGCACCTTCCAAAACGCCGCCAAGAGGTAATCATGCAGTTTAAGCGAATCGGCTTTGATTCGCTTTTTTTAATCACGCTCACGGCGGCTTTTACCGGTATGGTGACCGCTCTGCAAGCTGTTTATCAATCCAAAGGTTACATCCCCATCCATCTGCTGAGCGTGTTGATCGGAAAATCCACCATGGTGGAGCTGGCGCCCGTGCTCACAGCTCTGGTAATGACTGGAAAGGTAGGAGCTTCCATCGCTGCAGAGATCGGCACGATGAGAGTGAGCGAGCAGCTTGATGCCCTCCAGAGCATGGACATCTCGCCGGCAGAGTTTCTCTACATGCCTCGCATCTTGGCTGGTATAATATGCTTTCCCATGCTCACAGTCTACGCCAACCTGGTAAGCATCCTCTGCGCTTGGTACTTCTCTGCTTTGCGTTACGGCATTCATTGGTATACATTTTTCAACAACATGAAGAGCTATTTCGAGCCCTTCGATCTCTTTAGCGGACTGATCAAATCCGCAGTATTTGGCTTTTTGATCACCAGCCTCAGTTGCTATTTTGGCGATAGATCAAAAGGCGGCGCAGAAGGAGTGGGACTCTCCACCACTCTCACCGTGGTTTACAGCTCGGTCACAATCCTGATCATGGACTTCATCGTAGCATGGATTCTTTTTGGCAATATGTGATGCGGCGTCCTGTCTACTTTTGCATCATTATTCTATTTATCCTGATGGCTTGCGGCAAGCCCCAAGAAGCTGCCAAATCCAAAGCTGTTGCCAAACAAAAAGTCCCCCAAACCCAGCTCTGCATCTGGGGCCCCATGCGCCTGCGAACCTTGGGCTTAGAGCAAACCGTCATCAAAGACTTTGCCAAATCCTACAATTGTGAGATTGATTTGGTGCTCTTTGAAAACTCCGCCGCACTCTGGGATAGCCTCTTCAGCGAGAAACTGATCCAAAAGCCTGACCTCGTCTTAGGCTTGGACAATGCCTACAGCATG
Source organism: Candidatus Cloacimonadota bacterium (assembly GCA_029561955.1). Taxonomy (GTDB): domain Bacteria; phylum Cloacimonadota; class Cloacimonadia; order Cloacimonadales; family Cloacimonadaceae; genus UBA3900. Next base: position 9,958 of record JAKQWO010000001.1, read on the forward strand.
GACGAGCGGGTGAAGGACGTATTTGTCATCCAACACAGCATGAACTACAGCCAATTCTCACGTGAGGTGTATCTTGATCCTGAGAAAAGGTTGGTGCCCTATGCGTATGCAAACTTAGGTGTGATCTACAACAGCAGGGTTTATAAAGATAGCCCGTCAACTTTTGGAGAGCTGCAGGATGCTGCCTATTTCAGGCAGGTGGGCATCTGCGATCCTTTCAAAACAGGCGAAGGAAGAGGCAGCCTCTATTGGACTTTAGCCCTCTTTGGCGACCCGGGTTACACCATCCTCTGGCAGAGCATCAAAAAGAACATCAAAACTTTTTACCCAGACTATGAGACTGCCGTGAATGCCTTAACCAGCGGTAAGATAAACCTACTGATCGGCTACAACAGCACCACAGCCTGGCTGGAAGAGACCAACAAGACAGATAACCGTTTCAAGTTTAACCTGTTTAAAGAAGGCTCCTGGCAGTATAGCGAATCTGCTGCTGTCTGCATTGATGCGGCCAACCCAGCACTGGCGACCAAGTTTATCTCTCACCTATTGGAAACCAAAAGCCAAAACCTCATCCCCTACAAGCTGGGCCTCTTCCCCACCATCTCCAAAGCCCAATTGCCCCTACGCTTTGCCCGCATCCCCACCAGCTCTTTCACCGTGAACAAAAGACTAAAGCAAGAGACTGTAACGGAAAACCTCCCCTTATGGCTGGAGTTTTGGACGCAGACCTTTGATTACAGCGTCATAGCGCTATGATCCAGCTCTCAGATAGCGGTTTACACATAGTTTTATACCATCCGGAAATCCCAGCCAATACAGGCAACATAGGCAGACTCTGTGTGGGAAGCGGTAGCACCTTGCATCTCATCAAGCCCTGCAGGTTTTTGCTGACTGATAAAGAGATCAGGAGAGCGGGATTGGATTACTGGCCAAAGCTAAAGCTACAGATGCACGAAAGCCTGGAAGAGCTACAGAGCCGGTACCCAGAGAGCCGTGTATTCTATTGCAGCACCAAGAGCTCGAAAAGCTATACAGACGTTGAGTATCAAGAGGGAGACATGTTTGTCTTTGGGCCTGAAAGCTCCGGACTCCCCCAATCCCTCTTGGATAATCACCCCCAAAGCTGCATCACCATCCCCATGCACCCCTATATCCGCAGCCTGAATCTCTCCAATTCTGTGGCGATCATCCTCTACGAAGCCATCAGACAAATCAGGCTGGCATAAAAACAACAAACCAAAAAGGCTGGCCCAGCATCACGATGAACCAGCCCTTTTATATCTAAGCTGTTTTAATTGAATTTGTAGACCATAACCCCTTTATCACGGGCAGCAACCACCACTTTATCCTTGTAGAAGATGGCGTTGTTGGTATAGCCCGCAGAGGTGATATTCTCTTTGAGCACGGGTTTAGCGGGATTGCTCACATCAAATAGATAAACACCGCCGGAACCAGAGCTAACCAGAACAAAGTTGTCTTTCACGTCAACCGAGGTGGCATAGCCTTTGGTATCGAAACGAGAGACGAACTTTGGATCGGAAGGATCACTGATATCCACTATCTGTAAACCTTCTTGACGGCAGGCGACGTAGGCGTAGTTGCCGGAGACTTTCACCGCCAGGGCTTGTCCAGTCAGAGGAATCTCAGAGAGCTTATTTTGCGTCCTTTTCTCGTAGATATACAGGCCTCGCTGTTGTTGAGTCAGGACTACCAGATTGTCAGTTACATCAAATCCATGGACCGTATATGGTGCACCAATTTCCCAGCGGTAAAGCGGTGAAGCTATTCCATCAAAGCGGTAGTATTTGAATACTCTGTTTTCGTTAACCAAGTAACCGTGGATTATATCAGATCCTGTCGGATTTTCAATGGGTCTAAAGAGAATCTTCTGCAAGAAGTCCGTACCCCCTTGGATGTTGTTAACCAGTTTTAAGTAATCTGGATCACTTATATCTACTATGTAAACGTTGTCGCCACCTACATACTCCCCCAAAAAGAGGAAGTTATGTTCAGGAACCACAGAGACGCGACGGATATATACAAGAGAGGTGCTATCAGGAGGGAGTTCTGGCCACCAACGGCTTTGCCAGGTGCTTGTGTTAATAACCGTGAGGGCACCCTGATCTCCAGCAACATAAAGCTCTGTATCAGAGCCATCAATCTCAAGTGCATTCCCCACAATAGGGATTTCTTTAAATAGACTCAGGACTCTGTTATCAGTTGGTCCCGTGCTGCGTTTGGCGCAAGCTGTAAGCAGGGCCAAAACGATCACGGCGAAGATGAGTAAACGCTTTAGTGACATTCATTCTCCTAAAATGGTGTTTTATTAGTTCATTTCAACAGGGATAATCCCTCCAAATATCATATGCAAGAAGCGTTCCTAAACAAGAATAGAATTGAGATTCTGATGCTTGTGTCAAAATTGGATGTAAGCAAGCTGCCCAAAACATTGGGGCAAACCTGCCTCGTCCACATACCGGTTAAGCATCGGTTTATCTCTTTGATAGAAAGAAGCTTACTCGCTTGATCTGACAAGCTTATCCGAAACTGCTTGACATTTTTGCAGCAGGTTTCTGACTGGTCATCAGTAATATAAGTAAAATCACATAATGATGGAGGAACGATGCGCATCGCAAGATTTGCAGTTATCCTGACCCTATTGCTCGTGATCCTTACAGGATGTAGCAAGAACGTAAGATTGTATAATGAAGCCAAAAAGCAGTTTCAATATGGCAACTATGAAACCGCTCTGCGCTACAATGCCGAATCCCTAAAGCTCAAACCGAACTATCAAAAAGCCCAAGAGCTTCTGCCTCAGATCTACCCTATCGCCGTGAAAACGAGGCTGGACAATGTTGCCAGGATCAAGCAGGCAAATGCAGCCAACAAATGGGACCTCTTGGTGCCGGAATACCAGGCCCTAGTCAACATTTATAACACCATGGCTGAGCTGCCCCGCTTGGTGCACCCCAAGACCAAGATTCCCTATCTCTATGATCACGTGGACTATCAACCCCAATTGCAAGAAAGTAAGATGAATGCAGCGGAATACCACTATCAGCTTGGAATTCAAAAGGCACTCCAATCCGATGATCCAGACGTGCAAAGACTAGCCGCAAATGAGTTTAAGCTCGCCATGGGTTTTGTGGAAAACTACAAGGACGCAGCCGAACGCTATGCACAAACTCGCAAGAAAGCAGTGAAGCGCATCGCTATCGTTCCTTTTGAAGACAAAACCAAAGATGCAGACAAAGTGCGCTTTGGAGGCATTGCAGACATTCTGGTGGACAACATCATCCGCACTCTGATCCAAGACAAAGCTACCGCAGAATATGCTGAGATCATCAATAGAACTAACGTCGAAGCCGTGATTCAAGAGCAGCAACTTGCCGTTTCCGGCATGGTGGATGAAGCCAGTTCGGTGAGATTGGGACAGCTTTTGGGAGCTCATGAGATCCTCACGGGCAAAATCTTGCAGGTGGACGTGGTTCCTTCCCGCATCACCTCTGTGGAACTTAAAGAAAGTGCCAATGTTGAAATCCAGCAAGGTGATCCGGAATATGAGCCAGAGCTTGAAACGGAAGAAGAAGATGTCCCCAAAAAGAAGCCTACCAAAAACGTGCAATGTCTCTATGACAAGTTTACCAAAGTCGCTTCAGCCAGGATTATGGCCTCTTTTACCATTACAGATATAAGCAGCGGAACCGTGAAGGTGCAGGATACATGCGTAGGAACCTTCGAATTTATGGACACCTGGGCTCGTAAAAAGAGCGGGGATGACCGAGCTTTGACCCCTGCCACAAAAGCCCTGATTGCCAAAGAGGAACCCT
>JAKQWO010000041.1 GCA_029561955.1 Candidatus Cloacimonadota bacterium
GGGGGGTTCCCCCATTTTTCATAACAGCCTGATTTTCATTTGCCATGGCTCAATCTTATCGGCTCTATATGGTGATTTGTTATAGTGTTTGATCCATAGGAAGATGATCTGCGATACTTGGCTTAATCTGTAATAGGAAAACTTATGCAGCTTATGCCAGTCCTTTTTTCTAAAGCAGATGATTTTAGGGAAAGCCACCGCAATTTTCTCAATCAAGTCCTTGCAAGAATAGATAAAGTACAGTGCCAAGGTCATCAACATGTTGAGATTTTTAAGCTTATCGTAGCTGCGCACACGCATTTTCTCCCACTGCAGGTCTTGTTTCATCTGACGGTGCACTTCTTCGATCTTCCAGCGTTTATTGTAAGCATTGATTGCCCGCTGGATGATCTCCATTTCCGAGAGGCTGGGATCATCGAAGTCACAGATAAGGTAGAAATCGTCTCCTATTTGCCGGTCATTCTTGAACCTGCGGCATACCACAAGGCTAACCTCAACGCTGTCAGCTTTACCGGAAGGGTGACCACTGGTGCGGACTCCGATTCTCCGTGTGCCGCATCTGAGCTTTTCTCCTGGCTTGTAGCCCGGTAGCTCATAGGTCAGATCCAAGCTTTTCATTGCCTTCTCGAAGCTTACCTCCGTTGTATCCTCTAAGATGTTTCTTTTCCCTACGCCGCGAATAACGAAGCTCGCGCCGTTATCTACCAGAAAACCAATAAGTTTGCGGTCATCGTAACCACGGTCAAAGACGAACACGCCTCGACAATTGCTCTTAATGATGATATCAATCAAGCGGTCAAACAAGATGTTCTTGGTTGAATCGAGCTCTAAATCGGTAGAAATCAAATCACTGCTTATCGGCAGTAACTGATAACCACGCTCATTTTCCAGACAGGCAACGATGTTCAGGAGATTATAGCCCATGGTTTCTGTACCTTTACTACCATTGCGTACCAGTTTGCATCCTTCCATTTTCTTCGCATAAGGCTTCTCAATGTCGCTCTCATCAACGATGATAATCGAATCTTTTTTCAGTTTGGGGCAAACAAGGTCCATCAATGCTCCTATCAGTTTGATATAAAAGCCTTTCCTGCTCAAATTACGGTATAAACGCTCGCTGGTCTTCTTGGTGGTTGTTCCGTCTGCAATGTGTTGGGCAATTCCGTGAACAGAAGTTGTTCCATTGGCACAAATGCCGAACAGCATGTCCCTGATGAACTTATACATCGGTCTGCTCATGCCTTGACTAATCTTTTTTACGAAACCTGATAATTTCTCTTGCACAGAACTGCTGATTTGTTTTTGTGTCTTCGTCATGTTGACGCTCCTGTTAGTTTATTTTTTATGAGACCAAGATAATGGGGGCGTCATTTTTGTAAAGACATTTCTTTCAATTTCTTAAGATATATTTTTGTCCAGTTTTTGGAAGCCTTTGACTTCCAAATATGACCTCTAATAAGCTGTTTCTCAAAAAGAGACAAAAAGCTCCAAAACGGCCTACAGGCAGAGAAACCACATTTTATGATGCTGTGTCTCTACTCAGAGCCGATTGCTACACTTCTATTCTGAAAATTGCTCTCCATGTGGATAACTTCTCGTGCCAGATGCCATTTTTGTGGATTACTCAACATTCAGTCTGTATTTGTTGCGCATCAACCTGACAAGTTCAAAAACGAAAACGGTGGACATAATGCCTACTTATCTACCTGTTATGTATAACAATGCAGAGATCATTCCTCGCTTTTTTGGGGGAATGCCCTCCTAAATTGATAGCTGGCATAAGCTTGCAGGTTTAGGTAAGATCGGTTTCTGAATGAAATCTAAGGCTTTAGAGATTCAAATCCACCATTTAAAAAAACTGTCTTTAGGATCATAACAATCCAATTTACATTGTCTTATCGATCTGTTAAAATAAGTTGATTTAAGTTGGTGGTACCGACCCTACCTCTTCCTTGCTTAGCCTCCCGGTGATTACTCGGAGCCACTCGGGAAAAACCCGAGTATCACCACGGCATCACCCTGCGGCTAAGCAAGGGCCACGCAGGTAAAGAGGCATAAAAAACCCAAAGAACAGCCCCAAACCAACTAACTACTCCAGATAGATCACCTCACCTGATCCAACGTCAAATCTCACATTAACTGTCGTGGTGTTTTGGATGATTATGTTTCCAGAGCCCGTAGCCACCGAGCCGCTACCCAGTTCGCAATCCTTGAGCGTGACGTTACCAGAACCGACCTCGATATCGATATCGTCTACCTTGCTGCCGTTGAGCGTAACATTGCCACTTCCTGTTTCAAGATCCAAAGTGGTCACAATGCTATTACTAAGAGAAGCGTTACCAGAGCCAATTTCAATGTTGGCGTTGGTGATTTGGCAATCAGTCAGGTAAGCATTCCCGGAACCGATGGAAACTTCTATCTGTGGGGTTTTATCCAGTTTCGAAACAGCCACGTTGCCGCTTCCATTGGAGAGATCCAGGCTGAGTGATTTTGGGATTTTACCTTTCACTTTGGTGATGTCAACAGCTTTGCCCGAGCGGGATCTTGCCTTGATAGCACCATTTTCGATGTAGATCGTGGCATCATCAGGCTCCCATTCACGGTAGCCCACCAGGAGCTCAACGCTGTTTTCATCCCAGCCTTCCAAATCTACTTCTGCTGCGCCTGTGTCCAGATCAAGCTCGCTTAAGTCATACACTTGAGACAACGTCACTTCGTTGTAGTAATTGAGATTTAAATTATGATCACATCCAAACTGGATCAAGCCGGAAATTGCAGCCAGAGCGATCAGGCTGATTAGGACAAGTCTTTTCATTTCTTTGGTCTCCTTATGTTAAAATTGGTATTCTGCTTTGATATAAAGGTTTTCGTCTGCCACATCTATTTGTCTGTAATTACCCATGCGATATCTAGTCTCTCGGGATTTGTAGCCGGCGATCACATCCAAATGCTTGGTTACCTTCCAATTGAGATTGGCATAATAGCCTAAATAACCATTGGCGAGCAGTGCCGGCTGAGCGGTGTCATCAAGAGCGATAGTATAGTTGTTAAGTCTGATACCTTGGGTGATTGAGAGTTTATCCACAAACTGTGTTTTCAGGTTGAGGTCGCCGAAGAAGAATTCGTTGTCAAAGTCAGCCGTTTGGGGAGTATCATAAAGATAATAGGATATCTGAGCTCCAAGGGTGGTATTTTGGTTGATTTCGGATGAGAAAGAGGGCGTGGCACTGAAGAAGTTTGCCACCTCATTTTTGCTGTAAACGATTGTTTGGCCCCAATCAAGGCTTAGTCCCGGTCTGAATACATGGTGTTTTTGATAAGAGGCATTGCAACCCTGGACGAAGTAGGGATGACGAATCCCATCGTAAACTTGTTCATAATAATGTGTTTGAAATCCTGCAGAAAGTGAGTTTTTAAACAGGTTGGCATCAGCAAAAAAGCTGATGCTACCCATGATAAACTCGTTTGTGCTCAGCTTATTTACAGCATTTGTGACGATTTGAGCAGAGAGAGAATTATACCATTTTTGGGCATTTTTGCTGTAGGCAATATTGAACGATCCGCCAATAATATCTGTATCATCTTCAGTTAAATAGCCCATGCGTGCGGTAAAGTCCTTTTCCCTGTATTCGATGCCGGTGGTCACATTCACGTTTTCCGACTGCCACATGGCTTTCAGGGCACCCATGGTCGCGGTTTTATCTGAGGTGTTTGCTTCGTTGTGATCATGGGAAAGGGCAAACTCCGGATTGATAACCAGGCTTGACCAAGGTCTGAAACCCAGGTTCAAACTGGCCAAAGCATTGACGTTTTTACCATTCTCGGAGGCACGGAGATAGGCATTTAAAAACCCTTGCTGATTGCCGACGCTCCGGGCAAATCCGGAAGCCAGCCAATAATCGCCCGATCTTGGCTGATCTTCAAACTTCTTGTCTTTCAGAGCCAGGAACGCCACGGCACTTTTATCCTGTTTATAATTGTATTTTACCGCTGCCAAAGGGCTGATGATCTGCCGCGTATACCAAAATTCACTGCGTGAAACCAACTGATCATAATCCTCAGTAAAGAAAAAGCGGTTTTCTGCAATCATGGGCGGATATTTGGTGTTGTAGATGTTGCTCTCCGAATCCAGCGGTGTATCCGAAAAATCTGGCTGCAGCGTGAATTTTGCCGTGCTGCTTTTCCCGGGTTTGAGGCTGAAATTGAGTCCCATATTGTCAAGCAGTCTATTTCCTCTTTCCTGCTTCACGTCATAGATCGCCGTGCTGTGCACCCTGAGCTGCGGCATCCATTCATGTTGAATGCCGTGTTCGATCACGATGGGATAATAGCTTTTAAAGTAGTTCAGTCCCAGGGTTTTCCTTTTGATGTGGGGATACCAGTATGAGGTATTGGATTGTTGGTGATACCTGCTTAACATAACAGAGAACGTGTAAGGAGGGCCTCCGGAATATCTGAGATCATTGAAGGGAATTGTCGCCTCGACAACCCACAGTTTATCACTGAATCTGGAGCTGTATTGATAGTTGCTGGTCCAAAGGTAGTTAGAATTATAATTGTAGTTCAAAGTGTAGTCCACCTTGTTTTCCAAGGGCGTAAAGCTGTAAACATATATCAAAAAGGCATCCGGTTGCGTGATCAAACGCAGGCAAAACTCGTCGCTTGCAGAGTCATAATCCCGCATAGACTCTTTTCCTTTGGTGAAACTGCTGTCTATCTCTGCAACAACACAATAATACAGGTTTTTGGCATCATAATAGATCAGATGCCGATCCCGGTATGGCGAGGACTGAAAATCCTGATTGCCGTCTCCCATGACGAACTCCCCCAACTCTATCCGGTGGTATTGAGCATACTTGGCTTCAATGGCGGCCACCGCCTCCAAAAACTCAGGGCTGTCCTCGCCCTCGACTGCCATCAGAGTGGCTAAAAACAACTGGATCAATAAAAACATCAAGATCGCCTTGCGGCTTTTGAACATGTGAGCAAAAAACATGATTCACACTCCTTTGTTTATACTGATAATCCGTTACGCATGCTGATTATAGCATTGAGAGGCAATAGATCATCATGGGCGGCAGGATAAAAAGAGTCTAATCGTTGTCAATATCTTTATTATATATTTCTTAACAGATATAGCAAAGCCGCTTGAGAATAGCATCCTAAACGGCTTTAAAAACATAAGCTTCGAGCAATTAGACCTACATCCCGGAACTGCTCAGGTTGAAGTGTGTCACCGTCCACCGATCGTCTATCTTTTGCCAGAGCCAACTGTCGGTTCTGTATTCACCGTGGGTCTGGCCATCTTTATCGGTCTTGACCACGGAAATCTCAGCAGACCAGAGCACGCTTTTGTGGCTGATCACGATCACGCGCGGGTCGATCACCCTCAGTTTTTGTCCATTCAAGCTCCGATATTGGCTCTGTAGATATTGGGTTATCTTATCTTTGGCAAAGGACTTACCGTTGAGGTAAAAGCGGCGGGTGGGATGATCGTCCAAATAGCTGGTCAGGGAGGTGGTCTGCAGCTTTTCCATCTCGGAGAGGATGATTACCATGTTCCGGTTTGTCTCCTGTTGCAGTTTCAGCACCTGTTTTTCCTTCAAGGGAAGCTCGCAGGCGGAGATCAGGAGGGCGCTTAGTAGTGTGAGTAGTATAGCTGTCTTTTTCATGGGATTCCTTATAAAAAGAAAAAGGGGACGTCTTGTTAGCGAGTTTAGTGTCGTAGAAATGATTGTGAACCAGTGAGTACTGGATTTTTCAAGACGTCCCGAGGGGTAAATCTATCAGTGTAATTCACTCATATACTTCAGCAGGTCGACCACGCGGCAGGAATAGCCATATTCGTTGTCGTACCAGGCCAATACTTTTGCCATATTTCCTTTGGTGTAGACGCTTAAAGAGTCAAAGATGCTGGAGTGCGTATTGCCTACGATGTCCACGCTCACGATGGGGTCTTCGCTATACATCAGATAGCCTTTCATGGGGCCTGATGCAGCGGTTTTCATGGCGGCTTTGATCTCCTCGGTATTGACTTCCCGGGTCAGGTTTACGCTCAAATCCACCAAAGAACCGTCCGGAGTGGGCACTCTCACCGCCAGGCCATCCAGCTTGCCCTTCAGCTCCGGGATCACTAAGCCAATGGCTTTGGCCGCTCCGGTCGAGGTAGGGATCATACTCAAAGCGGCCGCTCTGGCACGGCGCAGGTCTTTATGTGGCAAGTCCAATATCTTCTGGTCGTTGGTATAGGAGTGGATGGTGGTCATGAGGCCACCAATGATGCCGAAGTTGTCGTGCAAGACCTTGGCTATGGGTGCCAGGCAGTTGGTGGTGCAGGAGGCGTTGGACACGATGCGATGCTCGCCTGAGAGGTCGGTATGGTTCACTCCCATCACGATGGTGGCATCGACGTCGTCCTTGCCGGGTGCAGTGAGGATCACCTTTTCTGCGCCGGCAGCCAGGTGTTTTGAGGCTCCGGCTTTGGTGTTGAATACTCCCGTGGCTTCGATCACGATCTTCACACCCAAGTCATACCAGGGCAGCGCTTCGGGGTCTTTTTCGCTGAAGATGCGGATTTCCTTGCCGTCTACGGTGATGCTGTTTTCAGAGTGAGAGACATCGCCCTCATAAACGCCATGAACGCTGTCATACTTGAGGAGATAGGCGAGTGTCTTGGCGTCTGTAAGGTCGTTGATAGCTGCCACACGGATGTCTTGATGCTGGCGCAGGAAGGCTCTGAGCACCAGGCGGCCGATGCGTCCAAATCCGTTGATTGCGATATTTATCATATCCTCAAACCCCTACAGCAGGATGCTCTTATTTGCAGAGCCGACCACGCGGCAAAACTCTTCCACCGTGGCTTGCATCTTGTTTTCGCCCTTGATCAGCCACTTGCGGGGATCAAATTTGGATTTATTGGGCACATAATCCCAGGCGTCAACATCCGGCGGGCAAACGATGGCATACTTTTCCTTTTCCCAATAGCTCTGGATCGCTTCAGCCATATCCATCTGGTAGTGCGTGTCTTTGTTGATTTTGACCACACCGTTGGCGATGGCGGTTTGCTGCTGTTCGTCCGTAAGACCGGAGGCGCCATGCAGCACCAATCCGCGTTCCACGTTGTTTTTGATCAGCAGATCGTCGATATCTTTGCACAAATCCAATCTCAAAACGAGGTTTTCACCCTTGGAAACACCGTGATTGGTGCCCACCGAGGCGGCAAAGAGGTCGACATTGGTCTTGAGCACAAATTCCAGCGCCTCTTCCGGCTTGGTGTAAAGCTCGGTGTCAGACACGATCTCGTCCTCTGCACCCTTGATGCGGCCGATCTCGCCTTCCACGATGATGCCGTGCTTGTGAGCGATGTCCACCACTTCTTTGGTGATGCGGATATTCTCCGGCAAATCCTCGTGAGAAGCATCGATCATCACGGATGTAACCAGTTTGTTCTCAATGCAATATACTAAGAAGTCAAAGTAGTTGGGTGTGGCGTGGTCGATATGCAAACCGATGCCACTATGAGGAAATTGATCTGAAAAGGTCTTGACGATGGTGGAAATGAGCTTGGCTCCGGTGTGTAAATCCTGACTGGCTCCGGCAGCGTATTTGACGGCTCCGGCACTCATCTGCAAAAGACCATCGGAACCCACGGCGTTGTAGCCCTGCACCAAGGCTCTCACCTGGGTGTCAAAAACGACGTTGGATGCGATGATGCCAAAACGCTCGCGCTTGGCCTTGAGGAACACTTCTCCCATTTGTTTTCCGGTTAAAAACATGATACCTCCATGGTATGATTATAGTTCTATAACTACAAGCTAAGCGAAAGACGGGCTAAAACAAGGGAATTTTACTTCTTTAGGCTTTCTTTATACTGTGATGACAGTATATTGAAGCAGAGTCATATCACCGTCCCTGAGGCTGCATTTTCTAAAGCATAGCTCAATCGCAAAGCTGCATGAGAGCTTTGAGAAAGTGCTTGACTAATAACTGACCCTCAAAAATAATGCAATAGGCCAACTGGTCTGACAAGGGTATTGAAGGACGAGGAGTCCAAGATATCCTCAACAAAATGTCAAGACATCAAGTTGGTCACTGGAAACTCAATAAAAGGAGAATGTGATAATGTCTACATGCTTTGAAGTTTATGAGAGATGCGTCCAAGCAATACAGCAGGGATTTCTCGTCAAAAAAGTTAGCCTTACAGACAAGGAATTCCACTTTCAAAACTGGGTAGAGGAGAGACTTCAGGAGTGCTCTTTTCATTACGAGAAATTGGGCCGGAACCGCTATCCCGATTTTACTGTTGTGGAGCACACCGATGGCTACGAAGTAAAGGGGCTGGCTTTGCCCGGTAGAGATAAAAGCTTTGATACCAATAGTCAGGTTCCGTCAGGCTATTATAATGGTCGCACGTTGTATTATGTTTTTGGTCGCTATCCTGCTGGCAGTAAGGGTCTGTCGCAGGACGAGAGCGATTCGTATCCTGTAATTGACCTGATTATCTGTCACGGAGATTTCATCAATATAAACAGGGACTATGTCCACGAGAATAAACACGTTAAGGGATTTGGTTCATATGGTGACATCATCATCAGAGATAGAAAGATGTATGTAGCACCAACACCTTTTCATCTTGCACAGGGAACTACCGGAGTGCAAACACTGATTATTCCGGAAGACTTACCTATCCCGAAGGGATATAAAATAGTCGGCCGTTTGGTAAGAAAGGAGAGTGATAGACTTACCATCGGTTATAGCTTTGATTTGCGCACCAATAAACTAACAGAGCGCACGCTCAAAAACCCCAATCAGGGGCAGGAACACCAGTTTTTGGCCTGCAGATTGACCGGGCAGTCAGACAATCCTGTTTCAATGGTATAAAGAGTGAAACAAGAGACTCTAAACCTTTTTCAACTCGATCGTGAGACGGATACGAGCGAAGTTGCAAGCATAGAGCTCAATTTCCCCACCGACGAGATTAACCCGATTGCCAAGCAGGAAAGTTGGAGAAAGGAGATTTACAGACCCATCTATCATATTCACAAGTGGTGGGCAAAAAGGCTTGGCTCAGTATTCAGGGCAATCATAATAGGGGCTTTTACCCATGGCAAAGACGGTATTTGGGAAAACTATTACTTTGGTATCGATCTAAAAGACAAGATGGTTCTTGATCCATTCATGGGCAGCGGCACAACCCTCGGAGAGACTGTCAAACTCGGTGGGAAGGCTATCGGGTGTGACATTAACCCCGTGAGTAAGTTTATTGTAGACCAATCATTTACTCGGGTAGACGAGATGCGTCTTAGGGAAGTTTATGACCAATTGAGGAAGGATGTTGCGCAAGATATTCTCCAATACTATACCACGATAGACCCGGATTCAGGTGAGGAGATAAGCGTTCTCTACTACTTTTGGGTGAAATTGGTTACACTGCCAGATGGCGAAAAAGTTCCACTCTTTACCAGGTACATTTTTGCCCAGAATACCTATCCCAAGCGTAATCCGAAGGCTCAATGCGTATGCCCCAAATGCTGGAGTGTCTTTGAAGTGAGATATAACTCCACAGAGGTAAAATGCCCTGGGTGCGAGTATCAATTTAATCCTCAAGTGGGCCCGGCGAAAGGGGCATCATTCGTTGATTTGCATGGGAATAAGTATAAGATCAAAGACTTCATCCCCAAGGATGGTTCCCCACTGGAACACAGGCTTTATGCGATTTTAGCCGTTACACCATATGGACGTAAAATCTATCTGGGGGTCACTCAATATGATATTGACCTCTACGACAAGGCTGCCAAGAGATTGGAGACTGAGGATATTCCCCTGCCAACCATGAGGCTGAGAGATGGCCACAATACCAAGCAGGCGATAGGATATAACTACAGAAAATGGTCTGATTTCTTTAACGATAGGCAACTGCTGGGATTGGGGCTATTGCTGAAAGCGATCATGAAAATCGAGGATGTGCCAATCCGAGAACAAATGTTATGCCTGTTCTCAGGCACACTTGAGTTTAACAATATGTTTTGTAGCTTCAAGGGTGAAGGCACCGGCGCTGTCAGACACATGTTCAACAACCATATCCTGAAGCCAGAGAAAACACCACTGGAAAACTCAATCTGGGGAACCAATCTCAGCAGCGGCACCTTTTCCACCCTGTTTGAAAGTAGACTAATTCCCGCTAATCGCTACTATGACAATCCATTCGAGATCAAGATCACTAAAGATATGCACGGTAGAAATGTGACCAAAAAGCTATACTCAAGAAAGCCAATCAAGGTAAACCGCCACAGATCTTGGGATGGTTTTTTGAGAGATGAAAAGGGGATACTGATTATGCAGGGCAATAGTGCGGAGCTGAGAATCCCAAGCAAAGTGGTCGATGCAGTCATTACCGATCCTCCATACTTCGATTTCATCCATTACAGTGAGCTTAGTGATTTCTTCTATGCTTGGCTATCGTTGGCTCTGAGGGAACATTATCCTGAATTTTCGCACGACAGCTCATCTAGTGCTGGAGAGGTTCAGCAAAAAGACCCCAAGATCTTTGCCCAAAGACTGGCGCTGGTGCTGAAGGAATGTAATCGAGTGCTCAAAGACAATGGACTCCTGATCTTCAGTTTTCATCACTCAAGGGCCGAGGGATGGGCAGCCATTGCCCAAGCTTTGGTAATCGCAGACTTTATCGTCACCGCTGTCCATCCAGTGTATGCAGAGTTTATTGGCAGCAGCATCAAATCTGCATCTGATGACCCAATCTCAAATGATATAATCATAGTCTGTAGAAAGCATCATCACGGGCATTCCAACAGCAGCATGAGAAACGACTCTTTGCTGGATCGGTCGCTAAATAACTCACCAAAGCTCTCCGATGCAAACACAAAACTGTTGGAAGCCGCTTCGCTGTTGCATGAAATCACGCTGCGCAAATTGGATTACGAGCAGTCCCTGAAGCTGCTTGGCAGAATCTATTAAACCTGCAAACGGAGCTCGCTATAATGTATGGGCGGTTTGGAAACCGCCCATACAAGTCTCCTTATCTTTGCAACCTGCGCAGCGACTGACTACTGATGACTGACGACTTGCCGGAGCAGCCGCGTTTAGCCTCAGTTCCGAGCGCTCACCCGGTAGAATCTCCTGGAATCTGCAGGCGTGATATTGAGATAAACCCAACCATCACTCGGATCCGCATCATAGACCGTTGAAGTGTGTATGGTGAAATTCGCCATGGGATCGGTGGACGAGTAAACCCGATAGCAAGCTGCGCCGGGAACCTGTGCCCACTTGAGCACGAGCCCGCCGGCAACCTTTTCCAGGAAGACAGGAGCGGGTGTGGCCGGAGCGGGAAGATCGCCGACGGTGATCTGGCGTCCAAACACAGAGCCGTCATAAGGCTGCCAGACGCCTTGGATGGTGGGGTCTACGTAATAGGTTTCCACAAAATTGGAGTTGTAGAGGACGCCATTTAAATACCACTGTGATGGCCCCAGCTCCGAGATCAGAGCGAAGCGACTGCCGTGGATCCAGCCCGCATTGCGAACAAACTGGTCTGTGGTACCGCTTATAAAGGTGGTATTGCTCATTACGTTATAGTTGTAGAGGTCACCCTGAACGTAAATCTTAAAATGAACGCTGACCAAGGAGCCATAATTTTCCAGCCGCTCTGATACATACAGACTGGCTTCGCCGGGATAGTTCCCGATGCCCCCAGTGTTCACCATGTAATCGACGCTGTTATTGGAACCATTAAACTCAGCACTGTTGAAGGTCATCTGGTTGGCAGTGATGCCCTCCATATAAGTGCCATGTGGCATGGTTATATAGCTTGCGGGATAGGCATCGATAACGGCGTTTTTCAGATAACCTTCGTTGGAAAAAGTAAGCCCGAAGCCGTTTTCGCCATCGTGCATGATCAGGCTGTTGCCACCCAGATTGATCGCAGTCCGAGAGAAGTGGATATTGCATAATAAGCGGCATTCGCCATTTCCCGCCGCTGAAGTGATGCTAGTTCCATATGTGGAGGCTCCGGTCTCAGCCTGCCACAGGTAGTGGGGCCCGGGCGCAACCAATTCCAGCAGAGAAACATGAAATGCTGCATGGTTGTAAAAGCTACCGCCCAGATGGATGTTCATGGTTCCTCCGGCGGCATTGCCGATGGTGCCGTAGTTGTCCAGCCTGTTAGCTACATTCAGGTGTGTAGCACCATACAGTTGGCCATTATTGATCAGATTTTCGATGCTATTACTGTCACCCCGCAACGCCAGATGGCCATTGAAGGTCATGCGGTTGGCAGTGATGCTTCCCGTATAGCAATCTCCTCCGTTCATGCCTATATAGCTTGCGGGGTGAGCATCGATAACGGCGTTTTTCAGATATCCTTGGTTAAAATAAAGCCCGTATCCGTTTTCGCCATCGTGCATGATCAGGCTGTTGCCGCCCAGATCGATCAAAGCCCGCGAGAAGTTGATGTTGCTCAACAAACGTGATTCACCATATCCCGCCGTTGAGGTGATGCTTGTCCATATGGAGGCTCCGGTTTCAGCCTGCCACAGGTTATGGGGCCCGGGCGCAATCAATTCCAGCAGCCCGGCATTATATGCCCCGTAGTTGTAAAAGCTTCCGCCCAGATGGACGTTCAGGTATCCTCCGCCGCTGTTGTTCATGGTGCCATGGTTTTCCAGACGCTCTGAAATATATAGGTGGGGCGAGGGATAGGGACCTGTTAAAGTTCCGTTGTTCACCAGGCTGCCGATGTTGTTGTTGGCACCCAGAATACGTAAATTACCATTGAAGGTTATGTGGGTGGCAGTGATGTTTTCCACATGGCAATCTCCTCCGTTCATGCCTATATAGCTTGTGGGCAGGCCATCAATAACTGTGTTTTTCACATATCCCTCGTTAAAATAAAGCCCATAGGCGGATTCTCCATCATACATTTTCAGGCTGTTGCCGCCCAGATTGACAAATGCCCGCGAGAAGTTGAAATTGCTCAACAACTGTGATTCGCCATATCCTGCCGTCGAGGTGATGCTTGTTCCCCATACGGAGGCTCCGGCTTCAGCCTGCCACAGGTTATGGGGCCCGGGCGCAACCAATTCCAGCAGAGCAGCATTATATACCCCGTGGTTGTAAAAGCTGCCGCCCAGATGGATGTTCAGGGCTCCACCACCACCGTTGGCGATGGTGCCGAAGTTGTCCAGTCTTTCCGTTACATTCAGGTTTGAAGTGCCATACATCGGCGAGGTTAGAACAGATTGGTTGATCAGGTATCCGATAGTACAGGTACTCCAGATTTTGATGGTACCTACCAGCACCAGCTCATCGGCACTGACATTGTCCAGATAGGAGTCCGCATTTGTGTTCGGGTTGATAATGGAGGCACCGTTTCCGCCGGCGATCACGACGTTTGAGAGGGTGCAGTGGATGAGGGTGATGTGCCGGGTTTCACCGGTGTTCAGATGCAGGGTGGAGCCGCCCCAGTTGGAATTGACGCCACTCAGGTAGAGGTCACTTTGCATAATGACGGCACTGTCACTATTGGTGTCGGTGATACTCAGCGGGTGAAAGCTGGTTCCGGGGCAGTATAACGTTTGGTCTTGGATGCCAGCCAAGGTCAAGATGCAGTTATTCACGCTGCCGCCGCTGTGAATATTCCCGTAGCAAACCACTTCCAGAGTACCGGCACTGGCCCATCGGTTGATGCTGCCGTAGTTGACCAGGTCACCATTCACGATCAGCTTGCCGCTGAGATAACTATCCGATCCGTGCTGGAGTACGCCGCCGCCACTGATGGTCAGGTTTTGGCAGATGGATTCCGTCGCCGGCCAGACGGGGCCGTGGAGCATCACGTCGTCGAACGAAGTCGGTATCGATCCACCCGCCCAAGTTTCAGGGTTGTTCCAGTATCCACCATTCGCGGTGGAATGGACTAAATCTGCTGAACATGCCAGCCAGGCTGTCCAGAATACGATGATGATCATCATCACTAAAGGTGTTTTCATGATATTACCTCACTTGCTTTAAGATTTGGGCTATAGAAGTTGATAAGCCAAAATATGTCAAGTAAAATCTTGGTTGTTTTTTAATGTGAATCTGGTTCACGTAATGCCATTGTGCCACAATACAATAGGGATGCGGAATATCGGTGGGTGAGCGTCTGGGATGATGCTGAAAAACAGGTACGGACGGCTCGCTGTACAGTCGTCAGTCGTCAGTCGTCAGCCGCTGCGTCGTCCAGTTGTGAGTTGTGAGTTGTGAGTTGTGAGTTCTGGCGCTGGTTTCTGAGATGCGATTGCTTGCGGCTGAGATACGGACGACTCCGAAGCTCTTTTTTGGCCCACGAATTACACGAATATAAAAGAAGAAAGTCCACAGATGGACACGGATTAACACGGATTAAACGGCCAGCAGACGCAGGTACGGGCGCTCGCTGAAGCGCCGATGTAGGGTCGGTCG
Source organism: Candidatus Cloacimonadota bacterium (assembly GCA_029561955.1). Classification (GTDB taxonomy): domain Bacteria; phylum Cloacimonadota; class Cloacimonadia; order Cloacimonadales; family Cloacimonadaceae; genus UBA3900. The sequence continues at coordinate 14,455 of JAKQWO010000041.1, forward strand.
CCGGACCGACCAATCCCGTAGCCGGTGTTAGACGTAGCGCCGCCAGTTAGCGCAGCTTGCTTAAATAAAAGGAGCCAACCATGCGCATCCACATCACATTCACACACATCCACACCATTAGCGAAGCGACTGAAGACTGACTACTGACGACTTGGGAAGAGTCGGTACGGCTGACGCCGGTACCTTCGGTGCGCGGCGAGCGCCCGTACAAGTGACTACTTGCCGTTCGTGGACTTTTTTTGCTCAAGCTCAATTAGGGTGGATAAGAGCAAAGACACAAGAAAGCGTTCAAACACCTACTATTTTAGTAGGAGTTCATTTCTGCGCATGGGTGTCGGTAAAAAGCAGGTCTTTCTGAAATATTTGCCTGTTGGTCGGAAAAAAGTAACAGGAAAAGGCCTTTTTTGACCCACCTTAAAGCCGCTGTTTATGCGGCGTCCCTGCCCCGCTCCTGCTCGGCTCCTCCTCCATCGAGCAGGAACGGCATAGGATTGTAATAGGTTACACGTTTGGGCGGGGAAGGGCCAAGAAAGGAGGTGAACCTTTTCAAAAAGTCAAATGTTTCGATATATTCTCGGTTTTTCAGGGGTGATTAAGGGCGAAAATGCAAAGAAAAATCCCTTTAGTCTATTACCTCGATCTACATCACAGAACACACCTCTCGCCGAAGCGACCTATGCTGGCGCAGCTTGCAGTTTCTAAGGTAGCAACTTCACTGTAGTTAAAAACATCAAGCTTTGCTTGTTAGGGTCGCTTCGGCGTGCGACTGTACATGAAAAGCCAGCGGTAGCTGGCCATTTAATCTGTGTTAATCCGTGTCCATCAACCTGCGCAGCGACTGACGACTGACGACTGGCTACTGACAACTGCGACGAAGTCGCCCCGTTCGTGAAATTCGTGTAATTCGTGGGCAAATAAAGAGCTTCGGAGTCGTCCGTATCTCAGCCGCAAGCAATCGCATCTCAGAAACCAGCGCCAGAACTCACAACTCACAACTCACAACTCACAACTGGACGGCGAAGCGGCTGACGACTGACGACTGACGACTGACGACTTGGGAGGAGGCGGTGCGGCTAACGCCGGTACCTTCGGTGCGCGGCGAGCGACCGTACCGGGCTTTACAGCGCCTTTTTATACTCGATAAACTTCTGTTTCAGCGCCTCGTCTTTAAGCGCCAATATCTGGATGGCCAACAGGGCAGCGTTTTTGGCGCCGTTGATGGCCACGGTGGCTACCGGCACTCCGGGAGGCATTTGCACCACGCTGTAGAGGGCGTCGATGCCTCCCATTGTTTTGGAAGCCAGCGGCACTCCGATCACGGGCAAATGCGTATAGGATGCGATCACACCCGGCAGATGTGCTGCCATGCCCGCACAGGCGATGATCACTTCCACTCCTTCAGCGGCGGCATTTTGAGCCAGGCTCGCCGTTTCCAGAGGCTTACGATGGGCGCTGGAGATATGAAAGTCATACTGGACGCCAAATTCTGCCAGCACATCTTGGATAGGCTGGCAGATTTCGACATCGGATTTGCTACCTAAGATCACTCTAACTTTTGGCATTTACTTGTCTTAAGCCTCCGGTAAAATGGTGAGTGCTTCGTGGATGGCGTCTTTGTCTGTAGCGGTCAAAAACTTCTCCAACACATCGGTATTCATGATGAGTTTGGAGATGTAGCTCATGGAGAAGAGGTGCTGCTTGTCGTTGTGCAAGAGCAACATAAAGAAGATATTGACAGGTTTGTTGTCCGGAGCGTCAAAATCCACAGCTTCCACGCTTCTGCCGAAGAGGATGCTGGGAGTTTTGATCTTGGAGGGGTGGAGATGGCGGGGGTGAAGCAGCGCCACGCCGTTGCCGATAGCGGTGGAAATCAGCTCTTCACGCGCTACCACCACTTCATAGAGCCAACGTGCATCACGCACCAGCTTCAGCTCTCTTGCCTTTTCGCTGAGGATGCGGATGGCGTCGTATTTGTTTTCGGTCTCAAAATCCAGGAAGATGTTTTCCGGACGCATATACTCTTCAAAGTGACAGATGACACGCTTGAGTGCCAACATCTTTTCCTGGCGGTCATCGAGGTGTTCCAACCACTCGTTGAGGGAATCCTCGTCAATCTTGACGTTTTTCCCAACCATCTTGGTCTCAAAGACCTTGCTGTTGATCATCTCTTGGATGACCTTCTCAGATACTTTCAGTTTTTTGGCGGTTTCCGCAATGGAAATGTACTTTTTGGCCATTGATACCTCCTTTTTTGTATCGGCGATATTAGATAATTTTCGGTTTAAGTCAAGGTTTAACTTGACAAGGATATAGTTTTTTTTAGCCTTGCCTAATGGTCAAGACTTTTATTACTATCGCCTTGCTGTTAGTGGTACTTTTTGGGTGCTCATATTCTGTGTATTCAAACACTTACCCACACCTAAAAAAAGTTAGAATAGCAGCATTTGAAAACCGAAGTTCGAGCTTTGAAATCGGAGAAAATGTCTTCTCCGGGCTCAATTTGCAGTTTCGAAACGATGGCCGGCTCAAGCCGGTCACGCAGGACCCGGACTGCCTTATCGAAGGTGTGATCTTTAGCTTTGAGGAAAACATCCACAGCTATGATGCCAACAACAAAATTCAGGACTACCGGCTCACGCTGAGCTTGAGCATCAATTTTACCGATTTGAGCAAAAACGAGACGATCTGGGAAAATAAAGCGCTGTCGCTGAGCCAGACCTACGCCGTGGGTCAAGCCGCCACCAGCAAAAACAAGAGCCGTGAGGAAGCTACCGATGCACTCATCAAAGACCTCTTTAACACCATCATCCAAAACAGCCTCGAACGCTGGTGAGATGCGGCTGAATCGCTATCTTGCCCTGCACGGCTATAGCTCGCGCCGCAAGGCTGAGGAGCTGATCAAAGCCGGCCGCGTCAGCCTCAATGGCGAAATCTGCACCGAGCTGGCCACAAAGGTTGATCCCGCAACTGACAAGGTGAGCGTGGACGGGATGGAAATCAAGAGCAGCGGCGAAAAGCTGTATCTGATCCTCAACAAGCCCAAAGGCTACGTGGTCACGCATAGCGATGAAATGCAGCGCCCCACCATCTTTGACCTGCTGCCGCCCGAGGCAAAAGGCATGAATTATGCGGGCAGACTGGACAAAAACTCCGAGGGCCTGCTGCTGCTCACCAACGACGGCGAGCTGATCAACCGGCTCACACATCCATCCTTCAAAGTGGAAAAGGTTTACAAAGCCGTCATCACACCGCCGATCAACAAGAAAAGCATCCAAATGTTGCGTCAGGGAGTGCCGATCCAGGCGGGAACCACTGCACCCGCAGGAGTGTTTGTAAAAGAACAAAAAGAGGGCAGCATGGTGCTCAAAATAGTGATCTACGAAGGACGCAAACGACAGATACGTCAGATGATAGAAGCCGTGGGCTCCAAGGTGATGAATCTCAAAAGACTACAATTTGGGCCGATTACGCTCAAAAACCTGCCCTTGGGGCATTGGCGTCCGCTCACGCCCGGCGAAATCAGAAGTTTAAAATCAATCAGCGAGGTACGGTCGTTAGATGAAGCGACCAATCCTGTAGCCGGCTCATCCCGATACAAGCGAAGCTTGCACAAAACTACAGCCAATACCCGTACTCCCAGCGCTACAGCGAGCGCCCGTACAGTGAAGAATAAGGACAATAAATGAAAATAGCTCTCATAGGAAAACCCAAAAGCGGTAAAAGCACCGTCTTCAACGCACTCTCCGGACTCAGCGTCTCCACCGACAAATACGCTCCCGCAGCCACGGAACCCAATATCTGCGTGGTGCCGGTATTGGATGAGCGCGTGAGCCGGCTCTCCGAAATCTATAAACCCCAAAAGACTATCTATGCCAATATCGAGTTTCGGGATTACCCCGGCATCTTTGGTGGGCAGATAGACAGCAAAGAAAACACCCTTTACAACGACATCAAGACCTGCGAGGGCTTTGCCTTGGTGATAAGGAACTTTGCCGATGACGAGCTGGACAGCCTGATCGGCGAAGTGCAGCCTCTGCAAGACTTTGAATCCTTTGAAGAAGAGATGATTCTCAACGATCTCATCTTGGCGGAAAAGCGCTTGGAGAAGATCCATCTGGACTACAAACGCGGCGTGAAGACTCCCGCTATCCAACTGGAGGAGAAGGTCTTGGAGCAAATCTGTGAGCATCTGCGGGAAAATAAGCCCCTGCGCACACTCGAGCTCAAAGAAGAGGAAGCCAAGAGCCTCAAAGGCTTTGCCTTCTTCAGCGCCAAACCACTGATGGTGATCCTCAACAGCGATGAGGACGGATTTGGCAAAAATGAGGAGATGATCCGGGCTTTTGAGGCTAAAGGCATCATGGCGATTGAGATAGCGGGTCGCTTTGAGGAAGAACTGGCCAAGCTGGAAGACGAGGAAGCGCAGATGTTTATGGAGGATATGGGTATCCAGAGCTCGATCAAAGACCGGCTCATCCACCAAAGCTATCTGATGATGGGCTACATCAGCTTTTTCACCGTGGGCGAAGACGAGGTGCGCGCGTGGACTATTGTCAAAGGCGATAATGCGCTCACCGCTGCGGGCAAGATTCATAGCGATCTGGCGCGGGGCTTTATCCGGGCGGAATGCTTTAACTATGAACAGATTCTGGAGCACGGCAGCGAGAAAGTGCTCAAGGAAAAGGGGCTCTTTCGCCTTGAGGGCAAGAATTACCTCGTTCAAGATGGCGAAATCGTGCATATCCGTTTCAACGTGTGAGGCAACATGGCAAAGAAGAAGCAAAAAACCTCCTCAAGCAAGCCAAAACCCTGGCTGAACAGACTGATCAGCGCCGTCATCTTTATCGTCTGTTTTCTGATGGTTTTGGCGCTGGCCTACGGGCCGAAATCGTTGGACGACGATTGGAAGCATCTGCAAAGTGCGGCAGGCTTTGCCGGCTGGTTTTCCTCAGAGACCCAGAATCTGGTGGGTGTCTTTGGCATCCTGATGGGCAATCTCTGCGTTTATCTCTTGGGCTATGTCTTTTCACTACTGTCCTTTATCCTCATCGGCATCATCGCTTTGCTCTACTTTTTGGAGCCGCAAACGCCCAAAGGCCGGCAAAAGCTGCTGCTCTTTCTCATCGTGATCTTCCTCTTGCAAATCCTTCTCTCTCATAATGCGGGCAGCGCGGGCTATGGCATCCTGCCCGGGGCGCTTTACAGCTTGCTGACGGCTGTTTTCAGCAGTTTGGGCACCACGATCATCCTGATCACGGCCATCGTATTGAGCGTGATCCTGATTTTGGAGTGGCAACGCCTCAAAACCTGGTCGCTGGCGCTGATGCAGAGCTTTACGCAGCGTGAGCCAAAGGTCAAGCCGGAAAAGCCTACCATCAATCAGGATGTGCCTGCACCCGCTGTAAAAGAGGAAGAGCAAAAAGATAGCACACCCGTCATCCATGGTCATGAAGATACGCCGCCAGTAGAGCCAGAAAAGGAAGCTCCTGCCAAGAAAAAGGAGGAGCCAAAGAAGGAAAAAACCAAGGCAGAGGGCGATAGACACGAGTATGTGATCCCGTCGATCAACGACTTTTTGGAGAGTCCGGTCAAGCTTTCGGAGAGCGACCGGAAGGAGATTGAGGCGCAGATTCTTTCTACCAGCAGCCTGCTGAAGGATAAATTGGCGGAGTTTGGTATTGAGGCGGAGGTGCGCAACGTCAATATCGGCCCCATCATCACTCAATATGAGCTGGAGCCGGCTAAAGGCGTGAAAGTCAATAAGTTTGCCTCGCTGGCCGATGATCTGGCGCTGGCGATCAAGGCACGCAGCATCAGGGTGCAGGCGCCTATTCCCGGACGTGGGCTGATCGGCATTGAAATCCCCAACCACACCCGCGATATGATCTACCTCAAAGACCTACTGCTCTGCGAGGAAATGAAGAGTGCCAAGAGTAGGCTGATGTTTGGTTTGGGAAAAGACATCGCCGGCAAACCGGTGGTGACCGACCTCTCCAAAATGCCGCATCTGCTGATCGCCGGTGCGACGGGAAGCGGTAAAAGTGTCTGTATCAACACTATCATCATGAGCCTGATCTTGCGCAGTACGCCGGATGAGGTGAGATTGCTGCTGATCGACCCCAAAAGGGTGGAATTGGCGGGCTATAACGAGCTGCCGCACCTGATCGGCAACGTGGTCACCGAGCCGGATGATGCCTTAGAAAATATGTTCTGGGCGGTGCGCGAGATGGAACGCCGCTATGAACTGCTGCAGGAAGCGAAGGTGAGAGATTTGGCGGGCTATAATGAGAAAGCGCTGCGTGAAAAGGAATTGGAGCTGGAACCGCTGCCGGCCATCGTGATTATCGTGGATGAATTTGCGGATCTGATCATGACCAGCGGCAAGGAAATCGAGCTGCCGATCACACGCTTGGCACAGATGGCACGTGCGGTGGGTATTCACCTGATCTTGGCTACGCAACGGCCTTCCATCAAAGTGATTACGGGTATCATCAAGGCAAACTTCCCGGCACGCATCGCCTTCCAGGTGTCATCGAGGGTGGATTCTCGCGTGATCTTGGATATGATCGGTGCGGAAAGGCTTCTGGGACTGGGAGATATGCTATTCTTACCGCCCGGTAAAGCTATGCCCATCCGCATCCACGGCGCCTACGTGAGCGATAGCGAAATCGCCCGAGTTTGCGATTTTCTGGCCATGCAGCCCAAGCCGGAGCTGGACTTCTCGCTGCCGGAAGAGGGCAAAAGCGGCTTTAACATGTTTGATTACGACGATGAGCTCTTCCCGGAAGCGGCGATCGTGGTGGTGAGAACCAATACGGCGTCGGTGTCTATGTTGCAGAGGCACTTCAAGATAGGCTATGCACGGGCGGGGCGTCTGGTAGACCTGCTGGAACGAGCGCATATCGTGGGGCCGCATGCGGGCTCCAAATCGCGCGATGTTTTGGCCAGCCGCGATGATCTGATCCGGTTGGGGTTTATCAGAGAAGAGGAGTAAAGCAATGAAACCCAAGTTTTTAATCACACTAATCATTATCTTGGTGGCTTTGAGCTTGAATGCGATGAAGTCTGGAGAACTGTATCAAAAGATCAGTTCAGCCTACAAAAGCATCTCCAGCTATCAGGCTAAGGTGACGCAAACTAACTACTTTGCGGAGCTGAAGTCCACCATCAACTACACTGGGAATATGTACTTTACGCCCGGACGGCTGCTGATGCACTTTGATAAGCCGTCCACGCAGAGGATGCTGATCGAAAAAGGCAAATTCACGCTCTATGATGCCGGTTCCAACACCATCTACACCTCGGAGATTGTGGAGCAATACCAGCGCATGAATCCTCTGGAACTGCTGCAGCTCTATTGGGGGCGCTCCACCGTGAGCGTAAAGAAGGGCAAAGGTGAGCTGATGACAGTGGATCTGAAGCCCAAGAAGGATGCCATGCTAACGAGTATTTCGGCTACTGTCAACAGCAAGACCGGCATCATCCAAGCCTTGAGCTACAAGGCACATAGCGGCAACACGGTGAAATACAGCTTTTCTGGTATCAAGATCAATCAAGCCATCGCCGCATCGGTGTGGAACTTTCAGTATCCCAAAGATGCGCAAAGGATAACGGATTAACATGATAGCACTCATCATGGCTGGGGGTGTGGGAACCCGGTTTTGGCCGGCCAGCACCCGTTCTTTTCCCAAGCAGTATCTGCCCATCTTGGGCGATAAGTCCATGATCCAGGTGACCTTCGAGCGTCTTTTACCCCTGATTCAAGCGCAGGATATCTATGTGGTGACTTCCCAAGATCAGGTGCATTTGGTGAAAGAGCATCTGCAGGAAATGCCCGAGGAGAATATCATCGTCGAGCCGGTGGGCATGAATACCGCTCCCTGTCTCGCACTCAGCCTGTCCTATCTCGGCAGACGCTACCCTCCTGATACGGCTATGGTTGTGCTGCCCGCGGATCATTATATTCGGGATACCAAGAGCTTTCTCAAGAGCCTGAAAGTGGCTGAAAAAGCGGCGGCTAAGGGGATGCTGGTGACCTTTGGGATCAAACCGAGCTATCCGGCTACCGGATATGGCTATATCCAAGCGGGAGAGGAGCTTGAGCTGGGCATTCAAGCTGTGCAGCAATTCAAAGAAAAGCCGGATCTGCAGACGGCGATCTCCTTTTTACAGCAGGGCAATTTCTACTGGAATTCGGGGATGTTTTGCTGGACTTTGGAGACGCTCAAGCGGACTTTTGCTTCCTATCTGCCGGAGGCTTTATCGTTGGCAGGGACGATCACGGAAGCCAGAGAAGCCGGAGCTGAATCTAAGGATGAGCTTTATTTTCAGATGCCGAAGCTGCCCATAGATATCGCCATCATGGAAAAGGCAGCCAACCGGGCAGTGATCCCAGTGGATTATGGCTGGAGCGATGTGGGCAGTTGGGAAGCTTTGGACAATCTTTCTGATAAGGATGAGGATGGCAACAGCTTCAAGAGTGGAGGCCTGGCGCTGAATAGCAAGGATAACTACGTGCATACCAGTAAGTTCACAGCATTGATCGATGTGGAAGACCTCTGCATCGTGGAGGGGAAAGACGCCTTGCTCATCTGCCCTAAGCGGAGCAGTGAATCGGTGCGGCAGCTTGTGGACTTGCTGAAGAAAGAGAAACACGATGAATTACTATAGGAGCTAAGAAGATGGATAGGAAGACTTTTGAATACTTGTTTAATAAGGTGCGCGGCGCATCCAAAGAAGAGATCATGAAACATGCCAAGCTGTCTGAAGATGAGTATGACAGCATGGAAGGAAGCTTTGAAGAACAGATAAAAGAAATCCAGAAAGATAGGGAGAAGGCAGCGGACATCGGGCCTGAATTTGTGAGGCTAACCCGCTATCTCTACGGCAAAACCAGCGATCAACAAAAGGGAGTGCACCGTCCGGATGCGATCAAGGAAATCAAGGGTGAAAGCATTGCCTTGCCGGCGGTGGACAAGATAGAGAAGCCCAAGCTCAGCCTCTATGATGCGATCCAAAATCGGCGCAGCACCCGTCAATACAGCGATGAGCCTTTGAGCAGGGATGAGCTGTCCTTTTTGTTCTGGGCGGGCTTTTGGGTTAAAGACTTGAAATCCACCGAAAGGGTTGAATTTACCCTGCGCAATGTGCCTTCTGCGGGAGCGAGACATCCGCTGGAATGCTACCTGCTGATCAATAAGGTGCAGGGGATTGAGGCGGGCTTGTACCACTACCATCCTGTGAAGCATGAATTGGTTAGGTTAGAAAAAGATGCCGATATAGCCAATCAGGTATATGAGGCGGCTATGGGACAGGAAATGGTAACCAAATCAGCGGTGACCTTTATCGTGAGTGCCATCCCGCAGCGCACCGCCTGGAGATATGTCCAGAGAGCCTATAGGTATCTCTATCTTGATGCCGGGCATGTGGGACAGAACATCTCGCTTGCCTGTGAAGCTATCGGTGCCGGCGCTTGCATGATCGGAGCCTATCAGGATGAGGCGATGAATGAGGTGATTGGTGTAGATGGCAGAGAGGAGTTTGTGATCTACGCCTTCAGCGTGGGGAAAAAGCCTGCTGATACTTCAGTTTGATACGTAACAGGGGAAGTCGACCACTTCCATTTTGTAGATCGCTTCGGCACCAAATTCCGGCCAGAGGAAGAGCTCAAACTTGGTCACATGCGTGGAGAGATAGGCCGACACGCCACCGGTTGCCACCAAATAGAGGGCTTGGTGTTGCTTGATTGCTTCTTTGACAGTGGCGGAACGCTCGCCTTTGCCGATCATCACCTTGAGTCCGTGCTCCAAGAGAGTGGGAGTGTAGGTATCCATACGTGAGGAAGTGGTGGGGCCGATGGCACCGCAGATTTTACCGGGTGGGATCGGTGAAGGACCACAATAGAAGATGGCGGTTTCGCTCAGGGGTAGAGGTAGAGGTTTCCCTTGCTGGATGAGGTCAACTAAGCGCCGGTGAGCTTTATCACGGGCGGTATAGAGTGTGCCGGTGAGCAGGACTTTATCGCCTGGGGAGAGGCTGAGAATGTTCTCAGAGCTGAGGGGGAGGGAAATCTTGTGTGTCTTCATGGCAGGTCTCGATGTTTCACGTGAAACCTCAGAGGGTGAAACTGGTATGCCGGTGGGCGTGGCAATCCAAATTGATCGCCAAAGGCAGGGAAGCAATATGACAGGGAGCGGTGAGAATCTGAACGGCCAAAGCGGTAGGCCCGGCACCCATGCCCATCACTCCTTTACCTTGCCTGTTGATCTCACTCAAGATCTTCTTTTCTAACTCAGCATACCTAGGATCGGGGTGTTCTCTGCCTGTGGGTTCCAACAATGCCTTCTTCGCCAAGATTGCCGAGCTCTCAAAATTACCACCCAAACCGATACCCACGATTACGGGCGGACAGGGCTGACCTCCCACACCCACCACATGCTCTACCACCTTAGCAACTATCCCATCCACATCGGTTGAAGTGGGAAGCATGTAGTGAGCGGCCATATTCTCGGCACCGCCACCTTTCAAGGCCAGCTTCACCTTCAAACCTTCACCCGGGACCACCTCCCAATGAATGACAGGTGCAGCTCGATCCTTGATGATCTTTCTCTCAAAGAGCGGTTCCTCCACCAGGCTGTGCCGCAGGTGATACTTCCGCCAGCCCTCCTCAAGAGCCGACTCGATCGTGCTGAGGATATCGTCTCCACAGAGGCATAAGTCTTCACCTTTTTCGATGAACAGCACCGGTGTGCCGGTATCCTGGCAGCAGGGCAAGCCTTCAGCACAGGCGATGTCCGCATTTCTCAGGATCGTCTGTAGCATATCCTTGGCTAAGGGGTGAGTCTCATTTGCTTCATATTCACGGATCAGTTTTAGTACCCTCTCATCCGGACGGCAGTAAATCTGACCCAGAGCCTCCACTAACTTCTCATACAAGAGTGCTGAATCGATAAAAAGGACGTTTTTCATTTAAGCCACCAAATCTCGCTTTAAACAGCTTCCGGCCTCAAACCCGTCTTTGGATATTGACCTCATCCTTTTCGCCTCTTTAAAAGGTATTTTAGCAGCAGGTCATTCAGGGGGATTTCGGTGTGAACGGGGTTGTATTCGATCTGGTAGTGCTGAAATCCCTCTCTCAATTCTGTCAGATGAGCCTCATAATTTCGCAGATATTGCTTGCGGATTTGCCAGGGTGTAACGATGATCTTCTCGCCCGTCTCGCTATCCACAAATTGGGTTTCACGTCTAAATTTGAATTCCGCCTCGTCCTTATCCACGATATGGAAGATCAAGACCTCATGTTTTTGGATGCGAAAGTGTTTGAGCGCTTTGATGATCTCGGCTGGCTCGTCCAAGAGATCGGAGATGAGGATGACAAGGCTGCGTTTATTGAGTGAGGCGGCGATGGAGTGCAGTGCAGCGCTGATGTTTGTTCCGCCGGCAGCTTCCAGATGCACCAAGGCGGCGAAGATTTGAGGCAGATAGGCCTTATATGCCTTGGGTGCCATCCTGAGGCTCACCTCCTCGTTGAAGGTCACCAAGCCCACGGCATCCTTTTGCGAGATCATCAGCCAACTGAGCGCAGCGGCTAAACGCCTGGCATAATCCATCTTACTGCCGCTACCGGAATCGTAGAACATAGAGCGGCTGTGGTCAAGCAGGATCATGCAGCGGAGGTTGGTTTCCTCTTCGTAGCGTTTGACGTAGTAGCGGTCGGTGCGGGCGACGATCTTCCAATCTATATCTTTGAGCGGTTCACCGTCGTTATATTCACGGTGATCGGAAAATTCTACGCTAAAGCCGTGATAAGGGCTGCGGTGTAATCCCACCAAAAAGCCTTCCACGATGCTTTTGGCAAAGAGTTGCAGCTTCTTCAGCTTAGCTGCGCTCTCATCCGTGAAGATGCTCATTCTTTGTCTTTCGGTTTATAGAGCAGGGCAAAGGGGATGATGACTGCGTAGACCAAACTGAGGATGAGCGGCGAGATAACGATGTCGTTCATGGCCATGATAAAGTAGCCCACGACCAAGAGGACGGCGGCGATGATCAAAATCAGGAAGTTGACCTTGCCGAGGTTGAGCTTATCCATATAATTCTCCTTTATCTAAACGTTATGATAGATTTCCAGAAGCTGCTGTCGCACTTGCTGAGAGAGTTCAGCTCTGGATTTACTGGCATCAAATGCTATGGCTGGGCGCACGGTGATTTCCACCTCGAAACGGTGTCCCATCATGCTGAGAAAGTGGGGCATGAAATCCATATCCCCATACCAGCAGACGAGCTGATGGTTGTCTCTGCCAAAGGGTTGCCTGTCGATATGCGTATACTTGATGCAGACGGGCAGGATGGGGCATTGCGCTTCCACGGCCACTTGGAAGAGGCTGGAGCGGAAGTCTTTGATGGTGCTGCCGTCCGTGCTGGTTCCTTCCGGGAAGAGCACCACCTTAAATCCTTCCCTGATGGCTTGGGCAAATCGCTTGATTTCTTGAGGCAGTGAGACGGGTTTATCCCTTTCGGTATAAAGACTTCCACCCACTCGCGTGATGCTGCCCAAGAAGGGAGTATTGCCCATTTCCACGCTGGTGATAAAGCTGGCAGGCTGTTGCCAGGAAAGCAGCAGGATGTCCATGTAAGAGCAGTGGTTAGCCACCAGCAGATAGCTTTTATCCCGCATCTGAGCCAGGTTTTCGCCACCGTGCAGCGTCACATGGAAATTGAGCTCTTTGGCGATGATGCGGCTCATGGTGCTGGTGTATTTGACCGCACGCTTACGCCAGCTCGTCCGGTTGCGGCAAAATTTAAACAGAATCCAGGCCCAGATATGATAAATCAAAAAAGTGACCAACACTAAAGCTGTCTGGGGCAGATTCTTGAGTTTCATCTTTCTAAGAGGCTAATCCTGGCCAAATTTACGGTTGTATTTATCGCCGATATCCTGCACCTTGAGCAGCGTGAGGAAGTCGATGCAGCGGAAATCACGGTCTAAAGCGGGCACTCCACAGACCTTGGCTCCCACTTTGAGGTAGGACTTGAGCAGAGGCGGGATCTGATCTTTGTGGATGTGCAGGTCTTCCCGGGGTGCCAGATGCGGCTTCTTTCTCACCCTTCTCAGGTGAGCGCTCATGCCGGGAACCTTGAATTTCCCTTTAGGGCGCACCCGATGGTCGTGAGTGAGGTGGCCTTCGTTTTTGAGGTAGTGATAGATGCCTTTGATCTCTTCTTTATCCATGGTTTTGATGCTGGAACAGCCGAAGAGATAATGAGTTTGGCTGGCTTGGATGTAGGCGTGAATGCCTTCCCACAAGAGGGCGATGGTGACGCCGTTGCGGTAGTCCTTGTGAACGCAGGCACGTCCCAGCTCCAGTTTATTGCCGGGCAGTCCTTTAAGCATCCGCTTCATATGGAATTCGGTGGCGGTATACCAGCGTTTGGTGTGCAGCGAGGATTGGAGTCTGTAGGTGCCGATCACCAGATCCTTGTTTTTGTCGATAATGAGCAGATGGTCACATGTTTTATCAAAGCGGTCGATGTCGTAGCCGCTTCTGGTCGTTTTTTTGAGCAGTTCCTCCAAAAAGACTTCGTGTCTCAGTTTCAGGGCGGCGCGCAGCTCCTCATTACTATCCGCTGTTTTCACGATGTAATTTCGCTTTTCGATGTAGATGTTAATGTGGGCACGGAAGTCCCTCAGGCGCGAATTGCGCAGGAAGAACCTTGGCATCTTCAAGGGCTTAGTCAGTGTCATTTCCGTCATTTATGTGATCCCCCATAGTTATTTCGTCTTTCTGCAGGATACAAAATAGAGGCGGGGATGTTGTCAATATCATTTTTATTAACAGAGTCTGGAACGCTTTGTGCATCCCGTGCGCCGGCTTGCCTGTCTGACCGCAGCATCAGAAGTCCACCGTTCTGTATCTTTCCCGCTCTTGATCACGCTTTTTGATGCTGTCGCGCTTGTCAAAAGTGTGTTTTCCCTTGGCCAAGGCGATGATCACCTTGCACAGCCCCGCCTCGTTGATGAAGACCTCCAGCGGGATGAGCGTCATGCCTTGCTCTTCCACCTTGGTTCTCAGGCGTCTGATCTCGTGACGGTGCAGCAGCAGCTTGCGCTTGCGCTCCGCTTCGTGATTGAAGTAGGCACTCTTTTCCCAAGGGCTGATGTGCAGGTTCAAAAGCCAGCATTCATCGTTGATGATGCGGGCATAGCTATCCTTGAAGTTTACCGCTCCGGCGCGGATGCTCTTGATTTCGGTTCCTTTGAGCACGATTCCCGCTTCATACTTCTGCACGATGTAATAGTCGTGCGTGGCGCGCCGGTTTTTGATCGAGATCACAGCCCGAGCTCCTCTCGGATCAACTGCGCATAGCGTCCGGCGGTCTGCAGCAGTTCCGCCTCATCGAGATTGACCAAACGCTGCTCTTTCACCACCTGCCTGCCCGCCACAAAGACGTCTCGAATCTGGCGGGAATTGGTGGCATAAACGAGCTGTGATGCCGGCTCATAGAGCGGCTGGCTGTTGAGTGACTGCGTGTCGATGATGAGGAAGTCTGCATCCTTGCCCACTTCCAAAGAGCCGCGCCGTTCCTCCACGCCCAAAGCCTTGGCAGCGTTGATCGTGACCAATTTCAGCGCCTCGATGGCAGGCAAAAAGGCAGGGTCGTGATTGAGCGCTTTGTGCAGTTTGGCGGTGTTGGAAAGCTCACCCAGCAAGTCCAGATCGTTGTTACTGGCCACGGAGTCTGTGCCCAAGGAGAGGTTGATCCCGTGCTCCAGATAGCTCTTGATGGGCGCCAAACCGGAAGCCAATTTCAGGTTGCTGTCCGTGCAGATGCCGATGGAGACAGGCTTTTGTTGCAACACTTCCATCTCGCTGGAGTCCACATGAACCCCATGCGCCAAGAGGCATTTTGCCTCAAAGAGGCCGAGGTCGTTCAGATAGTGAACCGGTCTTTTGCCGTGTTCGCTCAGGCAGTTCTCCACTTCCGCCGCCGTTTCGCTGAGGTGGATGTGGATCAGCAGACCGTGCTCCAGAGCAGCATCTGCGCAACGCTTGAGCATCTCGCTTGAGCAGGTGTAGATGGAGTGCGGCGCCAGACTGAAATCCACCAAAGGCTGATCCCGAAATTGCTCTTCATATTTGAGCACAAAAAGAGAAGGACGGTAATCCGCACCCATTTTAGCCTCGATCACGGCTTCCGAGATCAGGGCGCGCAGACCGGCTTTGCTGCAGGCTTCGGCGATGGCGCTCATCTCAAAATACATGTCGTTGGTCATGGTGATGCCGCTTTTCAGCATCTCACCTGCGCCGAAGAGCGTGGCGTCATAGATGAAGCTTTTGCTCAGCAGCCTTGCTTCCAGAGGCCAGATGTAGTGATTGAGCCAGATGTCCAGCGGCAGGTCATCCGCCAAGCCCCGAAACCAGCTCATGGGCAGATGGCTGTGCGTGTTGATCATTCCCGGCATCACGATGCAATCGTGCGCATCCACACTCTGAAGAGCCTGCCAATCGTGCTTGCCTTGCGCTGCGATGGCGCTGATCTTACCATCCGTCACGATCAAATCGTGCTCCCGGTAGATGTTCAAATCCGCATCCATGCTGAGGATGGTGGCACCGGAGATGATCAGATCAGCGCGTTTCTTCAACTGGATTCTCCTATCTTCCGCGCTGCGTCTTTGGCCTCAAAAACGCCACAGGGAGTGATGATGCCGTCTATATATTCGGCGGGTGTGATGTCAAAAGCGGGGTTCAGAGCGGGCGAACCGAGGTTGGCTAACCTCAGACCCTCAAATTCGGTGATCTCCTCTGGGTCTCTGAATTCTATGGGGATGTCCGAGCCTTTGGGACAGTAAAGATCGAAGGTGCTGAGCGGTGCGGCGATGTAGAAGGGAACCTCGTGCACCTTTGCCAAAACGGCTTTTTCGTAGGTGCCGATCTTGTTGGCGATGTCGCCATTGGTGCAGATTCGGTCTGCGCCCGTGATCACGATGTCGATCTCGCCCTGCGAAAAGTAATAGCCCGCAGCATTATCGGCGATGATGGCATGCGGGATGCCTTCCTGTTGCAGTTCCCAAGCGGTGAGCCGCGCTCCCTGCAAGCGGGGACGCGTCTCGTCCACATAGACGAAGAGGTCTGGATTCTTGGCAAAAGCAGCCCGAATCACAGCCAAAGCGGTTCCGTGATCCACCGTCGCCAAAGCACCCGCATTGCAATGAGTGAGGATCTTGGCGCCGGGTGTGATCAACGAGGCGCCCATCTGACCGATCTTAAAACACTCATTCACCACCCGCTCGGCAAACTCTTCCGCCGCAAGTAGCGCCACCTTTTTGGCATGCTCGAGATTGGGGATAAACTTGATCGTGCTCTCATAGACGTGATCAACGCCGCTGCGCAGGTCGATGGCCGTGGGACGGCAACTGCACAGCTCTTCATGTGCCTTGCGCAAGGTTGCCCGAAAGCCGGAATCCGGAGCGTTCAGCGCCGCCAAAGCCATGCCATAGGCACCCGCCACACCGATCGCTGGAGCACCACGCACAGTCATCACGCGGATGGCTTCCATCACATCCTCATGATCGGCAAAAGCCTTGATCTCAAACTCAAAAGGCAGCTTGTTCTGATCTATCATCAGCAGTTGACCCTCTTCAAACCAGACGCTCCGATAATCCCTGTTGTCTATCTTCATTTATTAGTTCCTTGGTTATTAGATTAGTTCGCCATCTCTGTGGAAGGGCGCTTTTTAGTCAAGAGTTTTCTCTGGACGGGGGCGAGCTTCGCTCGCAGTTGTGAGTCGTCAGTTGTGAGTCGTCAGTTGTGAGTCGTCAGTCGTCAGCCGCTTCGCTATTGGTAGAGCTGGATATGCTTTGTGGTAAAGTCCGGTAGGTGCGGCTAAGGCCGGTACCTTCGGTGCGCGACTAACGCCCGTACCAGCACTGTGGTCGGTCCGGCGACCGACCCTACATCGACCGACCGTACATGAAAAGCCAGCGTCTACTGGCCATTTAATCCGTGTTAATCCGTGTTCATCAGTGGACTTTCTTCTTTTAAATTCGTGCTAATTCGTGTAATTCGTGGATGAAAGAACGAGCTCCACCGCGTCCTCGATCTTCGCCGCAGAGCACACCCATCTACACCACCAGCGCAGCGACTGACGACTGACGACTGGCTACTGACGACTGCGACGAAGTCGCCCCCTTTTCCTATAAACACACACCAAACACCTACTATTTTAGTAGGAGTTCATCCCATCGGCTCCGACTCCCGAAAAATGAGCTGTTTCTGAAAATATTGACTTCAGCACGGGAAAAAGTAACGGGGAACAGCCGTTTTTGACCCCCCATAAAGCCGCTGTTCATGCGGCGTCCCTGCCCCGCCCCTGCTCGGCTCCTCCTCCATCGAGCAGGAACGGCATAGGATTGCAGTAGGTTACACGTTTGGGCGGAGAAGGCCCCAAAAAAGAGGTGAACCTTTTCAAAAAGTCAAATGTTTCGATATATTCTCGGTTTTTCAGGGGTAATTAAGGGCGAAAATGCAAAGAAAAATCCCTTTAGTCTATTACCTCGATCTACATCACAGAACACACCTCTCCCCGAAGCCGCTCACAACTGGCAACTTAGTGGTAGCCAGCGGTAACTGGCAATTTAATCTGTGTTAATCCGTGTCCATCAACCTGCGCAGCGACTGACTACTGACGACTGGCTACTGACAACTGCGACGAAGTTGCCCCGTTCGTGCAATTCGTGGAAAAACCAAAAAAACCTCTGAATGCGGTTTCAGCGCATCTGGTTAAGGTCATGAGAATAAAGATGATCTCACAAATTTCCAAAAGTGCGATTCTTAACTTGACAAAAAACCCAACCCCTCAGACAATGGCGCCGTATGCGTTTTTGACCTGAAGAAGGGCTGATAACGTATGACACGACAAGGAGTATTATTATGAAGAAGCTAAGTTTAATTTTCGTTCTGGCACTGGCTGTGGTGGCCGGTGTCGCCCAGACGCAATTTACGGCTACCTATACCTTTGGTACAGGTGGCAACGTGCAGTCATTTGCCTATAACGGCAGTCCTATCGGTGGGATAAATCCGGGTCCTATGGTGAAACAAGGGGTAACCACTGTAAGCAGTGACGGCAACTTTAGAGCCTCAGGTTGGCCTACAGATCCGTGGAGCGACACGGGCAAATACATTGGTTTCACCATCTCTGCCAAACCAGGTTATAAGTTTACTATCAATACCATTACATTTGGCATCGGTAGGAATGCCGATGGGACAAGATATACCGAGTGGAGAGGTAGTAACAACAACTATGGTAGTTCAAGTGTACTCACAAGCTATACTGTGGTTCCGGGCATAACTTATCATTCGTCCGGATTATATGCTAAAATGTTAGAAAATCCTGACTTGGACTATGGTTGGACTGGTATCGGCATCACAATTCCAGCTATTGCTGCCTATCAGAATGTTACCACAAGCTGCGGTTTCAGAATGTATATGTGTGGTGCTGAAACTTCCTCAGGAACCGCCGGCCTCCAGGGCCCCATCACCATCACGGGTACCTATTCCTATATTCCTTCGGTCGAGGTTTCTACAACTCAGCTCACCGGCTTTACTTATCAGCAGGGCAGTGGCCCTTCACCAGCTCAGAGCTTCACCGTGACTGCATCCGGTTTGTATGCAAACCATTCGGTTCTCGTTACCGCATTGGGCGGCTATGAAGTGAGTTTAACAGAAAATGGTGACTATAAAACTATGTTGAACGTGCTTAGTGATGGCAATGGCAATGTAGCTTCCACACCTGTTTATGTGCGTTTGGACCCGGGGTTATTTGCAGACACCTACAACTGTTTTGTCACAGCGGGCTATTATGCTGCAATACAGGGTAGTAGCCCTCCTGAGAATTTTAATATAGAAAAGACTATTGACTGCTTTGGCACAGTCACTCAGTCACCCGAATACTATGTGGCTTTTGAAAAGGATTATGAGACAAAAACATACATCGGATCCGGAACAGTTCTCTTGGGCACTAATGAACTAAACGGCGGGCTTACTTACGGGCTGAACTGGAATATGACAGATGCCTTGATTGGAACCAATTCGGACAATGTTATCAATGGCAAAAGAAGTGCACGGCTGAATGGCTTAGGGTCCATGACCATGACTCAGGATAAACCCAACGGTGCTGGTCTGGTATCCTTCTGTTATCGTCGCTATGGTACCGACAATCAGGTGGCCTGGAAGGTGGAATACAGCACTGATCAAGGGACTTCCTGGACGCAGATAGGTAGCACTTTTACCGCCATACAACCTCCCAACCCCAGAGTAATAGAGACCTTCAGCGCAAACATCAATAAATCCCGTCCCGTGCGTATCCGTATCGTAAGAGCTTCGACAGGTGGCAGCACTACGGATAATCAGCTTAATATCGACTGCATCCGCGTCACCCACTATTATGACTTCCCCGCCGGGGTGGACAAAACAGTTGGAAACGACCAGATCACCGTCACAGGTGGCAACGCCAACTACAGCATCATCAATACTCAAACCAGTCCTGTCCCCAATAGTAGCAATTTCACACCCAGTTTCCACCATTGCCTCACACTGTTAGGATCAGGCCCTTGGACTTTTAGTGTCACCAACCAAAATGCCAACTGGATCGCCTATAAACAGGGAGATACCTGGACTACCTCTCCAATGACGAATGGCTCAGGTTCTATCACCGTGCCGGCTTCCAGAAGCACCGAGATCGAGTTGCTCACCGGAAATGGCAACGATCCCACGCTGCCCGTGACGCTCTCTCACTTCTCCGCCACGCTCACCGCGCAGAATTACGTGCAGCTCACCTGGGTTTCCCAGACGGAAACCAATCTTTTGGGCTACAACGTCTATCGCGGTGCCAGCGCTGAGCTGAGCTCTGCTGAAAAGATTTCTGAGCTGATCGGGGCGACCAACACCTCAAGCCCCCAGACCTATATCTACTTGGACAAGGATGTTGATCAGGACGGAACTTATTATTACTGGCTGCAAAACGTGGACATGGACGGCACGATGGGCTACCATGGCCCTGTCAGCGTGGTGTTTACTATCGGTGGCAATGGCGGCGCTCCTGCCATACCTTCGTTTACCAGGCTGGAAAATGCCTTCCCCAACCCCTTCAATCCAAGCACTACCATCAATTACCAGCTTGAAAGTGCCGGCCTCGTGAAGATCGACATCTACAACACCCGTGGCCAGATCTTACGCAGCTTTGAACACAGACACGCTGAAGCGGGACACTACGGTTTCCTCTGGGATGGCCGTGACAGCTCCGGCAGGGAATTGCCCTCCGGCGTGTATCTGCTCAAGATGCGCAGCGGGACTTACGTCGGTAGCAAGAAGGTGGTGCTGCAGAAGTAGTCGTCAGTAGCCAGTCGTCAGTAATCAGTCGCTGCGCAAGTGGTGTAGATACTGATGTTTGTGGTGTAGATCGAGGCCACGTTGGAGTTTTTCTTTTTAATCCACGAATTACACGAATTAACACGAATTAAAAGAAGAAAGTCCACTGATGGACACGGATTAACACGGATTGAATGGCCAGCAAACGCTGGCCTTTTTCATGTACGGACTCGCTGTAGGGTCGGTCGCCGGACCGACCATTGTACGGGCGCTCGCCGTAGCGCCGCCAGCCAGCGGAGCTGGCTTAAATAAAAGGAACCAATCATGCGTATCCACATTACATTTACACACATCCACACCGTTAGCGCAGCGGTTAACAACTAACCACTAACAACTGGCCGACGTAGTCAGCAAACACCACTTCTGATACGCCTTTACAGGACACCAGAGCGTGAATGAAGAAAAAGACACAAAGATAGACTTGACAAAAAAAGGCTCCTTTATATGATGATCTCATAGACAAAAATACGACAACAACAACACAACAACACCCAAGTAATTCTTAGGAGGAATTATGAAAAAGTTAAGTTTAGTTATGTTGCTCATCTTGGCTTTAGGCCTCGTATGGGCTCAAGGTACAGAATCTTTCGACAACTGCACTCCCCCTACAGGTACCAACTACGGTGATGGCAACTTTGTCGGCGATGCGGGCTTCACTTGGTACTATGGGCATGCCCAAGATGAAGGCAACTATCCCATCACAGGCAATGGCATACTTTTGAGAAGAGCCTCTGATAGCTATCTCGAAGCCACTATTCCCGGTGGAGTTGGCAACTTTTCTTTTCAATACAGAAAAGCTTATACCGGTAATAATGTCAGGCAGTTGGAACTATTAGTAAATGGTGTCCAGGTGACTACCACACCAACATTTGGCGATGATCCTCAAGGGGAAGACGGCACCATTCACGACTTCAGCTATGACGTCAATACTGGGGGTAACGTCACCATAAAGATAAAAAACGTGTTATTAACCACTCAAAACAGACACGTCGTCATCGACAACATCTCTTGGACCGGCTACAGCGGCACCGTTCCCACCTGGGATGTCGATCCCACCCTTCTTACCGGCTTAGACTATGTATTGGACAATGGCCCCTCCGATCATCAGACCTTTAACATTGATGGATACAATCTGGGTGGATATTTCATGGTTTCCATACCTGAGCTTTCCAATTTTGAAATTGGTTATGACTATTCTCCGGAAAAAGCTCCTCAAGAATGGGGTACAATGATTGAGTTGTCAGGATATGATGAAGTGCATCACACAATTTGTGCTCGCTTGAAAGCCGGGCTTCCTGTGGGCGATTATGATGAAGACGTAACCGTGAGTTATATTACCCAAGGTGATCAAAGTGAGGTCTATGATAACAAATATGTCACCCTGAATGGCTCCGTTACCGCACCTCCAAGCACTGACCCTACCTGGGTCGTCGAGCCTACCGAGCTTTACGGCTTTACTTATCCTGAAGGCAGTGGCCCCTCCGCTTACAAGACCTTTACCATCACCGGAGCCAATCTTGATAATAGACTTTTCCGGGTTCATGCACCTGTATCAGGGCACTATGAAATCTCTGACAATGGCGATATCTACAGTAGTTACCTGGAGTTTTTCTCCGTTGATGGCACCATTCAAAAAACAATTTACGTACGCTTGGTAGCTGGCCTTCCTCAGGGCGATTACACTTGGTACAACAACGAGCCCGAAAGAGTAGCGGTAGCCTACCCATATCCATCTCCAGCTCCGATCGATCCTGTGTATGTAACTTTGGGCGGCGACGTGACCGCACCTGCTGTTCGCTACTGGGTGGACTTTGATAATGATGGCGAGACAAAGCGAAGCTATGCTGCCGCAGATTTGGTTTTAAGTGGATACAATTGGAATTTGGCAGAAGTCTTGGTTTCTGATCCACCTCTTAGCAATGATTGGTTTGAATACAAAAGAAGTGCCCGCTTCAGAGGCTATGGAGCTTCCGCTATGACCATGCTGGAAGACAAGCCTTGGGGCGGCGGCGATATTTCCTTCAAGTATCGTCAATATGGTGGTGATACTCAAAAAGCTTGGGTAGCAGAATACAGCATCAATCAGGGTGGGGATTGGACTCAAATCGGTGATCCCTTCACACCTACAGCCGATGTGCAGACCTTCACTGGAAGCATCGGAGATTCCAGAAGCATCCGCCTGCGATTCAGAAATGCCGATGAGAATGATACTGGCACATCCGACCGTCGTTGGAACCTCGACAGCATCGACCTCGCAGACTACTATGACTTCTACAAAGACGTGCCCAAAACTGTCGATGAAGTCGTGATCACCATGAGAAGCAGCAATGCCAATTACGACTATACCCGTACACCCAGTACCCTGCCCGATCCTGAATTCAACGTCTTGTTCCATAGATGCATCACCCTGTTAGATAATGGTCCCTGGCAGATCGATACCGGTGTCTCAGCCAACAAGCAACCCGATTCCTATTGGGCAGCTTATAAACTGCATGACGAATGGTATGCCGCGGAAATGGTTGGTGGACAAGCCACCCTCTATGTGCCCGCCGGTACAGTCACTGCTAACGATAAAATCGAACTGTTGATCGGCTATGGCAAAAACCCCACCGTGCCCGTGACACTCTCTCACTTCTCCGCTACCATCAACGCTCAGAACTTCGTGCAGCTCACCTGGATTGCTCAGACTGAGACCAACGTCTTGGGCTACAACGTCTATCGCAACACCAGCGATGAGCTGAGCTCCGCCATCAAGATCAGCGAGCTGATCGAAGCCAACAACAGCTCTGAAGCTACCACCTACACCTATCTGGATCAGGAACTTGAACAGAATGGAACTTACTACTACTGGCTGGAAAACGTGGATCTGGACGGCACAATGAGCTACCACGGCCCCGTGAGCGTGGTCTTCAGCGTGGAAGATGGAGAAGGCGGCACCCCGGGCGTTACTTTCAAGACCAGACTTGAGAATGCCTACCCCAACCCCTTCAACCCCAACACCAACATTCGCTACCAACTCAAGGAAGCCGGCGATGTGAAGATCGACATCTACAACGCCCGCGGCCAATTGGTGCGTAGCTTTAGCCAAACCCATGACGCTGCTGGATACTACCAGATCAACTGGGATGGACGCGACAGCTCCGGCAAGACCGTCTCCTCCGGTGTCTATCAATACAAGATGACCAGCGGTAAATACCACTCCACTAAGAAGATGGTAATGAAAAAGTAAAGACCTCCGGTCTTTGATAAAAAGAATAGCCCGCGGAAACGCGGGCTTTCTTTATGTACGAGCGGTCGCCGAACCGCCATTGTACAGGCGTTAGCCGCACCGACCAATCCCATAGCCGGCGCTCGCTGAAGCGCAGCAATCAAGCGCAGCTTGATACTTAAAGCGGCGAAGCCGCTTGTATTCGCAGTTCAACCCCCATATAGCTTCCGTTAGTAGCACCTCATGAGTTGACAACACTCGCTGTTGTTACGTAGATAGCGGTTTAGTCACAGACGATAGAAGCCAGCTCCGCTGGCTGGCGGCGGTTCAGCGACCGCCGGCTACAAGAGCCGCCCCGGCGAGCGACCGTACAAGGCAAGCAAAGCCTCCCTGAATTGGATATTTCCCGGCGATGCATCTGCCTTGCAAGACGTCACTTGCGAGACTGCCGCAGCAAATGTGAAGAAAAAGATGCAATCTAAGGCTTGACAAAAGATACGACCCTTTTAGAGTGTGACCTTGGATGGAAATTCAGTTCATCCATCCCAAAATGATAACTCAATTGGAGATATTATGAAGAAGCTAAGTTTAATTTTACTGCTGGTCTTCGCAATCGCAGCCGGCTTTGCACAGACGTCGTTTACCGCGACGTATACTTTTGGCTCAGATGGCAATGTGCAATCATTCGCCTTCAACGGTACCCAGCCCGCCGGAGTAACTATGGGGAATATCGTGAAAAATGGTGTGACATCATCGTCGAGCAGTGGTAACTTTAGAGCTACTGATTGGCCTGTGGCTGATCCTCCTAATAGTTCTTTTGATTCAAACAAATACATTGGCTTCACAATTACTGCTGGATTCAATTATATGTTCAGCGTAGATACTATTACTTTTGGAATAGGTAGGAGCGGAACAGGAACCCGCAAAACTGAGTGGAGAGGTAGTGCAGACTCCTTTAGCGCACCTTTTACCAACTATTCTTTAGGGCACACCGACTTAAATAATAATGGCGGCGTGATAGAAAATCCCGATTTAGATCCATCCACTTGGACCGGCAATGTTCTGACGCTCACAGGTGTAACTGGTTATCAGAATATGCTGTTCTGTGATCTTAGGATGTATATGTATGACGCTGAGGCTTCAGGCGGTACTGCTGGCTTACAAGGCCCCATCACTATTGGGGGCACATTTCAGCCTGTGGGTTCAAGCGTCTTGTTTGATGTTTATCCCAAATCTCTTTCTGGCTTCACCTATAAAGAAGGCAATTGCTCCACCATAGTCAAGAACTTTACCATGGTTGGATACAATCTCAGTGGAAGCGTTTCTGTAGTTGCACCATCTCATTATGAAGTTGCTACTGCTGCAGCAGGTCCCTATACAGCGTCATTAAATGTTCCCGTGGATGGTAATGGTAATGTGCAACAAAATGTATATGTGCGCTTGATAGAAGGTTTAACGGTAGGTGAATATAACAATGAGATTGTGATGATCACTCCGTCCACACCAGGATTTGCTTTTAGTGTAACTTGTAGTGGCTCAGTTATCCATGCTCGCTACTGGGTAGATTTTGAAGGACCAGGTGAGACAACAGCATCTAGCTATGATTCTAAAACAGTGATCTTAAGTGGACTTCAGTGGAATATGACAGGAGCCTTGATTGGAACCAGTACGTCTGATTACAAGGAGGGAGCAAGAAGTGCACGTCTAAGAGGTTCAGCTTCCATGACCATGTTGGAATTTAAAACAGAAGGTGGTGGCACAGTTTCATTTAAGCATCGTCGTTATGGCACAGAAAGTGACACATACTGGAAAGTTGAATACAGCACTGATGCCCATGGTGCTGTTGGGGGAGAGACTTGGCATCCAGTTGGTACCTTCACGGCAGATAGTGCTGTGGGGACATTCTCCAAGAATATCAACAATTCTAAAAGCATCCGCCTACGCATCTCAGCGAACGGCAACAATGGTACCAAGCGTGCCAATATCGACAACATAGAAATCACAGACTACTACGACTTTTTCAAAGGCATAGCCACACAGGGCAATTCAGAAAACACGATCACCTTCACAGGCGGACATGCCAACTATAGCCTTATAAATACGACGCCCGGCGATCCTCCTGATCCCGCTTTCCAAGTCAGTTTCCATAGGTGTCTTACACTGTTAGGACCAGGCCCCTGGACCATTAGTGTTTCAAACGATACTGCGGATTGGGCAGCCTACAAGCAGGGCGGTACATGGTACAGCACTGCATTCGCAAATGGATCAGCCACTTTACAAGTAACTGCAGCCAAAAACCAAGAGATAGAGCTACTCACCGGTTCCGGTAACGACCCCACCCTGCCCGTGACGCTCTCGCACTTCTCGGCTACCATGACCGCGGAAAACTACGTGCAGCTCACCTGGGTTTCACAGACGGAGACCAACGCCTTGGGTTACAACGTATTCCGTAGCGACAGTGACAACCTGGATTCAGCGATGCAAATCTCGCCTCTGATTGCGGCTACCAATACCTCTTTCGCGCAGACCTATGTTTACGTGGATAAGGAGTTGATGGAAAATGGCACCTATTACTACTGGCTGCAAAACGTGGATCTGGACGGCACATTTGCTTTCCATGGCCCTGTGAGCGTGGTCTTCAGCATCAGTGGAGACACCGGTGCTCCCGGCATTCCCACGGCGACCAAATTGGACAATGCCTATCCCAACCCCTTCAATCCCAACACCACCATCCGCTATCAGCTCAAGGATGCGGGCAAGGTGAAGATAGAGATCTTCAACCTCAAGGGTCAGGTCTTGCGCAGCTTTGAAAAAGGCCATGACGCTGCCGGACATTATGGAATAGTTTGGGATGGACGCGATAGCTCCGGTAAGGAACTTTCTTCAGGCGTCTATCTCTACAAGATGAGCAGTGGCGGGTATAGCGAGACTAAGAAAGTGGTGCTACAGAAGTAGTTGTGAGTAGTGAGTTGTGAGTTGTGAGTCGCTGCGCAGGTTGTTGAGACTCGCGTGCTTGTGGTGGTGATACGGACAGCTCTGAAGCTCTTTATTTGCCCACGAATTACACGAATTTGCACGAATTATAAAGAAGAAAGTCCACTGATGGACACGGACGGGGCGACTTCGTCGCAGTCGTCAGTAGCCAGTCGTCAGTCGTCAGTCGCTGCGCTGGTTGTGAAGATACGGATATTAGTGGCTGAGATACGGACGACTCTGGGGCTCTTTATTTGTCCACGAATTACACGAATTTACACGGATTAAATGGCCAGCAGACGCTGGCCTTTTGCATGTACGGGCTCGCTGTAGGGTCGGTCGCCGGACCGACCAAAGAAGTAATGTAGCCGGCGGTCGCCGAACCGCCGCCAGCCAGCGGAGCTGGCTTAAATAAAAAGAGCCAACCAAGCGTGTCCACGCCACAATTACACACATTTACACCGTTAGTGCAGCCGCTCATGTAAGAGAAACTCGCTGCCGGTTGAACTGCTGTAAGAATCAAGCTACGCTTGATTGCGGCGCTACGTCTAACGCCGGCTACCAGTATTGTGGTCGCTATGGCAAGCGACCATACATAGCACACCTATCCCCGAAGCTTGCGAAGCAACTCACGACATCGGCGGTGCGGCTAACGCCGGTACCTTCGGTGCGCAGCGAGCGCCCGTACATAGAGCACCCAACCCAGAAGCTTGCGAAGCGACTGGCTACTGACGACTGGCCGACGCAGTCGGCCTATTTCAGATACACTATCTTCTCGTTGACAGCGTAGTTACCTTGTTTGGCCTGCAGGTAGTAGACGCCGCTGCTCACCTTTTTGCCATTTTCATCACGGGCATCCCAGTTAAACACTTCGATGTTGAGGGGTTTATCATTCAGGAGGGTGCGCACTAATTGTCCTCTTTGGTTGTAGATTTTGAGGGTGGCGGTTCTGCTGAAATCCTTGGCTTTGAGGGTGATGCTGACGCTTTGGGAGAAGGGATTGGGTGAGGGCAGCGAGAGGTTCAATCTGGCAGCGGGGGTGTTGCTATCGATTTCAGAGGGATAAATCTCGGCAAAATCGTGTCTGAAGACGTGTTGCACCGATGCTTTGGCGTTAGCTGCATCCATAAAGTAGAGCGGGAAGCTCAAGGTGATGGCGGTGCCAAGGCCATAGTCGTTGCGGATGCCCACAGCTTGACCGTTCAGGTAGCCTTGTGCGCTGTCATCAGCATAATCGCTTGAGTAAGAGTAGATAGCGGTGGCGGCGTCAGTGGGCGTCATGCCTTCTATTCTGGTGATATGATGGTTGAGGGCGGCTAAGCTCTTGAGTGGGTCGACCTCGATGAGCGGGTAGTCGGCTTGTAGGGGCAGAGCGGTTTTGAAGCGGCTTTGATTGGTGAAATCCACCGCCTGGATGCCTAAGACATCGTGGATGAACTTTCCCGGGGCAAAGTCGGCCGGATAGCCCTCATTCAGCTCAAACTCCGTGCTGGGATGGTAGACGCTGAAGAGCAGCTTACCGCCTAACTCTATATATTTTTGGATGATATCTGTATAGGCCGAGGCTCCCGAAACATCAGCCTGGTCGTTACCATGCCAGAGAACGCAGGAAAAGATGCCCAGATCAGCCAATTTCAGCTCTTGAAAAGCTTCCAGGTCTATCAGATGCGGCTCATATCCCTCCAAAAGCTCAGCATAGAATTGATCTATCATCTCATCTGTGGGCTGGAAGATACTGGATCCGCTGCCGCCTTTGGTTTCGTCGATGATGAGCACGCCCTGGTTCATGGACAAGGGTCTGGAGCGGATGAGCTCGGAGGCGGGGCTGAGATTGCCAGCATGGTCAAAGGCACAAATATGGTAGTAATAGCTGTGTAAACCGCCATAGACATCACGATCCTGATATGAGGTGTCAGAGGCCGCCATGGTGGCTAAAAGGCTGCCAGGATCGTTTGCATCGGTGCTGCGATAGATGTGGTAGCCGGCTAAATCGTATTCGAGGTTGGGCTGCCAGGAAAGCTGAACCGAGCGGCGCTGGGGTGAATCTATAAATTCAGCCGGTGTGAGCGGGTTTACCAAGGGAGTACCGGTGCCTGTAATTCCGATGCTTTCGTGGTCGTAAGTATCCACAGCGGCGACAGCGATCAGGTATTCTGTGTCTTCAGTGAGTCCACTCAGGAGGTAACTGTTTCCTTGGCAGTCTATGTGGTTGTTCATCAGTTGGTATTGGTCTGTGCCCCAGTAAATTCTGTAGTGGAAGACACTTTGATCAGGCGAGGCATCCCAAGTGAGCAGCAGGGATTGGCCATCTCCATAGTCTTGGACGCTGAGCTTGGAAGGTGTTTCCGGCATCTCGGCAAAGGTGGCAGCGACGGCGGTTGAGGCTTTGATCACCTCTGCGGCGTAGGCGGGGTCGATATTGGCCACGATGTCATCGCTGGAGTGGTAGTAGGGCGAAAAATCGCTTTCAAAGAAGTAGACCACATTGTAGCCAGCTTGCCAAAAAGGAGCGCTATCGCTGCTGGTGCTATTCATCTCGCCGTAGTAGGCATGTAAATCGGTGTAGGCAGAGGTGATCTTATAGGCATGGAAACTGTGATCAAGACTGCCTTCATAGGGCATCAGGCGTACAAACCCATTGGCGGGATTGGAAGTGTTGTTGGAGATCATATCATGGTTGATCATGAGGCGGATGTTCAGGTCATTTTCGACAGCATAGCGGGAGTAGGCTCTTGAGCCATGCAGGCCGAATTCTTCGGCGGCAAAGGTGACAAAGCGGATGCTGCGCTTGGGTTGATAGCCGGCAGCCATCATCACACGTGCCATTTCCAGGCAAGCCACGGTGCCGCTGGCGTTGTCATCCGCTCCGGGTGCGATGAGGTAAGGGTCATCGTATTGATTGATGGAGTCATGATGCCCGCCCACGATGATAAATTGATCCGGATACAGGTGGCCGGGGATGGTGGCGACAACGTTGTATTGGGTGGTGCCGCGCCATTCAAAGGCGTGCAGCTCCACGTCTGTGATGCCAAAGCTGATAAACTGGTCTTTGATCCATTGACTGACGGCGTAGCGATTATCCGCCAGACAGAAACGCGTGCCAAAATCCTGCAAGCTCTGGATCTGGGATTGGACGGAACTGGATTGAACCAGGTTTACGATGGCTTGAATCTCGTCGTTGACGGTGGTGTTGAAACTGCTTTGGGGCTGGGCTGCGGGCAGGCGCATGGGCTTGAGCTCCAGAGCTGTGAAAGAGTAGCGGATCTTTTGCCTAAGGGCCACTTCATCGAGAGGAGTCTCAAGCAGGATCACATTCCCCAGCTTTAAGATGGGTTTTCCGGCGTCAGGCGGTAGTTGTGGTAGGGAGCCATCGGGTGAGCTGACCAAGTAGAGGTAGTCAGTGGCGGTTATGGTTTGGGAGGGGTGCAGGTTTTTGGCGGATTCCAGAGCTACCAAAAAACCGGCCTGGTTGTAGTAATAGATTTGCACGCCCTGGTTTTGGAGGGCTAAGGCTTGCTGGTAAAGCTCGCCTGGGGCTTTTGTCGCTTCGATAAAGGCCAGGCTTGCCGTCTTGGCGCAGATTGAAGTGAGCGTGATGATCAACAAGAGAGAGAGTAGGAGTTTCTTCATCGGGATTCCTTATGAAATTGTAATTTGCTGCTTGGTTTGGCATGCATAATTCGTTCCTTATCTGAGACAAAAACAGCCTTGTAGCTGGTGGTTGCCGAAGCGCCGCTTTCTAAGTTGTCAGTAGCCAGTCGTCAGTCGTCAGTCGCTGCGCTGGTTGTGAAGATACGGATGTTAGTGCCTGAGATACGAACGGCTCTGAAGTGCTTTATTTTGCCCACGAATTACACGAATTTGCACGAAATATAAAGAAGAAAGTCCACTGATGGACACGGATTAACACGGATTAAATGGCCAGCAGAAGCTGGCCATTTGCATGTACGGGCGATCGCTGAAGCGCCGAAGGTACCGGCGTTAGCCGCACCGCCGGTGTACTGTAGTTATTCGTAGCGACCAAAGAAGTCATGTAGCCGGCGTTAGACGTAACGCCGCCAGCCAGCGGAGCTGGCTTAAATAAAAGAACCAACCATGCGTATCCGCATTACATTTACACACATCCACACCGTTAGCGAAGCTGCTAACAACTAACCACTAACAACTAACAACTGGCCGACGCAGTCGGCCCTACTTCATATACACTATCTTCTTGCTGACTGAGTGTTTACCCTGCTTAGCCTGCAGGAGGTAGACGCCGCTGCTCACCTTTCGGCCCAGATTGTCACGGGCATCCCAGTTGAACACTTCCACATTCAGGGGTGAGTCCTGCAGGAGGGTGCGTACGAGTTGTCCTCTTTGGTTGTAGACCTTGAGGCTGGTGGGTTTGCTGAAGTCTTTGGTTCTCAGGGTGATGCTCATGCTGTTTGAGAACGGGTTGGGTGAGGGCAGCGATAAGCTCAAGCCGGCTGCTGGGGTAAGTCCTGCGTCTTCATCGGGATTCGGTACCACAAAATCGTGATTCAGGACATATTGCACCAAGGCTTTGGCGCTGTCTGCATCCATGAAGTAAAGCGGGAAGCTAAGGGTGATGGCTGCGCCGTAACCATATTCGTTTCTGATGCCCACGGCTTTGCCATTGAGATATCCTTCGTTGCTGTTATTGTCGTAATCACTCGAGTAGGAGTAGATGGCGGTAGCGTTGTCCGTGGGAGTCATGCCTTCCACTCCTTTGATGTGATTGTCCATGTCAGGTCTGCACTTCAGGGGGTCCACTTCAATGATGGGGTATTGTTCCTGTAGAGGTAGAGCCGTCTTAAAGCGGCTTTGGACTTTGAAATCAACCTCCCCAATTCCCAGCACATCGTGGATAAACCGTCCGGCTTCGAAGGTTGCCGGATAGCGGATACTCTGCTCAAACCGCCTACCGGGATAATATACGCTGAAGAACACCTTGCCGCCGAGTTGGATGTAACCCCGGAGGGCGTCATTGTGGGCTGAGCCGCCCATGAAGTCCGATTGACCGTTGCCATGCCAGATTACGCAATGAAAGATACCAAGGTCAGCCACTTTCAGGTCTTCCACTTCCTCCAAATCAATCAGATATGGATCAAATCCCTCCAACATGTCATCATAGAAATCATCCACCATCTCATCCGAGGGGTTGAGGATATCGGATCCGCTCGCACCTCTGGTCTGGTCCACGATCAGCACACCCTGGTCCATGCTGGCGGGGCGTGAGCGGATGACCTGGGAGCCGGCACTCATATTGCCATCGTGATCAAAGGCAAAGATACGGTAGTAATAACAGTGTAAACCACCGTTTACATCGTGATCCCGGTAGCTTGCATCGGAGGGCGCTACGGTGACCAAAAGGCTGCCGGGATCCTCTGCTGCGGTGCTGCGATAGATTTTGTAGCCGGCCAGGTCATATTCGCCATTGGCTTGCCAGGAAAGCTTAACGCAGTGACGCTGGGGAGAATCCATAAATTCAGCGGGTGTAAGCGGGATGACGAGGGGTATTCCTCTGCCCATTGCTCCTACGCTTTCGTTGTTGCAGGCATCCACAGAAGCGACCCTGATCAAATACTCTGTAGCTTCGTTGAGTCCGCTCAGGACGTAGCTGTTGCCGGTGCAGTCCACATAGTTATTGGCAATATCGTCTTGATCGTTTCCCCAGTAAACCCGGTAATGGCTGACGGTTGGGTCTGTTGACAGATCCCAAGCCACGTGCAAGGATTGGCCGTCTCCATAGTCTCGCACCACAAGGTTTTCAGGTGTTTGGGGCAAATCGGCAAAGGTGGCAGCGATGGCGGTGGAAGCTTTGATCACTTCCGTGCAGTAGTTTCCATCGATATTGGCTACGATGTCATCGCCGGAATGGTAGTGGGGCGAAAATTCGTGTTCGAAGAAGTAGATCACATTGTAGCCTACATACCAAAATGGTACACCATCGCTTAAGTGGAAGTTCAGTGTTCCAAAATACGTCTGCATACTGGTGTAGAGCGAGGTGATGCTTTGGGCACGAAAACTGTGTTCCATGCTGCCCTCATAGGGCATGAGGCGCACCTGCCAATCGCCGGGAGCAGCGGTGTTGTTGGCGATCATATCGTGGTTGATCATGAGGCGGATGTTCATCCCATTTACGACTGCATAGTAGGCGTAGGCATATGAGCCAAACATACCGTGTTCTTCGGCAGCGAAGGTGACAAAGCGGATGCTGCGCCTGGGCTGATAGCCGGAAGCCATCATCACGCGGGCCATCTCCAGACAGGCGGCGGTACCGCTGGCGTTGTCATCCGCTCCGGGTGAGTTCAGAAAGGGATCATCCATATTGATGGAGTCATGATGCCCGCCCACAATGATGTATTCATCCGGGTAGACGCAGCCGGGGATGGTGGCGACCACGTTGTATTGATCGGTATCTTGCCAACTGAATTGATGCAGCTCCACATTGGGGACGCCAAAGCTGATAAACCGGTCTCTGATCCACTGGCTGACAGCTAAGCGATTATCTGCCCGACAGTAACGCGTGCCAAAATCCTGCAAACCCTGGATGTGAGAAACCACGGAATCCACTTCAACGGCATTGACCAAACTTTGCAGCTCGACAGAGTGGGAGGGATTGAAGTTGCTTTTGGACTGAGCTTCCGGCAACCGCATGGGTGTGAGTTCCAGATGCGTGAAGGGATATCTGATCTTTTGCCTCAGGGCTACTTCATCCAGGGGAGTCCCCAGTAGGATCACAGAGCCTATCTGGAGGAGAGCTGTTCCTGCATCAGGAGGCAGTTGTGGCAGAGTTCCATCCGGCGAACCCACCAGGTAGAGGTTGCCGTCTGTGGAAAAGGTTTGGGAAACATTTACGTACTTGGCGGAGTCCAAACCAACCAAAAAACCACCCTGGTTGTAATAATAGATTTCCACGCCCTGATCTCGCAGGGCCAAGGCTTGTTGATATAGCTTAGCCGGATCTTTGACTGCTTCGATAAAGGCCAAGCCTGCCGTCCTGGCGCAGATTGATCCGAGTGAGATGATCAACAAGAGACAGAGTAGTGCTTTTTTCATCATACCTCCTTTTAATACAATAAGTTGCTATTCTGTTTAGCATGCAATTTTCATTCCTTGCCCACGATTAAAACGGCTTTGGCCCCAAATCGGTAAGTATTTCTTGATCCTTATATTTTCCTTGCGAGACGATGTTTTTGCGTTAAACTATCCGAAAATCCAAAACGAGAGGTACCTTATTATGAAAAAGACCTTATTGCTGATCCTGCTGCTGGGCACTTTGGCCTTTTTGGCAGCGCAGACACAGTTTACTCCGATAAATCCCGTCTCTGAAGATGATGAGGTGGAAATTGTCGATGACGAGATCATGCTTATCTCCGCGGAAGATGAAGACGTCGTAGGCCGAGTTGGCTATTTGGGCGTCTTTGTGGATGATCTGAATTTTCCCAAAGCGCAAGCCCTGAAATACACCAAAAACCACGGTGTGTTGGTGGTCAAGGTGGTGGAAGATTCCCCTGCCGCCGCCGCCAAATTGCAGGCTGACGATATCATCATGATGATGAATGAACAGGTGGTGCAAAACAAAGAGCGGTTCATCGAAATATGCGATGCCACAGAGGTGGGCGACAAGATGATGCTGAAGATCTGGCGCGCCGGCATAGAGCAAAATGTGGAGATCATTCTCTCTGAAAAGATCGAAGGTCCGGAAGAAGACGACCGCAAAATCACCGTGTCTTTCAAGCCCAATCTGGCCACTGGATACGGTGGTGGTAGCTGGCTGCCCATGTGGGCAACGGTGGATTTGACAGACGTCAACAAGTTATTGGGAAATTTGTATTTTGATACCATGCGAGAGAAAGGAGTACTCATGCAGGGTGGTGGCGGTAAAGGTCACATCGGCAAAGGCTTCTTCTTAGGCATCCAAGCGATAGGCTATGATGACAAAGGCAAACAAAACAAGCCTCCGGTTCCCGCGGACTCTACCGTTGCTAAAATCCCGGATCTCACGGCAAACTACTCGCTGAGTACCTTCGAATTTACCATCGATAAACGCTTTGCCGTCAAGCCTTGGTTGGTGCTTTCCATCGGCACGGGCTTGGGCAGAGCAGAACATAAGCTGGAGCTCTATAACGACCAGCCCGGTGGCGACTGGCCAGACCAAAATCCCCCAATCTACAACCTGGGCTACCATAAGGCTACGCTCAAAAAGGAATTCCTCACCATACACCCCAGATTTGAGACACTGTTTCCGATCTTGAGCTGGTTTGGCATGAGATTGGAGCTGGGATACAACTACGGCTTCAGTCCCTATAAAGGCTGGAAACAAGAGGAGTACAACGGCGATAGCCACCATATTACAGGTTCACCATTAACCGAGTTTGGAGCCTTTACCATCGGCGCCGGCCCTTGGTTTGGGTTCTAACACCAGTGCTACATGAAAACTAAGACAGGGATGCTGTAATGGCGTCCCTGTTTTTTTAGTTGTGAGTAGTGAGTTGTGAGTTGTGAGCGGCTGTGTAAGTGGGGTAGATGCGAGTGTTTGTGGTGTAGATTCGTATGGTTTTGTAGCTTCTTTTTTTCGTCCACGAATTACACGAATTAACACGAATTTGCACGAGTTAAACCCAGATTATGCAATAGGCTCTTTCTCCAAGGTTGAGCTTTTCTCCCCGTCACCTACTTCGCCCTTACTTACCCGCAGGGAGATGCCGTGGAGATACTCGGGTTTTTCCCGAGTGGCACCGAGTAATCACCGGGCGGCTAAGCAAGGAAGAGGCAGGGAGGCGAGGCGGCTGCGCCGTCCAGTTGTGAGTAGTGAGTTGTGAGCGGATGCGCTGGTTTCAGGGATAGGCGTGCTTTGCGGTAGAGATCGAGGTAGTGATGGCGCTTTTTGTTTTTCCCACGAATTACACGAATTATGGGGCCAGCTACCGCTGGCTTTTTAACATGATGTATGGCATCACATCCCCAAAATACTGCTTCCCATCTACATCTTGGGATGACTTAAAACTCACAACTGGCAACCAACAACTGCCAGTGCATCGCTGGCACACCTCGCGGATAGACGGTTTTTTGGTCTGATTCTTGCTACTATTAACCTGATCCAGTGCTATGTTAAGCTAAGGCATTGACAAAAACGCCTCTTAAAAAAGAGTGATCCCAAAAGTAAGTATTATCAAGGCAAGTAAATGAGAAAACACATTGTCTCCATCGTCGGCCGCCCGAATGTGGGCAAGTCCACTTTGTTTAATCGCTTGTGCCGCAGGCGGTCAGCGATCGTGGATTTTGAGGCCGGCATCACGCGTGACCGCAAGTATGAAGAAGTGGAAGAAGGCGGTAAAGTGTTCATTTTGGTGGACACTGGGGGCATTGTGTGCGACAGTAATGAGCCCATGGACAAGATAATCCGTGATCAGGCGCTGTTGGCGATACAGGAGAGCGATCTAATCTTGTTTTTGGTGGATGCTCAGACGGGCACGACCGATTTGGACATGGCGATCGCAAAAATCCTTTATCCACACAGGGATAAGGTGATTTTGGCAGCCAACAAGGCGGATAATGATAAATATGAGTGGGAAATCTTTGATTTTCTACAGCTTGGCTTCGGTGATGCCTTCCCCATTTCTGCGATTCAGGGCAAAAACACCTCTTCTTTGGTGGATGAGATTTTGAGGATGATCCCGGAAACGGCAGATGTGGACTATGATCAGGTGGAAGCGCCTGTCACGCGCATCGCGGTAGTGGGCAAGCCGAATGTAGGCAAAAGCTCGATCGTTAACCTGCTGCTGGGTGAAGAAAAGCAGATCGTGACGGACATCCCGGGCACGACCAGAGACAGCATAGACACGCCTTTCCGTTATCACGGCAAGGAATATATCCTGGTGGATACGGCAGGTCTCAGGCGCAAGACCAAGGTGGAATATGGAGTTGAGTATTTCAGCACCATGCGCAGCATCGAGAGTGTGGACAGATCGGACATGGTGGTGTTGGTGATCGCCGCAGACGAGCCGATCTCTCAACAGGACGTGAAGATAGCCGCCTATGCCAAGCGGCGGATGAAAGAGATCATGGTGGTGTTTAACAAATGGGATTTGGTGGAAAAGGATACGCACACCACGGGTCGCTACATCGCTGAGCTGCATCGAGAAATGCCCTTTTTGCAGTTTGCACCGGTGCAGTTTATCTCGGCCAAGACGCATCAGCGCATAAACCGTATCATGGAGACCTTGGTGAAGGTCGAGGAAGAGGCACAGAAGCGTATCTCTACCAGCGAGTTGAACCGCTTTATGGAGACGGTGATTGAGCGCAAGCTGCCCACGCATCCCACGGGAAAACATGTGAAGATCTATTACATGACGCAGGCTGCGATCAAGCCGCCTACCTTCGTGTTTTTCTGCAACAAAGCCAACCTGATCACCGAGAATTACAGGCGTTTTTTACACAATCAGATCAGGGAGATGTTTGCCTTTGAGGGTGTGAGCATCCGCTTGGTCTTTAAGGGTAAGGGAGACCCTGGTTTCGAGGAACAGCATGTGCACGACTGATTTCTGCTTGTGTCCGGCGCAAGTGATTGCGATTGCCTATCTGATCGGCAGTATCCCCTTCGGCTGGTTGATGGGGAAGCTGTTTTTTGGGCAGGACATCCGGCAGTCAGGCAGCGGCAATATCGGCGCTACCAATGCTCTGCGCCGTTTTGGCACCAAGGCGGGGGTGATCGTTTTGCTGCTGGATTTGGGCAAAGGATTGTTGGTGATGGGTTTGGCGAGGAAGTATCTTATGCCGCAGAGCCTGGAATACACCTTGGCGGCTGCGTTTGTGATCTTGGGGCATATCTATCCGATTTGGCTCAACTTCAAGGGCGGCAAGGGAGTAGCTACGGCAGCGGGAGCTTTCATCATGATCGCACCTCTGCCTTTGGTGATCGCTCTGCTGGCCTTCATCATCACGGTTTTTATCAGCAGGTATGTGTCTTTGGGTTCGCTCATTGCCGCTCTCACGCTGCTGATCAGCATGGGCGTCTATCACTTCTGTAAGCCTATGCACTATTCAATGTTGATTTTAGTAGCCCTTTTGGTGGGCTTGGTGGTCTATAAACACAAAGAAAATATCAAGAGACTGGTGCGGGGCGAAGAAAACCGCATCTCTTTCAGTAAAAAAGGAAGCCAGTAATGTGCGGAATCATTGGCGTTTTTGGTAATCCCAATGCGGCGAAATTGGCTGCAATCGGGATGTTTGCTGAACAGCATCGGGGGCAGGAAAGCTGTGGTATGGCGGTGAGCGATGGACATGTGATCCGCTTGCATAAGCGTATGGGTTTGGTGAAGGAAGTGTTTACGGAGCAGGTTTTGGCGAGGTTGACCGGCTCGATCGCCATCGGGCATGTGCGCTATCCCACCACGGGCAGTGCCACGGAATTCAACTCTCAGCCGCATCTGTTGGAAACGCTGTTTGGGCCTACGCATGCGCTGGCGTCCAACGGCGATGTGGTCAATTACAAGTCCATGCGGCAGAAGTTGGAAGCGGAAGGTGTGTTTTTCAACAGCGACAACGATGCCGAGCTGCTGCTGCGCTATATCGCCTGGCAGATGTATCAAAACGACTTCAGCATCACGGAAGCCATCCGCATGATGATGAAAGACGTGAGGGGTGCCTATTCCGCCGTGTTTATGGTCAGGGATGCGCTCTATATGTTCCGTGATCCGTTGAGTATGCGGCCGATGGTCTGGAGCAGGATGGAAGATGGAACCACGGTGGTGGCGTCGGAGAGCTGTGCACTCACCACTTTGGGCATGCATGAGTTTAAGGAAGTTCCTGCTGCGGGCATCATCCGAGTCAACAACAACGGCATCACCATCGTGGAAAACGATCCCAACCTCTATCGCCCTACCAAGGAAGTACGGCATTGCATCTTTGAACACGTCTATTTCTCAAGGCCGGACAGCCACCACTTCGACGAAAACGTCTATGAGGTGAGGCAGGCGATCGGGGCGAAATTGGCTGCGCAGGATGAGGGCTTGGAGGTGGATTTGGTGGTTCCCGTGCCGGACTCTTCCAACTTCATCGGGCAGGGCTATGCCAATTACAAAGGTTTGCCGCTGGCTTTGGGCTTGATCCGCAACCACTATGTGGGGCGCAGCTTCATCAAGCCGAGTCAGAGATACAGAGACGAGAGCGTGAGGCAAAAATATAACGTGCTGCCCAATTTCTTCAAGGATAAGAAGGTGGTTTTGGTGGATGACTCCATCGTGAGAGGCACAACGATCGGCAAGATCGTGAGGCTGCTGCGTGAGGCGGGAGCGAGTGAGGTGCATCTGCGCATCGGCTCGCCGCAAGTAAAGCATAGCTGCTATTATGGCATCGATACACCGGATGAAGGTGAGCTGGTGGCCAATCGGCTGAGCATCAAAGAGATCACGGAAGCGAGCCAAGCCGATAGCCTCAAATACATCAGCATCTCAGAGCTGCGCGAGTGCGTTCATCTGCCCGATCATTACTGCTATGCCTGCTTCGATGGGAATTATCCGCTGGAGGTGGAAGAATGAACAGACCCTACAACAGACCCTACAACAGACCCTCCGACAGACCTTACGACCATTCTATAGCCTGCGATCCCTTTGAGAGCAAGAAAATCATGGTGTTGGGAGACATCATGTTAGATCACTATATCTGGGGCAGCGTGGAGCGGATTTCGCCGGAAGCGCCTGTGCCGGTTTTGGAAGTGAAAAAGGAAGAATATCGCTTGGGCGGTGCGGCTAATGTGGCGCTCAATATCAAGACCTTAGGCGCAGAAGTGGTGCTCATCGGCGTGTGTGGCGATGACGAAAACGGGCGACAACTCAAGGATACACTGATCTCTTCCGGCATTGGGACTGATGGCCTGGTGGAGGTGAAAGGTAGGCTCAGCACGCTCAAGACACGCATCTCCAGCCACAATCAGCAGATCGTGAGGGTGGATTATGAGCAGACCGATGCCGTGGATACTGAGGTCACCAAGGCTTTGGAAGCAAAGATACGACAGCAGATAGATTGCTGCGATGCACTGATCATCGAGGATTATGACAAGGGCGTGATGACCCCGAAGCTGATCAAGGTCTGTAGAGAACTGGCAGAGCGGGGCGTCATCGTGGCTGTAGACCCCAAGAAAAGAAACTTTATGGAGTATCGGGGCGTCACCATCTTCAAGCCCAATTTCAAGGAGTTTGAGGAGGGTTTAAATCGGAAGTTCAAGGATAGTTTCAGCTTTGTGGAAGCAGCTCAGGCTTTTAGAAAAGAGCAGGATTTTAGGTATTTGGTGGTAACTAAGGGTGCTGAAGGGATGTTTCTCTTTGATGAGAGCAAACACTTTCACTTTGAAACAAAAGCCAGAGAGGTCTTTGATGTATCCGGCGCCGGAGATACGGTGATCAGCGTGCTGACTTTGGCGTATGCCTGTGGTCTGGATATGGCTCAGGCTACTGCTTGGGCGCGCAATGCGGCTTCCGTAGTCTGCGGTAAGCTGGGGACGTCTACGCTGACCGAGGCGGAATTGATGGAGTCTTTGGATGATTAGAGGAAAGATAGTACCTTGGGAATGTCTGCAGATCAAGCTGCCTGCCTTCAGGGAGCTGGGCTGGAGGATCGTGTTTACCAATGGCTGTTTTGATCTGATGCATGCGGGTCATGCACAGTATCTGCAGGCGGCTAAAGCGTTGGGAGACATCCTGATCGTGGGATTGAATTCAGATGAGAGCGTCCGGCGACTCAAAGGCAACTCACGTCCGATCATCGATCAGGATAACCGTGCCTTTATGTTGGCTGCCTTGTCCAGCGTGAACTACGTATTGATTTTTGAAGAAGATACGCCTTTGGAGCTGATCAAGCGCGTGATGCCCAATATCTTGGTAAAAGGCGGAGATTGGGCGGAGGATGAGATCGTGGGTGCGGATATCGTGAAGCAAAATGGTGGGCAGGTTTACAGTCTGCCGCTGAGGAAAGGGCTGTCTACCAGCATGATTATCGACAAGATTTTGAGGCAAAATTGAGCGAAGACAGGCAAAACACCGATCTGGGCAAAGTGATTGCGGTATCCGGTTCTACCTATCAGGTAGAGCTGATCCGGGGTGAAGCCTGCGGTGCCTGCTCTTTGAAGGGTTTGTGCTTTAAAAAGGATGAACCCACCGTGTTTGAGCTGGAAAGCGAGCTGGACTTCAAGGTGGGCGATGTGGTGAGTCTGGAGATCGCTCCTGCGGCCAGAGTGGCTTCGGCGCTGTTGATCTTCGGTCTGCCGCTGCTCTTGCTCTTGGTGGTCTTTCTCTTGGTGAGGCCGCATTTTAGCGAGATTGTCAGCATCGGGATCAGTTTTGCGGCTATGGCATTCAGCTTAGTCATTATCCGGTGGGTAGATAAACGCTATGGGAACAGATTGAAAGTAGAAATTGGAGAAGTGCATGATTATCCACATGAATGAGATGGTATTCTATGGTTATCACGGCGTGCATGACGAGGAACGCAGCCTGGGTCAGCGCTTTATCGTAAGCGTAAGACTTCATACAGACCCCGCCAAGGATGCGGCGATCACTAAGTTGGACGATACGGTGGACTATACCAAGGTCTACGATGACATCCGGGAAATTATGGAGAGCCAGCAGTTTCAGCTTTTGGAAGTGTGTGCGAATACGCTTGCGGACAAGCTGATAAAGAGTTATCCTTTATTGACCAGAGTTGAACTGAGCATCCAAAAGCCGTCGGTGCCGATCGTGGGTATCCTGAGCAGCGTGGAGGTAGAGCTGTGCCGCGACCGTTGAAGACAGCCTGGCTATGCTTGGGCAGCAATCTGGGACATCCCAGAGAACAGTTGAGCGAGGCTGCGGCAAGGCTGCAGGCGCAAGGCGTGGAGATAGTTCAGAGCTCAACCATGCAGGATATCAAGCCTTGGGGCAAGACGGATCAGCCGGATTTTGTGAATCAGGTGCTAAAGGTGAGGACTCCTTTGGGTCCATTTGAGCTTTTGAGCCTGATCCATGAGATAGAAAACGAGATGGGAAGAGTGAGGAAAGAGCTCTGGGGGCCGCGCATTATCGATATCGACATCCTCTTTTATGAGGATACGATCATGGAAACGCCTCAGCTCACCTTGCCGCATCCCTATCTGCATCTGCGCCAGTTTTGTCTGGACTTGCTCTGCGAGCTGGAGCCGGACCTGGTGCATCCCGTTTTTAAACAAACTATGAAAGAACTAAATGAAGCATTGAAGCAAAAGGAGGATAGTTGAAAAACCTCTCTGCCATCATCTTGGCTGCCGGCAAGGGTAGCAGGATGAAATCAAACAAGGCCAAGGTGACCTTCCCTTTGGCGGGAAAGTCCATGGTGCAAAGGGTGGTGGATACTGCGTTGAAGGTGGATTGCAGCAAGATCGCCGTCATCGTGGGCTTCCAGAAGCAAAGCGTGATAGATTGCATCACACCCGATGAACGCTTGGAGTATGTGGAACAGACGGAGCAATTGGGCACGGGGCATGCCGTGATGTGTGCCAAAGATGCCTTTGAGGGCTTGGATACAGACGTGCTGATTCTGTGTGGCGATGTGCCGCTTTTGAGCACTAAAACTCTGGAACATCTGGTGCAAGTCCATCGGGAGAGCGGGGCTTCCTGCACGTTGCTCACCGCTTTCTTGGATGATGCAGGCAGGTATGGACGCATCCTCAGAGATGAAGATGGCCAGATAACCGGCATCGTGGAGTATAAAGACGCCACCGAGGCGCAGCGAGCCATCAAGGAATGGAATACCGGCATCTACTGCTTCAATAGCCAGCAGATGTTCGATGCCCTGAGCAAAGTCTCGAATACAAATAAGCAAAATGAATACTACCTCACCGATACCCTGGCGCTCTTGCGCGCTGCAGGTAAAAAGGTGAGCTCTATCGTGCTGGAAAACCTCAATGAGGTGACGGGTGTGAATTCGCAGGCGCAACTGGCGCAATTGGAAGACGATTTTATCGCTCAGGTGAGAGAAGCTTGGATGCAGGAGGGAGTATTGATGCACCTTCCAGAAACCATCTACATCGAGGATGATGTAGTGTTGGAATCGGATGTGGAGATAGGGCCTGGCTGCGTAATTACAGGTAAGAGCTACATCGCTTCCGGCACGAAGATTGGGCCTATCTGCCTGATCAAAGACAGCCGCATCGGCGCCGGTAGCGTGCTCAAAGGCCAGAATATCCTCGTCAGTGCGCTGCTGGAAGAAGGCAGCAGCATGGGCTATGCCAAACGCATCGTCAATGACTGAGTAAAGATATGCAGTATCTATATTCACCTTGGCGCATAGACTATATCTTGGGCGAAAAGCCTGAGGATTGCGTGCTTTGCCGGTTTCGGCAGAGTGAAGCGGATGAAGAAAACCTGATCATCCACCGTGGTAAAACCGCCTACGTGATGCTCAACCGCTACCCTTACAACAACGGTCATCTGATGATCGTGCCCTACGAGCACCGGAGCAATCTCAACGATCTGAGCGTCGAGTGCCTCAGCGAGATAATGCAACTGGCGCAGGTGGGTGAGAGCGTGTTCAAGGAAGTCTACCACTGCGAAGGCATCAACCTGGGCATGAACTTAGGCAAAGCAGCGGGTGCGGGGATAGATGCACACCTGCATCTGCACATCGTTCCCAGATGGATGGGAGATCACAACTTCATGAGCGTGATCGGCGGTCAGAGGGTGATCCCTGAGTCGTTTGAGCAGAGCTATCTGCGCTTGAGTAAATCCTTTAAGGAAAGGATCGCCAAATGATGGAACAGACTGAGACCAAACGCAAAAATATCCTCCTCTGGGTGCTCTTTGGCTTGTTGGTGGTGACGGCGGTGCTGGTGACTTTGATCAATTTTGGCATCATCAGGATCAAGGGGGACAGGCAGGATCCGGAGGCGTCCCTGCCGGCGATCAAGGTGATCGTCGCCAACGGATGTGGCTACGAAAATCTGGCTACGGAGTACAGCACCTTCATCGGTGATCTAAACATCGATGTGGTGCGGCGTATAGACA
Source organism: Candidatus Cloacimonadota bacterium (assembly GCA_029561955.1). Classification (GTDB taxonomy): domain Bacteria; phylum Cloacimonadota; class Cloacimonadia; order Cloacimonadales; family Cloacimonadaceae; genus UBA3900. Next base: position 58,080 of record JAKQWO010000041.1, read on the forward strand.
TGCCCAACCCGATCTATGACCAGAGCATCATCGTGATGCAGATTGAGGACGAACAGGATCTGATGAGGCTGAAAAAGATGACCGGCATTCAGCTCCATACGGTTGCCATTAAAGAAGATGCAGACGCCCAATTCATCATCATCTTGGGGCGTGATATATCAACAATTGAGAAAGACAAAGGAGGAAGATTTGGCAGATAACGCCAAACTGACAGCCATCCTGGAATGGCTTAAGGAAAAGAACGCTCTCAACATCAGCACCTACGATGTGAGCAAGACAAGTGGCTACACGGATGTGATCATCGTGTGTGAAGGCCAGGCAGACCTTCACAACCAAGCCATAGCCAACCATCTACTGACCAAGGCTCGAGAGAACGGCATGAAAGTGATCAGCAAAGAGGGGATCGAGCATGGACACTGGATTTTGATAGATGTGGCGGACGTGGTCGTGCATATCTTTTTGAATCAGACACGCCGTTACTATGACATTGACGAACTATTTGCCAAGGTGAGAGACCTCGATCCGGAAGGGATAACAAAATGATTAAAACGATTATCAAAGAACAAGTTAGGCATGCCCTGAAGACCTGCGGCTTTAAGGTGGGTAGAGATTTTACAGTGGAAGTGCCGCCCAATACAGAATTTGGAGACTACAGCACCAATGCAGCGATGGTGCTCTGCAAGGAAAACAAGAAACCGCCCAAGGTGATGGCGGAGGCCCTGGTCAAAGAGCTGAAGAAGAACAAGTATTTCAAAAAGCTGAAGATAGACGGCCCCGGCTTTATCAATATCTTCCTGGCGCCTGCCCTTTACCAGAATATCCTGTGGGAAATCCATGAAAAGGGTGCGGATTATGCGATGAGCGACTATGGCAAAGGCGAGAAGGTGCTGCTGGAATTTGTGAGCGCCAATCCCACCGGCCCGCTGAACATCGTGAGTGCACGTGCTGCCGCCTTTGGAGACACGCTTTACCGCGTGATGAAGTATGTGGGTTACAACCCCACGCGGGAGTTTTACGTCAACGACGCCGGCAACCAGGTGGACATCCTGGCGGAGTCCTTGGAGCTGCGCCTGAGAGAGATTCAAGGCGAGCGCATCGGAGAATTTCCCTTTGAAGCCTATCATGGCGAATATGTGAGGCATCTGGCGCATAAACTCAATGCCCAAGAGGGAAACCGGATGTTTATGATGACGGAAAAGGATCGCATGGATCACCTCAAGGAATTTGCCCTGGGCGAGATTCTGGATATGCAGCGCAGCAGCTTAGATAAGTTTGACGTGGAATTTGAGGCTTGGGTCTCCGAGAAGACTTTGCGCTCGGAAGGCGTGGTGGAGGAGGTGCTCAGCTACCTCACGGAGGCGGATTGCACCTATGAAAAGGAAGAAGCCATCTGGTTTAAGAGTGAAGAGTATGGGGACGATAAAGACCGGGTGCTGATGAAGAGCGATGGCTCCATCACCTACTTCGTGCCGGATTTGGCCTATCACCTCACCAAAATCCAGAGGGGCTACACCACGTTGATCGACATCTTCGGGCCGGATCATCACGGCTATGTGCCCAGGCTGAGAGCGGCTTTCAGAGCCCTTGACTATGATGACTCCATGCTGGAAATCATCTACCTGCAGCAGGTGAACCTGTTTGAATCCGGCGAAAAGGTGAAGATGAGCAAGCGTGCGGGCAAGATCGTGACTATGGATGACCTGATCGGTGAAGTGGGCAAAGACGCAGCGCGCTATTTCTTCATCGCCCGTAAAGCCAATGCACACTTGAACTTCGATATGGAGCTGGCAAAGCAGAAAAACAATGAAAACCCCGTCTATTACTGCCAATATGCGCATGCCAGAATCAGCAGCATTGTCAAGAAAGCACGTAAAGATAAGATGACTCCCAGAAACTACCGTCGTGAGCATGCGCTCAGGCTGGTCAAACCTGAAGAACACGCCCTGATCGGCAAATTGGCCGAGCTGCCGGAACTGCTCATCCAAGTGGCTGAATACCGTGAGCCACATCGTCTAACCGTCTGGGCAGAAGACCTTTGCGCCCTCTTCCATCGCTATTACAGCAAGCACAGGGTGGTGGTGGCCAAGAATAAAGACCTCACCCGCGGCCGTCTCTTGCTGATGGAGCGTGTGCGCAGCAGCCTGGCTCTGGTCTTCCATCTCATGGGAATCAGTGCACCGGACAAGATGTAAGAAAATGATCACCTATCGCAGCCTGCAGCCATCTGACATGAAGCGCATCATGGAGATAGAAGCCAGAGCATTTGTGGATCCGTGGAGTCCTCAGGCTTTTAGACTCACGCGCAGCTATGCCAGTTGGGTGTGTTTGGAAGACGAGCTTTTGATCGGCTATTGCATCTGCCTGATCGTGGAAGATGAGGCTTCCATCGCCAACATCGCCATTGAGCCAGCTTACCAACACAAAGGCTATGGAACGGGGCTGCTTCAGCACTCGCTGGAAGAGCTTAAGATGATGGGCGCCAGAAAGATATATCTGGATGTGAGACGCTCCAATATCGCCGCCTTGATGCTCTACAGCAAATTTGGCTTCCGGACTATGGGAATCCGCAAGAATTATTATGACACACCGCCGGAGGACGCTCTTGTGATGTGTTGGGAAGATACAGATGAGAGAATATGACTTTTTGGTGCTGGGCAGCGGGATCAGCGGTCTGGTCTTTGCGCTGCAGGCCTCCAAGCGTGGCCGCGTGGCAGTGATCACCAAGCAGAGCTTGAATGATTGCAATACAGACTACGCTCAAGGTGGCATTGCAGCCGTCTTGGACATCACGGATTCCTTTGAAAAGCACTGCGAAGATACCTATATCGCCGGCGCCGAGCTGGGCAAGAAGGAAGTGATCCGCAAGGTCATCACCGAAGGCCCAGGCTTGATCCAATATCTGATCGACATCGGCACCGACTTCACCAAGCGCAATCCCAGCTACGACAACCGCTTGGAAAACCTGTCCCTCACGCGGGAAGGCGGTCATTCACACCGCCGCGTGGCTTATTATGGTGATTCCACCGGACATCAGATCATGCAGGCGCTGATCCGAAACTGTCAGGAAAACCCCAATATAGACATCTATGAAAACTATCTGGCCATAGACCTGATCACCCAACACCATGTGGTACAAGACCATGGCTTTGTGCCGGGCATCTCTTGCTGGGGTGCTTATGTGATGGATCAAGCCACGCTGGAAGTGCATATCTTCAAGGCACGCAAGACCATGCTGGCTACCGGCGGTGCGGCGCAGATCTATGCGCACAATACCAATCCGAGCGTTGCCACAGGAGACGGCATGGCGATGGCACGCTTGGCGGGAGCAAGGCTGGCCAATATGGAGTTTGTCCAGTTTCATCCCACCGCTTTCTGGCAGCCGGCGGGCAATGGATTTTTGATCACCGAAGCCTTGAGAGGCGAAGGCGCTGTGCTTAAGCTCACCGACGGCAGCACCTTTATGGAAAACTACCATCCGCTGGGCAATCTGGCGCCCAGGGACATCGTTTCCCGCGCCATGGACTTGGAGATGAAGCGCCGAGGCGCAAGATACTGCCTCTTGGATGCCACGCAGATCCCGGCGGAGAAGCTCAAAGGACACTTCCGCTACATCGACTCCAAACTCAGTAAATGCGGCATTGATTTTACCAAAGACCCCATCCCCGTGGCACCCGCAGCTCACTATTTCTGCGGCGGCGTGCTTGCCACCGTGGATGGGCTAACAGACATCCGCAACCTCTTTGCTGCGGGTGAAGTTGCCTGCAGTGGCTTGCATGGAGCTAACCGCCTGGCTTCCAATTCTTTGCTTGAAGCTTTGGTCATGGCCTGGCTGGCAGCAGAACACCCCTCCATGGACGAAGATGTGTTCTTCCCCTCCATCCCGGAATGGAAGCAGATGGACGACTTCTACGAAAACGAGTGGGTGATCATCTCGCACAACCGTGAGATCATCGGCACGATCATGGACGGCTACGTGGGCATCCGCCGCTCGCGTCGTTTGCTCAAATATGCGCTCTCCAGGCTGGAAAACATCTACAACGAAATCAACAACTTCTACCAGCACAACAGCGTCCGGGCTGCGGTGGTGGAGACACGTAACATGGCCATCATCGCCATCGCTGTGATCCGCAGTGCGCTCTCTCGCAAAGAGAGCCGTGGAGCCCACTATTTGGTGGATAGACCTGAGCGTGATGATTCCCGCTATCAGACGGACACGATTATCTAAAAGGAGTGTGAGGTGAAAGGCATATTCATCACATTTGAAGGCGTCGAGGGCAGCGGTAAAAGCACGCAGATCAGGCTCTTGGAGAAGTATCTGCAAAAGCAAGGGATTGACCACTTCATCACGCGGGAACCGGGTGGCCCTCCCATCAGCGAAGCCATCCGCAAGCTGCTCTTAGACGTCAACAATTCCGAGATGGTTCCCGAGACGGAGCTGCTGCTCTATTTAGCCAGCAGAGCGCAACACACCGCCCAGTGGATCATCCCCGCCCTGGAGCAGGGCAAGATCGTGATCTGTGATCGTTACACAGATTCCAGCCTCGCCTATCAAGGTGCAGGTAGAAGGCTATCTGCCAATGTGATCAATGTGTTGACGAGCTTTGCCACGCGCAATCTCAAGCCGGATATCACCTTCCTTTTGGATATAGACGTGGAGGTCGGGCAGGCGAGGATCCAAAACCGCAAGCTGGACAGGCTGGAAAAAGAAAGCCTCAATTTTCACATGCAGGTGCGCCAGGAGTTTCTCAGACTGGCCAAACAGCATCAAGACAGATATATTATCATTGACGGCAGCCGTGGAGTGCAGGAAATCCATGAGCTGATTGTAGAACATATGAAGACCCATATCAGGAGTTTGTAAAGTGACGCCATCCAAACAAAAAACCGCTCTAATTACCATCGCCGGCGTGTGGATACTCGCCGCGATCTTGCTATTTTCGGCAACCGCTGCCTTTGCGCAAAACCAAAAAGGCACGGACATCTATTCGCAGCTCAGTCTCTTTACCGAAGTGCTGCAGAAACTCAAGCAATACTATGTGACAGACCTGAATGATGAAGAGCTGATCAAAGCTGCCATCATCGGCATGTTGGGCGATACAGACCCGCATACCAGCTATTTCACGGCAGAGGAATTCAAAGATTTCACCACCTCCACCAAGGGTGCCTTTGGTGGCTTGGGTATACAGATAGATAAAAATGGAGATTACGTGACCGTCGTCTCGCCCATTGAAGGCACACCCGCCTATCGCATGGGCATCACAGCCGGCGACAGAATTATCAAGGTGGATGGCAAAAATGTGGTCGGCTTCAGCACCGACGAAGCGATCAAACACATGAGAGGAGACGTCGGCACGCAAGTCACCATCACCATCTCACGTCCCGGCATCCCTGAACCCATGGATTTCACTATCATCCGCGAGATCATCAAGATCAAGAGTGTTCCTTACTTTTTCAAGCTGGATAACGGCGTTGGCTACATCCGCATCACGCAATTCAATGAAAACACCACTCCGGAGCTGAGGGAAGCGCTCACCGGTCTGGAAAGCCAGAATATCAAAGGTTTGATCCTGGATCTGCGCTCCAACCCCGGCGGCCTTTTGGATCAGGCGGTGGATACCGTAAACGAGTTTATCGGCAGGGATAAGCTGGTGGTGGAGACCAAGGGACGCGTCCCTTCCTCAAACCGCCAACACTACACCAGATTCTCTGCCAGAGCGAGAAACTATCCCATCGTGGTGCTGATCAATGAGGCATCCGCCAGCGCAAGTGAAATCTTCGCCGGCTCGCTGCAAGACTGGGATAAGGCACTCGTGCTGGGTAGAACCAGTTTCGGCAAAGGCAGCGTTCAGCAGCTCTTCCCGCTTGCCAATGGCAACGGCATCAAGGTAACCACCTCATACTATTACATTAAAAGCGGCCGCTGCATCCACAAAATGCTCAACGACAAGCTGCTCAAAGGCAAAGAAGTGAGCGAGGAAGAGAAGAAGGAAGACGAGGCCAAGAGCCACGAACACATCTATTACACCGTCAATGGACGCAAGGTGTATGGCGGCGGAGGTATCACGCCGGATATAGACATCCAGAGCGACCTCTTGAGCAATTTTGGCATCGAGCTGCGCCGCAAGAACGCCTTCTTCAACTTCACCGTAGACTACCTGGTCGAGCATCCCAACCTCGACGTGCCCATAGACTTCCGGGTGGATGATGGCATGCTCTCCTCCTTCCTCACCTACGTGCAAAAGCAGAACATCACTTACACGGCGGCGGATCTGGACAGCACCACCTCCTTCATCCGCAGCACGCTCACCAGCGAGTTTCTCCGCAAGAAACACGGAGACAACGAAGCCTACAAAGCCACTATCAATCAGGATAAACAACTGCAGGCCGCAATCGACCTCTTCGATAAATACCACACCATGGAAGAGATGTTTGCCCACGCCGCAAGGTGAGGAAACCCAAGATGAAAAACAGAATCTTTTTGGCTTTGATAGCCGTATTTATCTGCCTGAGCATTGGTTATGGGGTCACTGTTTCTGCCTTTGATGAGCACCGGGATGGCTCAAACTCGGCCAGAGAAGAAATCACCATTGGCGTTGGCAATGAACTGGCGCGCATGCCGGTGGATTTCTATTGGCGCACCTCGCTTTATCAGGTCTTGTACTACTCATCCGAGATGCCAGAGGACCCAATGCGTATCACCAGCCTCAAGCTCTACAACAACTTTTCTTCAAGCGATGTTTTGGATAAGCCCCTGCGCATCTGGATGGGCAATACACGCACATCCAGCTTGGCCGACAACTGGATTCCCACCTCGCAGATGAGCTTGGTTTTCGATGGCACGGTGAGCTTTCCCGCCGGGCAACACACAATTACCATTCCCTTGGACAACGCCCACCAGTATTTACCCACCTACAACTTGGTGATGATGGTGTTCAGGCCCTTGGATGATGAACATTACAGCATGAGTGACAAGTTTAGGGCTCAGACCGATAATAGCCACCTCAGAGCCCGCTATGTGACCAGCGATTCTGACGTCATCAACCCCTCCAGCCCACCTGATGCGGCAAATTATACCGGGCAATATCCCAAAATCAGCTTTTTGATGGAGCTTAGCTATGACTCCATGGTCAGCGGTGTGGTCTACAATGAAGCTGGTCAAGGTCTTGAGGGAGTGCAGATTAGCCTCAATGCGGGTGAGTTTGAGACCCTCACCAACCAATATGGTTACTATCAATTTGAGAGCCTGGGCCCCGGCGAATATCAGGTCCTGCTGCAGCTTGAGGGATATCATGACGTCACGGGCACTTTCACTGTGGATGGCATCAACGATCTGGTGCAGGATTATGTGATGCACAAAAAGCCGGACTCTGCGGATGACAATGTCCAAGTGGCTAAGCTCCCACTGCTGTATGTATATCCCAATCCCTTCAAACAGGGCTGCTCGATGAGCTATGAGGTGCCCAAGTCCTCGCGGGTGAGCATCTCTATCTACAATATCAAAGGTCAACTGATCCGCCAACTGAAAGATGAAATGCAGAGCTCCGGCAGCTATACCATGGATTTCGATGCCCAGAGTATGGCAGCCGGCATCTATCTGATCAGGACGCAGATAGGCAGTCAATACCACATCAACAGGGTGCTAAGGCTATAGAAAGATAGGAGATAGGTGCCGCCAGTACGGCAATCATGACATGAAACGTTTGATGTCCTTGATCTTGGTGCTTGCGCTTGGACTGATTGGTCTATACGCTTTCACGATTACCATAGGCACGGGTACGGACGCAGTTTTATTTTTCCCGATTTGCACTTCTTGCGTATACAACTACACTCAACAGATCTACACAAGTTCTCAGATCAATCATCAGGGCGAGATCACCAAGCTCAGGTTTTATCATTATAATGGCAGCAGCTTGAGTAATAGCCATGATTGGGTGATTTACCTAGGTCATACAAACAGGGCCTCTTTTGCTTCCACGACGGATTGGGAACCCGTCGCCAACCTCACGCAAGTATTTTCCGGCAGTGTTCTCAACAATTTCCCCGATCCCGGGCGGTGGATGGAAATTACCTTGGATACCGCCTTTAGTTACAACAACACCGACAACTTACTGGTAGCCATCCATGAAAACACTCCCGGCAATGATGCTATTGTGGTCTGGAAAGGCTTTCCCAGCGGTGATAACTCGGGTTTATATTGCTTCAGCAGCAGCACAAATCCAGACGTCAACAACCCGCCTCAAGCCAACGACACGATCAGTCAGTTAGCATCTATTCAATTGGTGTTTCCGGATACCGAAGTTCCCCCAGCGCCGGAATTGGTCTATCCCGCAGACAACTTCACGCTCACCAATGGCCAAAAACTAAAGTGGATTTCAACCGCCGATAGCGTGGATGTGAGCGGCTATGACGTGTATATTGATGGCACGCTGGTGAGTAATAACCAAACGGATACGCACTATACACTCAGCGATTTGGAGTTTGGGCTGCATACTTGGTATGTGGTGGCGCTAAACAATGTCGGCGCTTCAGCTCCTTCCGAAAGTCGCAGCTTCAGCGTTGTTCCGGGGGTGATGATAGGTGATGAGACCCAGAATAGCGGGTTACCCATAGCTCCTCATTCCGTCTACAACTATACGCAGAGCATCTTTTTACAATCCCAGATCAATACCGGCAATCAGCGTATCGAAAGCATATCCTACTACTGGAACGGAGAGGGTGCGGGATACAACAGCAGCGATTGGGTGATTTATCTGGGACACACCCAGAGGACTCACTTTACCGGCAGCGCGGATTGGGTGCCCGTGAGTGAAATGGTGCAAGTCTTTGCCGGGCAAGTGCATATTCCTGCCAGCCCCGGTTGGATAGACATCCTACTGGACAACCCCTTCGTCTACAATAACACAGACAACCTGGTGATTGCCGTGGACGAAAATACGCCCGGCAACAACGGCTATATCCAATACTTTTACAGTACGACTACCCGGGGTCGAAGCTCCAGCATCCGCTCCGATAATGACATTGCCAATCCAGACCCAAATACACCTCCCACGGGAACTTTGGTGGCTGCATACCCCAATATCTTGCTGAGTTTTGGCGAGATACCCACAAACCCGATCTTGAGAATTTCTCCCACTGCTATCAACTGTGGCGGGATAACCCATGGCGGAAGCAGCACTCCGGTCAATCTGAGAGCTTCCAACGTGGGGAGTGGGATTCTAAATCTAAGCACAGCGGACATCAGCATCATTGGCCCCAATGCGGCTGAATTCTCCTTCAATCCCGTCAATCTGCCTGCAGCGCTTGAGCCGGGACAATTTGTCTATATTCCGGTGAGTGCGAGTGGGCTCAACCCGGGCGAGATTTCTGCCACCCTGCGCATTGTCTATGGCGGGCAAAACCATGATGTAGCCCTGACTGCCAATATCTTGCCTGCCGATGTCATCATGATCGGAAGCGGCATTGAGGCTCAAAGGCGGCCCTTTGGCACAGCCTACGGTTATGAGCGTTCCGCAACCCTCTACACAGCGTCTCAGATAGGTGCGGCTGGCTTTATCGACCTGATAGGTTGGGATTGTGCCGGCGCTTCCAATACTGTCATCCCCTACAAGATTTGGGCTAAAAACACCACCACCATCACGATGAGTGCCAATACCTGGCAGGGTCTGACCGCGGATATGATGCTGCTCAAAGAGGGTACCTTCACGCCTAACACCTTGGGCTGGAACACTTTCTCACTTGATCTGCCCTTTGCCTATACCGGCGGGAGCTTGATCATTGCCGTGGAAAGTAACTTTGGCGAGTCGGGTAGCGACAGTGGCCACGGCTTCAGATTCACCACCGGCAGCGCTCGAAGGCATCAAATCTGGCAGCAAAACGAGAGCGAACCTACCAATTTCGGAACACTCAACTACAGTTTGCCCAATATCCTGCTCCACCTGAACCAGGATATTCAAAACGATCTCTCAGCCGTGAGTATCACCGGTAACATCACTCCCACAGCGGGACAAGAAACCAGCTACACCGTGCGTGTCAGAAACAACGGCAGCAGCAGCCAAAATAACTATCAGGTCAAGCTGATGGGATTGGATAACACCATTCTGGCTGCGGTGGATGGACCTCCTCTCAATAGTGGCATGACTGCCGATATAGTGCTGGCCTGGACGCCCAACACCTCAGGTCAAATCAGCATCTATGGCAAGGTGGAAATGGACGGCGACGAACTGGCCTATAACAACCAGACCGCAACGCTACAGTTGAACGTACAAGCCGCAGGAATCAATGCCATCACCATCGGCGCAGGCAATGAATTAGCCCGCTTCCCCATGGATTTCTGGTTTTGCACCTCTATCTACGAGACGCTATACCTGGCGGATGAGCTGGGTTTTACCGCCGGAACTATCAATTCCATGTGTCTCTACAACCATTTCTCTACCGTCGTGGACAATGGAGCCACCCAGATCTACTTGGGCAGCACAGACCAAACCGACCTCAGCTCAGGCTTTATCCCCGCTTCGCAGTTGACCTTGGTCTACGATGGAAATATAGCGTATCCAACGGGTGAAAACACCATCCAGATCAATTTCCAGACGCCCTTCATGCACCTGTCTGGAAACTTGGTGCTTATGTTTGTCCGCCCCATGGATCTGACCTGTTATTCTTCGACCAATTTGTTTAGGTGTCAGACTGCAGGCATGTTCCGTGCGCGTTACAGTTTTAATGACAACAGCTCAATTGATCCCTTCAACCCGCCTATCGGTTCCTATACGGGTCAATTTCCGCAAGCCACCTTCTTCTATAGCTCTCAGGTGATTGAAAACGACTTGGGTGTGGCCAATATCAGTGGCAACTATACACCCTCCGCAGGCGCTGTTTCCAGCTATACCCTCCGCGTCAGCAATAACGGTACCCAGGCTCAAACTGACTATACCTTGAAGCTGATGGGGCTGGGAGATGTGGTATTGGCCAGCCTGACCGGCCCCACGATCGGCGGCCTGCAAAGCTTGGAGGTGGAGATTCCTTGGATACCTACCACCGCGGGCCTGACCTCTATCTATGGAAAAGTGGAGCTTGATGGCGACGAAATCTCCACCAACAACCAGACAAGGCCACTTCAGATAAGCGTCCAGCCCGAAGGTATCAATGCCATTACTATAGGTTTGGGCAATGAAATCTCCCGTTATCCCATGGATTTTGGCTTCCGCAATTCCCTCCACGAGACGCTTTATCTGGCGGACGAGCTGGGCTTTCAGAACGTGTCTATCACTTCTTTGGCTCTCTACAATCGGTTCTCCAGAGCTGTGCCCAATTCTGCTACCAAAATCTACCTGGGAAGCACAAGCCAAACCGACCTCAGCTCAGGCTTTATCCCCGCTGATGAACTGACCCTGGTCTTCGATGGAGATATAGACTATCCCGCCGGTGAAAACAGCATCCGCATTATCCTGCAAATACCTTATATGTATACGGGTGGCAACTTGGTGATGTTGTTTGTCCGTCCCATGGACACCCAGCAGCACTCTACAACCAACTACTTCAGGAGTCAGACCTTGGGAACCAGCCGCTGCCGCCACGTTAGCAGCAATAACACTATTCTCGATCCCTACAATCCACCTGAGGGATTTTCCACAGGGCAATTTCCCCGCATCACCTTCTTCCACACCGCACAATTGATTGAAAACGACCTGGCCGCTCTGTCCATCACCGGAGATAACAATCCCGTCCTGGGCACAACTTCAACCTACACGATCCGCATCCGAAACAATGGCACTGCAGCTCAAGATACTTACACCGTGAAACTGATGGGGCCCCAAAATGTGATCCTGGGCAGTGTGGCTGGGCCTCCGGTAAGCAGCCAGCAGAGCGTGGAAGTTGAGCTAACTTGGACGCCCACCGCCATAGGTGTTGTCTCAGTGTATGGAAAAGTGGAATTGGATGGCGATGAAATCTCAAACAACGACCGGACTCCCAACCTGAACATCATGGTTGACCCCGTAGATGTGGTGACCCTTACAGTGGGTGAAGGAAGCCAAAATGGCTGCGTCCCTGTGAATATGAATTGGAGATACTCTCTCTTTCAAACACTTTACTACCCGGATGAGCTGGATGGATTCGCCGGCCGGATCACGGGGATCAGGTTCTACAGCAACTTCTACAACAACCTGCCGAATATGCCTGTCTCCATCTGGTTGGGCACAAATCCGCAAACTAACTTGGACGATGGATACATCCCCTCCACGGAGCTGACCTTGGTCTATCAAGGGCCGGTAGACTTCCCCAGAGGAGAAAACACCATCTTCATCAGCTTCAACCAGCCATATCTATATCTGGGTGGAGAAAATCTGGTGATGATGGTCTATAAAGCCTCTGAAATCGAATTTGCGGGCACCGACTACTTCAAGTGTCAGACTTTGGGAACCAACCGCAGCAGAAATGCCGTCTCCAGCTCTCATGACCTCGATCCCACACTTCCCCCGGATGGAACCCTCTCCGGTCAGTTTCCCCAGACTACTTTCATGGTCATCCCGGGTAGAGTGGGGCACATCTCTGGATTGGTAATGGATGCAAACGAACAACCCCTCAGCGGCGCAGTCGTGAGCCTCAACCATGGTGAGTATAGCACCACGACCGATGCCGGCGGACGCTACCAACTGATCAACATCTGGCCAAATACCTACACCCTTTCCTTCAACGCAATTGGCCATTATGAATACACTCAAACTATTGTGTTGGAACAAGCTGCTGAGCTCACCATCAATGCAACCTTAACGCCCTTTCCCCAAGTGAGTGTGACCGGAGTTATCCTCGCCAATGACACCTCAGCGCCGATCTCAGGTGCTTTGATTCGGCTCAGTGGCTATGAATCCTATCAAGCAAACACAGACGCTGAAGGCATATTCACCATCCCAGGGGTCTTTGCCGATCACACCTATGAATACAACATCACCGCCGCAGGCTACTATCCGTTGAACGGTGAAGTGGCAATCGGTTCCATAGACCATCATCTGGGCGAAATTGCGCTTCATGAAATACTGTATGCTCCCATGAATGTTACCGCTGTTGTGAATGATGCAGGTGACGCTGTGAATCTCACTTGGCAGGCTCCGAATTCCGAAGCTCAGGAAGTGGTCGAGAGCTTTGAAGGCACCAATTTCCCGCCGGATAACTGGACTCAAACCATTACCAATCACGGCCCAGCCAACCCCTTGGGCATCTATCCCACTTGGTGCAGATTCGATGAATTGGTCTTCTCGGGAGGGCTTGTCGCTCCCACCGCTGGGGTCTACCAAGTCGGCCTCTTCTGGGACAATAACCAGCAGGATGAATGGCTGATTACACCGGCTTTCAACTGCCCACTCAATTCCTGCCTCAGCTTTGACAGCTATGTATTTCTTGGCTCTACCGCGGGAGATCACTACTATGTGCAAGTCTCTGCAGATAATGGTATTACCTGGAATGTGCTCTGGGATGCTTCCGCTCAAACCGGCGGCTGGAACAGGTATGCCTCACCCATCACCATCGACTTGAGTGACTACGTCGGAGAACAGCTAAAGATCGCATTCCGCGCCATAGGCACAGATGGAAACACGGGGCTTAGCTATCCTTGGTTTATAGACAACATCTGCATCGGCGCTGGCACTGCCGCTCTAAGATTTACCTCAGATGACCTGACCACCTTATCCGCTTCACACCAGCTTTTGACAACCTCACCACTCAGAGCAGCGTCTCCCAATATTCAGGCAGGCAATAAGCGCTTCGAATCCAGATTGCTACGTCCTTCCCAGAGCAGCCCTGGACGTAGAACGTCAAGAATGCTGACAGGTTACATGGTCTACAGGTTCCAAGCTCTTCAAGAACACGATCAGGACGCTTGGGTGGCTGTGACCGACATTCCCATCACCGAACTCAACTTCAGTGATCCCGACTGGGCTTCCCTTCCTGACGGGAACTATCGTTGGGCTATCAGAGCTTTCTACACAGGCAACCTCGCCTCCGTGCCCAGCTTTTCAAATGTGATGCCCAAAGAGATTCAGATGGGTCTGATCGTGGGCGTGGTGAAGAATAAAAACAATATCGGCATCTCTGGCGCAACCGTATCCAACGGAACCCAGTCTACCACCACAACCTCTATGGGAGCTTACATGCTCACCGTTCCCGTGGGCTATCACTCGCTTACCGCTTCAGCAGCGGATTACAACAGCCAAACCGTGGAAGGTGTGTTGGTTGAGCATAACCTCGCCACTACCGTGAATTTTACTTTGGATCAAACATCCAGCGCTGAAAACCACCTCCCCGTGGTAGCCACCGCACTCAACGGCAACTATCCCAACCCCTTCAACCCCGAAACCACCATCAGTTACTGCGTCAAGGAACCCGGGCCGGTGAAGCTGGAAATCTACAACATCAAAGGCCAGTTGGTGCATACCCTGTTAGATGAGGAACTGTCTACCGGACATTATAAGCTGATTTTCAATGCCAAAGACGGAAAAGGACGAGCTGTCGCCAGCGGTGTGTATCTGATCAGGATGACTGCACCCGGCTACCAGAAGACCTCCAAGATGATTCTGATGAGGTAATGCCTCTCACGTGCCGTCGCTCGCCGTAGCGACCAATGATGTAGCCGGCGGTCGCCGAACCGCCGCCAGCAGGCGCAGCCTGCTTCAAAAAGGAAACCAACCATGCGTATCCCCACCACAACTATTCGCATCTACAATACCAGCGCAGCTATCCCATGCAGCAACAAATCACAATATCGCAAAACTTAACTTGACAAGATTCGGTAACTATAGAAACTCAGCACTGACTATGGAATTCTCCTATTTTGGTTGGAGAAACCCAGAGAACATAGATAGAGTGTAAAAGTTAGTGGTTGCTGCTCAAGGACTGGATACTCTAACCTGTTTTTGGATGAGCAACCAGAGGCGAGCCGAGCCGCAATGCCGGACGGGCTTAGCTTGGTATAGCGGTTCTGCTCATAACGTCAAAGATCAAGTGGCGTGTTTGGTGCCATCTGGTTAACATGACCAAAGATTCTTTACTTTAAGGAGGTAAAGATGAACACACAGCGACTATTGATACTTACCCTCCTGCTCTTGAGCGGGATACTCTGCCTAAGTGCCGAGAACTACATGGAACGCATCATGACCATCCGAGATAACATGAATTACGACCATTTCGGGGATTCAGTCAAATCTCTGGACTTCAATAGCGATGGCTATGATGACCTCGTTGTCCTGCAATCCTGGTGGGTGCCGGACAGTATCTACGTGACCGACCCACCACTTGTTGACAGGAACTACGGACGCATCCTCTTTTACTACGGTGGCCCTGCTTTTGATAATCAGGCTGACTTCACCATCGAAGGCCACTATCCTTATCAATATCGTAGTTCGGGACCTCATCGTATGTGGCCCGTAGGGGATGTGAATGGGGATGGCTATGATGATCTGGGGATAATGGGAGGGATCTCCCCCTCATATCATCTCTCCATCTTTTTTGGCGGCCCCAACCCCTCCACTGAACCCGGTTACCAACTTGTCATCAATGACCCTGGAATTGAGCCTGGCTTCGTTTACTTCAATCCACTGGGAGACATCAATGGTGATGGCTATGCAGATATCGGCCTTTGGGTTTACCCCCTGAACAGCTATGATAGCAGATACCTGCACATCATCATGGGAGGCTCTTTTGAGCAAATCTTCTTTGACGTAGTTCAAGGTACCGACGACAATGGTCTGCATGGCATAGGGGATATCAATAACGATGGCTATGACGACTTTTGCTACACCATATACCATCAACACCCAATTTACCATGAAAAGAGGCTCTATTACGGCTCAGACCCCTTAAATTTCGACGATTATGTGGTTATAGT
>JAKQWO010000046.1 GCA_029561955.1 Candidatus Cloacimonadota bacterium
ACAGCTTTGTGGACAACTATCTGAATCTGCCCTTCGACCTCTCGGAGGTGATGTTTATCACCACGGCAAACTCTTTGGACACCATTCCGCCGCCCTTGCGTGACCGCATGGAGATCATCGTTTTTACCAGCTATCTGGAACATGACAAGATTCAGATTGCCCGCAACTATCTTATCCCCAAGGAGCTGGATAACAACGGCCTAACATCCTCCATCGTGAAGGTGCACAATGGTGCGCTGCAAGAGCTGATCCGCCATTATGGACGTGAATCCGGAGTGCGCACCCTGCAAAGGAGCATCGGCTCCATCTTCCGCAAGATAGCCAAGCGTGTAGCCTCCGGTGAGGAGCTGAAACTGACCATCAAAGCCTCAGACGTGGCGGAATATCTTGGCCCGCGCAAGTATAGCTTGGAGATTGCCAACCGCAAGCCGGAAGTAGGTGTAGCGACAGGACTTGCCTGGACCAGCTATGGCGGCGAAATCCTCTTTTGCGAGACCACACAGATGAGCGGCAAGGGCGGCATCGTGCTCACAGGCCTCTTGGGCGAAGTGATGAAGGAATCCGCTCGCATTGCGCTCTCCTACCTCAAAGCCAATCAAGACAAGCTGGGCATTCCCAAAGATGCCTTTGATAAAAGGGATATTCACATCCACTTCCCCGCCGGTGGTGTGCCCAAAGAAGGCCCTTCCGCCGGCATCACGCTCACCACTGCCCTCGCCTCGCTGCTCACCAACAAAAAGGTCAAGCACGATATGGCGATGACGGGTGAAGTGACACTGCTGGGCAAGGTGCTCCCCGTGGGCGGCATCAAGGAAAAGATGCTGGCTGCCAAAAGAGCCGGCATCAAAAAACTGATCCTGCCCTTGGAAAACAAGCCCGGCATGGCGGATTTTGAAGAAGACATCATGCAAGGCATGGAAATCAACTATGTGAGCCACGTGAGCGAAGTGTTGGAGCTGGTGCTGGAAGGCGGTCTCAAGCCGGCTAAAGCCAAACAGATGAGTAAGAAAGCTAAAGCGTAGATGGAAAAGTATCCCAATATCGTCATCCTGCTCAATGTGCCACGCCTCTACATCCCGAAGGCGGAGTTTGTCTTGCGCACCTACTGCTATATCCTGCGCCTCAACCCCACCTTCTACTACGGTTCGCATCACGAAGGGACGCATCTCTACTACGGTTACCCAACCTCAAATGAGTATCCCATCAAGATCAACTTCATCGATGGAACGGCGGATTTCTTTGAGCGCAGAGAGCTTTACCCGCTTGAGGATGTGAACTTTTTCCGTTATAAAAACGAGTATATTCCCTTCCTCTTTTCCAGAGGAGGGGAAATCTTTTCCTTGGATACAAGCCACTGCGTGATCCATAAAGACTTGGTAGCCAGTGGCTTCTACTTTCTCACCTGCTGGCACGAATACATCCTCGGCTTTCACAGACCGGAAAATGGGAGGGTGGACTACCGTGAATCCCTGCAATACAGATGGGATTTCACCGAAATACCCGTGGTGGACGTCTATTGCCAGCTCTTGCTCTGGGCGGTGGGAGAATATATCCCCGAATTTGAGCGTAACATCCACTGGAATAAAGAGATGGACTTTTGTGTGAGCCTCTCGCATGATGTGGATTACTGGTATTTTTGGACGCATAAACAGAGGTTCACTACCCTATTTCACAACCTGCGCACCTTCCCCAGACGACCGATCAGGGCACTGTGGAAGCTCATCGGGCACGGCATGCACAAGACACTTTTCAATCGCTGCCCCACGGCGATTAAATATATTCTGGATAAAGAAGATAGCCTGGAGGTCAAATCCACCTGGTTTTTGATGGGCAAGACGGATTACGAGGATAAAAGGCAGAATTACCTGAGCAATCCCAAGTATAGAGAGCAGATTCTCGATCTCTTGGGAGAGCGGGATGTGGGCTTGCATGGCTCGCCGGAATCCGCCTTCGATGCGGAAGTCTTGGCGCAGGAGCTGAATGCGCTCAGGGAGCTGGGCTTCGATCCACAAGGCTTTCGGACTCACTACCTGCACTTCGACTACCAAAAGAGCTTCACCATCCTGGAAAATGCCGGCCTGCGCTTCGATTCCACGCTTGGCTACTGGGAAAATATCGGCTTCAGAGCGGGTGTCTCTTTCCCCTTCTTCCCCTTCAATTTGGAGGAAAACAGGCCTTTCCGAGTGTTGGAAATCCCTCTCATCGTGATGGATACAACGCTCCACTCACCCAAAGCGATGAACCTCAGCTACAGTGCTGCCAAACGAACCTTGAAGCGACAGATCGAGCTCGCAGCAGGCTACCAATCACACCTCTCGCTGCTCTGGCATAACAACAACTTTGATCCCGTAGAGTATCCCGGCTTGGGGAAGCTTTACTGGAAAACCATCTCCCACGCACTCAATCACAATGCCTGGGTCACCTCACTCAAGGATCTCTACGACGAGTGGGTGACGATGAGCTATTAAAGGCGGCTAAGGTCTATGTTTGCACGTATAAAGACCATCCTGTGGGTGTGCTTCCTGATCTTGATCATGCTGATTTGGCTGTTGGCTCTGCCGGCCTTCCTCTTTGTAAAATACTGCCTCAACAAGAAGGTTTTCATCAAGATAACCCTCGTTGCCAGACAGCTTTGGGGCAAGACGGTGGTGCGCAGCACGGGCAGCACGGTGAACTTTTCCGGCTATGAACACATCCCTGAAGGAGAGCGTATCTGCTTTGTGGGCAATCATCAAGGCAACTTTGACATCCCCGCCTTTTTGGGTTACAGCGGCCAACCGGTGGGTTTCATCGCCAAAAAAGAGCTCTTTAAAATACCCATCCTGAGCCAATGGATGCGGATCATCAACTGCGTTTTCATCGATAGAAGTGATCCACGCTCGGCTATCGAGTCCTTCAAAAAGGCAGCCGAGGTAATCAAAGCCGGCTATCCGCAGATCATCTTCCCGGAAGGGACACGCAGCAAAAGCGACGAGGTGGGCCCCTTCCATGCGGGAGCCTTGAAGCTGCCCATCATGGCTAAGGCGGTAATCGTGCCTTTTGCCATCAAAGATAGCTACAAAGCCTTTGAGATCAATAATCGCATCAATGCCGCGCACATCATGATCAAGCTACTGCCACCCATCTTTCCTGATGATCCTATCTACCATGGGAAGGGTGAATTGGCAGATCATATCAGGGAGATGATTGTCGCGGCTAAAGAAGAGATGTGATGTGTATGGGCGGTCTGTACGGGCGCTCGCTGAAGCGCCGATCTAACAGCACTCCGTACGGGCGCTCTCTGCGCACCTAAGGTACCGGCGTGAGCCGCACCGACCACAAAACCAGCAATCTGAATATTTATATCCGCCTAAACTTGGTCGGTCCGGCGACCGACCCTACATCACAACCCCAAACCATACTTATCCCAGCAATAAGCATTCGTATTCCCGAAACCAGCGTCAGCAGCTCATAACTCACTACTCGCAGCTCACAACTGCAGCGAAGCTGCCCCCG
>JAKQWO010000050.1 GCA_029561955.1 Candidatus Cloacimonadota bacterium
AAAAAGACCCACGAAAAGGGCATTTAGAAGGGCAAACTCCAGATTTAATACCAAAAAACACTATTCAAACCAAGAAGTTGTGAAAAATACATCCGAAATTGTGCTGAAAACGGCAGAGTCCAGATTGTTCAATTGTCTTAGGACTAAAGCAGTTACACCGCTGGCAGTCAAGAGCGGTCAGGACTCGAAGACGCTGCCGATTTACTTCCCTTTCGCCCTTTGAGCCAGGACTTGCTTCAGCGCCGCCAGGTTTTTGCTCACGATCTTATCCTTCATTTTGGCATTGGGATGCACCACGCTGATGCCGGCTGAGTTTATCCCTCCCAATTCCACCAAAAAGGCATCGGTCTGATAGGTGTGAAAGAAGAAGTTGCGGGCATTGCCCACCCTCGAGCTATTGCCTTCTCCCACCTGATAATAGCCCTTCTGATAGTCCTTTTTTACCCTGCTGGCATAATCATTGGCAAAATCCCGCAAATCGTCCAACCTCCGCTTTTGTTCCTCGTCTCCTTGGATGCGGTTTGGCAGGAAGATCTTTTCGCTAAAGAGTCCGGTGGAAGAGCTATGATAGAAGATGGCCAGCTCAAAACTATGTTTCTCAGCCAGCTCCATGATGGCCTGCACCTCGGTTTCAGAGGCAGGCCGCTCGCCTTTATAGTTTGCATGAGTGGTCGGAACTGGCACCTGATCTGCCCAAAAGACGGGATAGTTGCGGTTCAGGTCCACTCCGTCACTCCGGATGTCCAAGCGACCGTTATTGTTGGTGTCGCGGTTGTTTTTGCGCTTAAACTGATATTCGCCGTCACAAACCCGCTTCCAGCCTTCGGGATTGATGGTGGGCACGATGAAGAAGCGGAATTCATCCATGATCTGCATCCATTGCCTATCGCTCTCATGCTTCTGCATCAGCTCTTCCGCCAAAGCCACGCTGAGTTCAACGCCCAAAACCTCATCTCCATGATGCTGACCGATGATGAGGATCTTACGCTGTGCCTGTGCTTTACCTATCTGCAGCGCATAGATGGGCAGCTCTTCCGTAGCACTGAAGCCCAAGAGGTGCAATTGCGCCAGGGCAGGAGCTTTCTGGCTGATCTCCTGCAGACGGCTATGCAATTGATCGTGATGGAGATAAGCCTTGGGCAGCGGATAGATATTGGCCGAATTTGCCGAGCAGCCCAGAATCGCCAAAGCTGAAAGCAGCAGGATAAAAAGCTGTATCCGGACGGCTGACAAGGTCTTACATTCCCACAGTTTTGACTATTTTGGCCGTGACACTTTCTGAAGAAGAGCTAATTCTGATCAGGTAGATGCCAGCAGCCAGACCTTCGCTATCCCAAGAGAGCTGGTTGTCACCACACTGCAGCGTTAGTTCGCTGGAATACACTTTCCGCCCACGGATATCAAAGACGGCGAGATTGGCCTTCTGAGCCTGTTTGCAGCTCACCTGAAAGGTGGCCTGAGCGGCAAAGGGATTGGGATAGACACCGCTGAAAAGCATCCCTTCCGCAGCAGGAATCGTCTCATCATCGGTGGCACTGTAGTTCCAGATGCGGTCTACATATTCGGGATGATCGATGAAGGGATTGCGGTTGCCCTGATATTCATAAATACCTTGATTGCGCGTGATTTCATGCGCATCGGGTGGGTCTTCGTTGCTCCACACCACGAGCTCTGGCAACATGTTCACATATTGCTGCACCAGGCTATCGTTGTATCTCACATGGAAATACAAGAGAGCGCGGGCGATATTTCCCTTGCTCTGATCTGCCGGCTCAAACACGGTGTGACCGGTGTAGGCTTGTCCCCGATAGCTCTGCCAAGGCGTATGAGTGTAGTAAACATCGGCGTTGTTGTGGTTTGCCACGGTAAAGATGGGCAAGTTTCCTCTCGAGCTGTTCGTCCTCATCTCACAGGGAAATAGGTGATGCAAATCCGCCTTTTTGATGCTGGATTCACTGGGCGAAAACCAGCTCTGCGCATAGACGTGCTCTGTGTTTGGGTCGCTGGAGCCGGTGTAGTTGTAGCCCACGTTAAATTCCTTTCCCGTGTAGATGCAGGTCACATAACCGTTGTGGTTTTCCAGTTGTTGAAATAGCTGTGCCTTGGCGCCGTTGTAGCTGTTGTTGGTATTGGTGCTGATCAGGGCTTTCAGAGCCGTCTGTAGCGCTTCGCTATGCAGATCATCCCCGATGGCGTCGTAATAGTTGCCCTGAGCCAATAAAACAAGGCTGAGAGCCAAGAGTAGAATGGTGATAAGATGTCTTTTCATAATGCGTCCCTAAGGGTATAAGATTTGTTCCACACACTCGATGATGATGTGCAGGATCGTCATGTGGACTTCCTGGATGCGGTCTGAAGTCTCGCCGGGAATGATGATCTGATGATCGCAGCAACTTTTGAGCGCACCGCCATCCCGGCCCAAGAGCACAAAGGTCTTGCATTGCAGTTCTTTAGCGGCCTGCATGGCACGGATCACATTGGGCGAGGAGCCGCTGGTGGAAATGCCGATCACCATATCTCCCGCTTTGGCATAGGCTTGCACGCCGCGGGCGAAGACCTCGTCAAAGCCGTAATCGTTGGCGACGCAGCTCAGATGCGAGGGCTCGCTGATGGAGATGCAGGGCAGCGCCGGACGATCAGAGCGGAATCTACCGGTAAACTCCTCGGCAAAGTGGTTGGCATCGCACATGGAGCCGCCGTTTCCGAAGATGATGCACTTTCCGCCTGAGCGAAAAGTCTGAGCGATCTCGGTAGCCACTTCAGCTATGGTGGAATAGCCGTCTTCGCTGGCCATAAAGCGTTGCAGCGCCTGATGTGCCGTATCGAAGGAGGCAGAAATTATCTGGATCAGTGCTTTCATTTTTAGAGGTTTTCCTTGATTTTGATCTTGGTTTTGAGCTCTTCTTCCTCGATGAGGTCAAACTCTTTGAGTGTTTCGTTGATCAACCTTGCTCTTTGTTTATAAGGGATAAAGGCGCTCTTGAAGCCGTTTAGCACCAGATTTTTGACCACCGGATAGTCCAGATCAAAGAGCTCAATCGCCAGCATGAATTCATCCGTGAGCGTGGTGTCTGAAATGGTGCGGTTGTCCGTATTGATGGTGACTCTGAGGCCATAGCTGATGTAGAAATCAATGGGGTGGTTGCGCAAATCCGGCACACTTTTGGTGTGATAGTTGCTGGTGATGCAGATTTCCAGCGGGATGCGATGGTCGTTTACGTAGTTTAGCAAATCTCCATCTTCCACCAATCTGGTGCCATGTCCGATGCGATGCGTGCCGCAATAATGCAGGGCTTGATGGATGCTTTCTGGCCCGTAGGCTTCGCCGGCGTGGATGGTGATATTGAGGTTGTTGCGCAAAGCCAGATCAAACGCCTCCTTGTGGTCTTTTGCAGGATGGTTGTATTCTCCACCGGCTAGATCGAAGCCGATCACCCCCTTATTTTTGAAGGCGATAGCCAACTCGGCTAACTTGAGCGAGGTCATGGGATCCATATTACGGATGCCGCAGATGATCACACCTGTCTTGATCTTGAAAGCCCGCTCCGCATCCTTGAGTCCGTCGATCACGGCCTGCGAAATCTCGGTGAGCTTCAAGCCCTTCTGAGTGTGCAGGATGGGAGAATAGCGCACCTCAATGTAGCGGATGTTTTCCTTGGCGGCATCTTCGGCCAACTCGTAGGCCACCCGGCGCAACGCATTTTTGCTCTGCAAGACCCGGTTTACGATGTCGAAACCTCTCAAATAATCATTCAAACTCTCGGTGTGATCGCCACACACGATGAGATTGGTCAGCTCTTCGGCATCATAAGTGGGCAAAGAGACCTTTTCTTCTTTGGCAAGCTCCAAGATGGTTTCGATGCGAACGCTGCCATCCAAATGCACGTGCAGATCCGTCTTAGGTAGCTTGTGTATCAATTCTTTAGTGAGTTTGATATCCATAATTTTAGCTTTTCCTTTTTAGTAGGCAACCCAATATCTGGGATGGGCTTATGTGTCAAGCTCAACTTATCGTGAGGCGGCTGCGCCGCAGTTGTGAGTCGTCAGTCGTCAGTCGTCAGTCGCTGCGCAGGTTTCTGAGATACGCTTGCTTGCGGTAACGATACGGACGACTCTAAAGCTCTTTATTTGTCCACGAATTACACGAATTTAGAAGAAGAAAGTCCACTGGACACGGATTAACACGGATTAAACGTCCAGCAGACACTGGCCATTTGCATGTACGGGCGCTCGCTGCGCACCGTAAGGTACCGGCCTTAGCCTCACCTACCGGACTTTACCGCAAAGCATATCCAGCTCTACCAATAGCGAAGCGGCTGACGACTGACAACTGACAACTTATATAAAGCTTTCGCATCTCGTAACTTGCGTCAGCA
The DNA here is from genome assembly GCA_029561955.1 of Candidatus Cloacimonadota bacterium. Lineage (GTDB taxonomy): Bacteria > Cloacimonadota > Cloacimonadia > Cloacimonadales > Cloacimonadaceae > UBA3900. The sequence continues at coordinate 4,377 of JAKQWO010000050.1, forward strand.
ATCACAACTCACTACTCACAAATCACAACTGTAGCGTAGCTGCTTCTTCCTTGCTTACCCGCCCGGTGATTACTCGGAGCCACCCGGGAAAAACCCGAGTATCACCACGGCATCACCCTGCGGCTAAGCAAGAGCCACGCAGGTAAAGAAGCAACAAAAATCGGACGAACGGCCTGAAATCCTATTCCCTAATGCAGATGTTTTATCTCCCCTGATCCGACTCGATATTTGACATAGCCTGCCTCGGTGTTTTTCAGGATGATGTCTCCGGAACCGGTGGTTACCGAGCCATTTATCAGCTCGCTATCTTCGAAGGTGACATCGCCTGAACCTGCCTCGATTTCGATCTCGGTTACCTCGCTATCTTGCAAATAGACGTCACCCGAACCGGCTCTGATTTTTATCTCGTAGGCTGCATTATCAACCAAATAGACCTTGCCTGAACCCACCTGAATATCTATTTCCGCCGCTTGGCTATCTTCCATAAAGAAGTCGCCGGAAGCGTTGGAAATGTAGATCTGCTGCGAATCTTGCATGTCTGAGATGTCGATGTTTCCGCTTGCGTTTGAGACCTTCAAATCCAGCCATTGTGGTATCTCGCCGCTTATCTCAGTGATCAACACCTGTTTCCCCGAGGCGGATCTGGCCTTAATGGTGCCGTTTTCGATGTAGATCACAGCATCCCCTGGAGTGTATTCGTAAAACCCCACCACGAGGTCTATGTGGTTGTCGTCAGAACCTTCCAGCTCAATAGTTGCCGTGCTGGTGGATACCTGAAGCTGGCTGAAGTCACACACTTGATACAGCAATGCCTCGTTGTAGTATTCGAGGTCTCCATCGGGTTGATAGCCCACATGGATCACGCAGGAAGTCAAAACCAGAGCGATCAGGCCGATAATGATGAGTCTTTTCATGATGTTAGTCTCCTAAAACTATGGTTAAAATTGGTACTCTGCCTTGATGTAGTGTTGAGTCTAAATTGTTGGTGTAAATTCCAACTCATGAATCACTCCCATTCGGAGTAGTTGCTGAGCGTATATAATCCAACTGTGCAGGCTCAAAAGTCATTGTCCTGCTAATCGACTGTGAGAATAACGAGATGGGCAAAGTCAAAAGTAAGATGATTAGAATAGGTGGTGGATTGTTTTTCATGTTTCTCTCCTTATTTTATCAATGCCATTCTGCCAGTGGCTAACTTCTTGCCTCCACTCTTTAGCACATACAGGTATACTCCGCTTTTTCGAGCTTGGATTAGTGCAGGGTCCAACTCAATTTCGCCGGAGCTATGATGGTCGTTGATCGGGACAGAGAGCAATTTCTGCCCACGAATATTGTAAAATTCCACCTCCAAGTTACCCTGTAGTTGCTCTGTTGCATACTTGATGGTAACCTTAGCGGTCACAGGGTTAGGGTAATGAGATATTTTGGTATGTGGTGCCGGGATAGATGGGTCCTGATTTGCCACTTGTCCATTGGGGAGCAGCTTAGTTACCACTAGTCGATTAGAACCTCCCCAAGCCCAATAAATGCAATCGGAATTATCAATAGCCAGTAGGGATTTAGGCATGCCACCACCATGTATCACATATTCGCACATGTTTCCTCCTGATTGACTCCAAGTCCAGATTACACTCCCATCCCAATCCAATTTAACCAAGCTTCCACCTGCGCCTCTTGCGCCACAAAGGAAGATATTATCTGTCGTGACAAGCATTGAGCTAACATTGTCCATAATGCTGCTTGGGATATCGAAAAGGTGCTCCAAATTACCACCGTTAAATCTGTCCACAGAGACGCCATTGTCCACACCGTAGGCGATGATATGGGATTGGGAGTCTGGCTCATCACCGATAGTAATTCCATACCAGGGATCGTATGTGGGAGGGATATCATATCTGTTTATTACCTCACCTGCCAGATTGATCTCTAAGATGGTAGAACCTCCTACGCCCAATACGCAGGTTAATAGCAAATTCCCATTGTCCAGCAAACTTAGATCATGAGCCTTTGGCATATTATAGTGCGTGTTATACCAGTTAGCAGTAGCCAGTGTGTCTCCTTGGGCAGAAAAACGACAGTAAGTCGTGCAATAATTGGAAAAACTCATGTTGTAACTCCATAAAGCGGAGCCTACCGCAACAATATCTCCATTAGGTGTCCGCAATGCTTTGGAGAACATCGGTGGCTTTGGTAAAGAAACTGGCTCACTTATGTCGCTAACTATACCACTACTTGACACTTTGCACAGTCGACAGCATCCAGCGTCTGAATAGATGAAGGTGACGTTATCATCCACATCTATGTCAACTCCGGTAATATTCGGCCAGCTTCCGCTCGCAAAGGGATAGCTCCAAAGAAATTCTCCCTGAGGATCAAGCTTTGTAATCTTGCTACCTGAAGTGTTTACAAAATCATAGGTATCCCAATGGCTAAATACCACTATGCTATTATCAGAGCATAAGAAAACAGAGCTTGATGCCTGCTGGTCGACATCGGGGTAGGCAAACGAATATACATAACCGCTCTGAGCAGCTAAACAGAGTATCCCGCTGAGCAGGAGTAAGCTAAGGGCAACGAATTTTAGCGTTTTCATCTCTTTCTCTTTATTTCACTATCACTACCTTGCATGAGGCGATAGTCTTATTGTTTTGTTTCAGGTTTACCAGATAGATGCCATTGGGTAGGCTTCCAACGATCTTCGCATCCAGATCGATGCTTTGCTCTCTTTGATGTCCACTGACTGCAGCGGTATGGAGCATCTGCCCCTTGATATTGTAGATGCTGTAGCTCAGATTGCCCGGCAGGTCACTTTTAATAGAGAGGGTCAATCTGTTATTAGCTGGTTGAGGGTAGGCAGTAATAGACGCTACAGGTGCGGGAATGATGGGATCATCATTGGCTACCACATTACCCTGCACATCAGTTTTTATCAGTATACATACATCAGGATGCCACATGCAAAATATTATACTGCCATCAGGCATGGCCAATAAGTTCTTAGAACCGTCACCAAAACTGTCTGCTCTGTGGGTGTCATATGCTCTACTCCATTGATGCACTCCATCAGGATTATAGCAATGGAGAACCTCGCCACTGTTCTCTTTACCAAGATAGATTAGATTTCCGTTAGCCAATTCTGCAATCGAGTTTTGCGAACTCAAGAGATTAAAGCGGTTAAGAATAGCAACATCGTCAAATGATTGTTCATCAAAATTGACACGCTTGATTCTAAACCCGTTCCTGTCTACTCCGAGAAGATATACGGAGCTATCTACTGCGACGACAGCATCAAGTATACCAAATCGGTTGGTATTATCGATATACGTCCAGAGGGTGTCACCGATAGCACTATACTGGAAAAACTCCCTTCCGGTAGTTGCGACCCATTCGTTCCCATATGGTTCGACACTTCTGGGTTTGACATGCCGGGAATGATATGGTTCACTTTGCCAGATTACATTGAATTGGAAGCTTGTCTTGAGTACTATAACACTAGAATGATAGCCACATCCCGCAAAAACCAAGCCGTCGTCCGCATATTGCATGTCATACAAGGTAATACTGTAGCCGTTGACTGTTTCAAAGTAGTAAGTTTCAAGTAGATTCAGATCAGTATCGAGGACAATTAGTAGTGTTAGACCACCCATATCACCTTGTGCCAGACAGTAATACCTGTCAACTCCATTGGATACCATGCTCACGATAACTTGGTCTATGTCTATCATCGTTCGCTGCAGGACATTGCCATCTTCATCAAGCTTCCAGAGTATGTTAAAATCGTGCCAAGCCCAGCCATCTTCAGTTGAGTTTGTCTTGTAGCCCTGGGCTATGTATCCACCATCAATCGCCACAATTACATTACACATCTTGGTGTCATTATGCGCCCAATGAGGAAGCCCGTCCATCGGCAATTGCTTGATCCAGGTTTGGGCATTGATAGCACTGGAGGCCAGCACTATCAGGAACATTATTACGAGATATTTTTTCATCTGAGCCTCCTAATTGATCTTACTGATTTTCTTTACCTGATTCTTCTCATTATTGCTTCTCAAGAGATAAACCCAGATAATGCAGTAGCCTCTCCGAAATAAAAGAAAAGTGTTGCATATAATCGCCTATCATAATGAGTTGAACTCAAATCAAAAACAAAACCTAGACAGGAGAAAAATATGCAACAAGAGCAAGCAAACAAGAAGCCCC
>JAKQWO010000051.1 GCA_029561955.1 Candidatus Cloacimonadota bacterium
ATTACAAAGGCCGTACCATGACCGTGGACGGCAGAGTCTATAAAGAAGGTGATTGGATCTCCCTCAATGGTTCCACCGGTCAAGTGATCGAGGGTAAAGTAGAGACTCAGGATCCTGAATTGAGTGGCGATTTCGCCATGATTATGGAATTGGCAGATAAATACACCCGCATGAAAGTCCGCACTAATGCTGATACCCCCAAGGATGCTCAGGTAGCCCGGGGATTTGGCGCTCAAGGTATCGGTCTTTGCCGCACCGAACATATGTTCTTTGAAGGTGATCGCATCAAAGCTATGCGTGAAATGATCCTCGCTGACGATGAAGCCGGACGCCGCAAGGCTTTGGACAAGCTGTTGCCAATGCAACGCAGCGATTTTGAAGGCATCTTCACAGCCATGGACGGCTTCCCGGTTACGGTACGTCTCCTGGATCCGCCCCTGCATGAGTTTGTACCCCATGAGGAAGCTCAACAGGTGGAGATCGCCAAAGAGCTTGGCATCGATCCTGCTAAAGTAAAAGCCAGAGTGAATTCCCTGCATGAATTCAATCCCATGCTGGGACATCGTGGCTGCCGTTTGGGCAATACCTATCCCGAAATCACTGAAATGCAAGCCCGGGCAATCATTGAAGCTGCCATCAATGTACAGGCTAAAGGTGTAAAAGTGCTTCCCGAGATCATGGTTCCATTGATCGGTACCTTGGCTGAGTTCAAGCTCCAGGAAGAGATCATCCGCACCACCGCCGATCAGGTTTTTGCCGAAACCGGCACCAAAGTGGAATACCTTGTTGGTACCATGATCGAGATTCCCAGAGCTGCCTTAACAGCTGATAAGATCGCAGAAAGCGCTGAATTCTTCAGCTTTGGCACCAATGACCTCACTCAGATGACCTTTGGTTACAGCCGTGATGATGCTGGTGTGTTCCTTCCTGTGTACATTCAGAAAAACCTGCTGAAACAAGACCCCTTCCAGGTTCTGGATCAGGAAGGCGTAGGTCAATTGGTACAAATGGGCACCGAAAGAGGTCGCAGCACCCGTCCGAATCTTAAGGTCGGAATCTGTGGCGAACACGGTGGCGAACCCAGCAGCGTGGAATTCTGTCATCGCGTAGGCATGAACTACGTGAGCTGCTCTTCCTACCGGGTTCCGATTGCCCGTTTGGCTGCAGCTATTGCCGCAATCAGATAAAACTATCGATAAATGTAAACCGCATCTGTACTCCAGATGCGGTTTTCTTTTCTTGATCAACCCAGAAAGCTTTTTTTGCTTGACTAAGCAGGACTAACGAATAAAATGTCTATAAGTGAGGTAGCTATGACAGACGAAGTATTTGAACCCAAAGAAATATCCCCGGAAGAACAAGACAACATGCAGGAAAAGATAGTAGATATGGACGATGCGAAGCTGAAATTCTATGAGGAACTGCGCAGCAAAGCCAAAGACTGGACCAATGAAAAAACTGGCAAATTTGGCGGTAAACTGAGTGATTATCTGTTTTTACTCCCTGATTTCTTCATTCTGGTTTCTCGTCTGGCGATGGATAAGAGGGTTTCCACAAAGCAGAAAGCCATTGTGGGTGGCATCATCGCTTACCTGATCATGCCTTTGGACATCATCCCTGATTTTATCCCTATCATCGGCTATGTGGATGACCTGGTGCTGTTAGTACTGGGACTGAACATCGTCCTCAACGACATAGACCAGAAGATTCTTACCGACAATTGGAGCGGTGAAGGTGATGTGCTGATGCAAATGCAAAAGATCACTGCCGCTGCTGAGAAGTTCCTGGATCGCAATATCCTGCAACGCATCAAAAGCTGGCTCAGAAAAATCTAAAGCATGCAGCCCCTGATCGTAGCCTCCCGAAATCCGGACAAAATCCGGGAATTGAAAGAGCTGTTGTCTCCACTCAAGATAGTAGTGCACAGCTTTTTGGATTTCCCCACCATACCCAGTCCCATTGAAGACAAAGATACCATCGCCGGCAATGCCATGAAGAAGGCTCTATATGGTGCAAGCCGGATTGGCATGCTATGCCTGGCGGATGACACAGGCATGTTCATCGATGCTTTAGATGGTGCTCCGGGAGTATATTCAGCCAGGTATGCAGGCACAGGCTGCAGCTATCTGGACAACCGCAGGAAAGTCTTGATCCAGATGGATGGCAAACAAAACCGCGCGGCTCACTTTGATACTGCCATTGCTCTGGCAGACAGGGATGGTATCATCGCTATAGTTACTGCTTCTGTGAACGGATCCATCTGTATTAGGGAGCGCGGTGAAAACGGCTTTGGCTATGACAACCTGTTTGAACCTGAAGGCTTGGGCAAGACATACGCCGAACTCAGCGATGCAGAGAAAAACATCTATTCGCACAGGAGCCTCGCCATCAAGAAGATCAT
>JAKQWO010000039.1 GCA_029561955.1 Candidatus Cloacimonadota bacterium
ATTGGTCACGGGCGGCTTGGCTGCATCCATCATGGACTTCTTGGATTCAAGCTTTAGCCACATGCCAGACCTCACACTTCAGGGTCTGTACTTGGCTTTTAAAGAGCTACAAACAAAAGGTTTATGATCAAAAGGTTCCTGCTTTGTCTGATGGGGCTTGTCCTCTTTGGAAATGTGTTTGCCAATGTGTTTCCCTTGCACCTGTATCTGAAAGGCTACCATCCGATCTTGGATAACAAGGTGCTCTTTTACAAGTTTGACAAAGGCATTGGCTACATCAAGCAAAGGCAGCTTCTGGTAAACAATCTGGCGCCTACCACCAAGGAAAAGATAGATTTTGACAAGCGACAGGTGATCATTTCCACGCTGGTAGACGATAAAAAGGTCACTCCGGATAGGGTCATTTCTTTCGATAGCTACTTCGATTCCTTGCAGCGTAACGCCTTCCGCAAGAGCTATTTTGCTCAGGTGAAAACCAAGCGTCAGCAAACGGTGGTCACTACGAGTGGCTTGATCGGAGAATTTAAGCTGGAGCTGCCATCCATCGCCATGCCCAAAGCTGTGAAGAAGCTCTTGGGTTCATCGGCTGGACGGCTCAATCTGGACGGAACGCAAAAGCTTACCATTGAGGCTGGGAGCACCAAACGCAAGCTGCAGCCCATCTATGAAACCAGCTCCAGAAGCCGCTTTGACCTAAAGATGGAACAGGAGACAAACCTGAGGCTCACGGGGAAGATCGGCGATAAGATCGACGTGAACCTGAAGTACAACAGCAAGCAGGATGAGCAGTTCTTTGATCCCAACAACGTGAGCATCAAATACACGGGCACGGAAGACGAATTGGTGCAATCCATCGAAGCGGGAAACATCACGCTTTCGCTCTCCGGCTCACGTTATATCTCATATTCCACCAGCTCGCAGGGGCTCTTTGGTGTGTCTTCCAAGCTCAAGTATGGAAATCTGGATGTGACGCTGATCGCCAGTAAAGAAGAGAGCCAAAAGAATACGCAGAGCTACATCGGCACCAGTCAGGCGGATTCCACCATCTTTGACAGTAAACAATACATCTCGCGCACCATGTATTATCTGGAAAAGCCGCAAGACCTTTATCAGCTCTATGAAGAAGGCGATCCGGATTGTAAGGCAGGCTATGCAAACAACGCCATCCGCACCGCACCTGATGGAGCATGGATGATCAAGGAGCCCATGTTGCTGCCCGCTCCCGGAACCGTGAAAGTGTATATTGATGACCTTGTGTCTACCAACAACGTGGGTGCCGCTGCTGGTGAAATCATCGGAATCAACGGGCAGAATTATCAGCTTAACTGGGATGAGCTGATGGAGGGTGCAGATTTTACCACCGACTACAATAGCGGCATCATCCAAATAAACCGAAATGTGCTCAATTCGCATATCGTTGGGGTGCGCTATACCACCCGAGGTGGGGTGGATATGCCTATCATCACTCCTCAGCAGGCAGATTCAGACACCCTCTACGTCAAAATCATCCGCAACCACAACCAACGTTATGAACCCGATAACCCCAACAGCACTTGGGATTATCAGATGCGTAACGTGTATAAAATGAGCGGCACAAACATCCGCAACGATGGATTTGAGCTGGAAATCTATACCGAGAATACAGACCGCACCCGTAACTTCTTCGTCCCAGACAGCCTCAATGTGGGGCCAAACGTCCGCTACACAGATTACCTGCGGATGGACAGCAACGGAGACTCACGCGTCGATGGCAGCGATGCCACGGTGAATCTGGTTTCCGGGCTCATCGTCATCCCCATGCTTTGGCCTTTTGAACCCCTGGGGGATGGTATCATCTATCGCGAGGAAAACGATAGCTACAGCATCAGTCCTTTGGATACGGATATATTCATCACTGTGAAGGGTAAGATTGGCCGTGATGTGTTGGAGCTGAACCAGGCAAACATCCTCAAAGGCAGCGTGAGGGTGAAGGTAAACTCGCTGGAGCTCAAGGAAAACCTGGATTATCTGGTGGATTATGATACAGGGCGCATCACATTCCTAACTCCTGCCGGCAAGGACCCGGATGCGAAGATCGAAGTGGACTACGAGTTTAGAGGCATGTTTGATGTCGCCAGCAAGACCTTGGCAGGTGTGCGCATGGATTGGAATTTTACGGATTGGGCCAAGCTGGGCGGCACATTCATCTACCGCAGCGAAAATGTGTCTGACAAGCGTCCCAGGATCGGAAACGAAAATATAGAAATGATGCTGGCCAACATTGATGGCAACATCACCTATAAACCCAAGTTCGTCACACGTTGGATAGATAAATTGCCCCTGATCAGCACCTCAGCGGAATCTCGCTTTAACCTCTCCGGTGAAATTGCCTACACCATGCCCAATATCTACGGAGACCCCAAAGGTAGAAAGAATTACATCTACCTAGATGACATGGAATCTATCATGGATTCATATCCTTTGCCCATCACTATGAGCTCTTGGGTGATGGCGAGCAAGCCGCATGGATACAACCTCGCCAAAGGCATACCCAACTGGTACAACCCCAAAAACGTGCGCAGACAGGAGCTGGTTGATGATCCGGAAACACTCACGGAGCGTGAAAAGAACGAGTATGTAACCGTGCTGGCACTCAAAAACACTCCCACCAAACTGGGCGTGGGAGGCTCCACGCAACAAAGCTGGGCGGGAGTGATGAAATACCTGGGCAACCAACTGGATTTTAACCAAAAGAAATACATTGAACTGCTGGTAAAGGTGGATGTCAAGACCGATGAGGAAACGCCCAACCCAATTATGTTTATAGATTTGGGTGACATCCCTGAAGACTTTTACACCGAAAATGGCGGGCTGGGAGTGCTGAACACGGAAGACCTCAATGGAGACGGCGTGCTTACCTTGGAAGAGGATATTGGTCTCGATGGACGCAAGCAAGGCACACCCGGAGCCGATCCCAACGACATCTGCCCGCCTGGATTGCAAAATCATCACAATGAATCCTGGCCTGGCATCAACGGCACGGAAGGAAACAGGGTCTTGGATACCGAAGACCTCAACGGAAACGGCATCTTGGACATGGTAAACAGATACTTTAGCTATAGCTTTGCGCTCGATGGCACGGAGCATTTGGTGAATGAAAACCACAGCGGCTGGCGTCTCTATCGCATTCCTCTGCACGACCCTGCCGTCTACAATATCATCACGGATTCCGCCACCGGAGTGCAGCCTTCCATGAGCCGTATTTCTTATGCCAGAATCTGGCTGCAGACAGACCTGCCAGCCAGAGTCTATATCGCAGATATGGCCATCGTGGGAAACAAATGGCAGGACTTTGGTGTGCGCAATGAAAACAACTACGCATTTCCCGAAGACGTGGTCGCCTCTCTCGGCACTACCTATCTTTCCGGAATCGTGACCAACCAAACCAGCAGCCACTACCGTCCTCCTGAGGGAACCGTCTACATCGAAGACCGCAGGCAGAGCGTGGAATCATCCCTCACTCTGGAAACCAAAAAGCTGCAGGCAGGCAATCAAGTGCTCTTGCGCCAACGCTCTGTGGATGCCTATAGCCTGCTTTCCTATGGGAAACTGAGGCTCTTTGTCTATCCCGAAGCCCTCAGAACCGGCGAAAGCCATCCCAGTCAGGTGGATATGGTCTTGCGTTTGGGTGCGGATGAATCTACCTATTACGAGATCAAGCAGAGGGTGGACATCAATCCTTGGGAACTGACTATGGATGAGGATAAATGGCTGCTCTTCACCTGGGAATTGTCAGACATCGCCAAGCTGAGGGAGGCCAATCCGGACACTACTTACGGCTTTATCCAAGTGGATGAAAACACGCGCTTTAGCTTCAGAGGACGCCCAACACTTTCCACCATCAGGGATCTCTGCTTGGGAGTGGCCAACCCACAAGGGAATCAGGTCTACAATGGCATGATGTACTTTGATGAGCTGCAGCTCTTGGATCCCTATGAGGATATGGGTGTGGCCAAGCGTGTATCGCTCAACGCCGCCTTTGCAGACGTCAGCACGCTGGATATCGACTACGAGGAAAAGAGCGAGAACTTCAACCCCAATATCCAACGAGGGCGAGGCAACACTTTTACCAGCACCACCTCGCTCAATATCTCAAATAAGTATTTCTTGGGCAGGTTGTTCCCACGTAACTGGAGCGTGGATATTCCCGTTACTTTGGTGCGTAACTACTCCTTGGGTATCCCTCGTTACCGTGCCAATTCAGACCTCCTGCGCAGCAGCATTGAGGAAGATAGCACCAAGATGAGAGAACGCAACGAAAGCCTGCTCTACGCGGCAGACGTTGCCTTCAGCCTCAAAAGCGCACCCAAAAGCAAGATACTGGAATACACCATCTATCGCACTTCGTTGAGCGGACGCATAGAAAGCTCCGTGCGCAATCAACCCACCAGCAGAGACAGCACCTTCAGCGTGCGTGGAACGGCCAACTACAACCTCGGCTTCCCCAGCGATAAAGTGAGCTTTAAGCTCTGGAAAAACTACCGCCTGGGCTGGTTCCCTTCCACTTGGAACAACAGTATCACCTTCAATAGCACCAATCCTAAAAGTGAGAACTGGGAACGGCGTATAGTTGACGGCCGATATGTGACCTATTGGTTCCCACGTCAGGGAGTGCTGCCCACCAAGCTGTTGACCACCGATTCCAACATCAACTGGGCTCTCACCAGCGATATTGGCTTCACGGGCAGGCTCAATACCAAGCGAGACTTTAACCAAATAGCCTACTGGAAAAATATCAACATCGGCAAACTCAGCGAATATGTGCAAGACTTGGGTGTGAACTACAACCCCAACTACCTGCGCAGATTCATGACTTTCACCGCCAGTGCCAACACTCGCTACACCGAGACTCAAAGACGTTATTACGACAATAGCACTGGTACTCAGGTGGAAGTGTATCAAAGCGATGGCGGCGTCAATCGGGGTGTGAGAGCAAACCTGAGCTTGCAAAACTCCACCCTGCTTGGTGCTTGGGCTCAGAATATCACCCGTAAGTATCAGGCCAGAAAGGCGGCTAAGGAAGCGAAAAAGCGAGAGGACGAGGCCAAGGATCCCAGTGTTCCTGAAGGTTCCGAGGAAGAATCCAAAGACGACAAAGACTTTGATCGTGAAGCCCGGGAAAAGGAAATGCTCGAGAAGGGAGAAGACCTAAGCGAAGAAGAGAGGATGAAGCTGGAAGAAGAGTATAAGAGGCGTGAGGAAGAAGAAGGTCGCAAAAAGAAAGAGGAAGAATTTTGGTCGGAACCACCCAAAGATGAGTATAAGGATCCCTTCGGTGATGACTACAAAGACCCCTTCGGAGATGATTATAAGGATCCATTTGCCGGAGATGGAGAGGATTTTAAAGACCCATTTGCAGGTGGAATGGATGGTAAAGACGGCATGGGCTTTGGCCCCGGAGCGTCCTATCAAGGCGGCGATCCTGGTAGGGCTTATGTTCCTCCAAAAGGTGTGACCTATATACCTGCCCTGCTCATCGGCTATCTGTCCAAGATCAAAAACATCAGTGTTTCCTATCAAAACACCTATGCCATGAACTACACGCGCAAAGAAGATAGACCGCCCTTTGCCTTCCAGATTGGCGTGCCACACTCTGTGCCAGCCAGCTTCCTTGATGCCACAGCCAATGACAACACCATCACCTTCTCCAGCGGTATCATGTTTACCAGGCAGTTGGATAGCGTGATAAACTATTCCTACGCCATCAATAAGCGCTATTCCAACGCCAGCAACCAAAACACCGCCATCACCTTCCCCGATGTGACGCTCAGCATCATGGAAGCGGAAAAATGGGTAGGATTGGAAAACTTTATCTCCGGTTCCCGCATCAATACAGGCTTCCAAAAGTCGCTCCGAGCCAGCGGTAATATAGACTGGGATCAACCCAAACAGGAAACCGTCAGCTACGCCTTCAACCCGCTCATTGGCTTTGCCGGAACCTTGTTTAAAAAAGTGAGCACCAACCTGAGCTTTAGCATGATGAACAGCACCAACACCACAGATATGGAAACCTATGATATCGTCAAGCTCACCTCATCACGCAGTTTAAATGGTAATATCTCCTATTCCTTCAGGGGCGGACGTGGCTTCACCGTGCCCTTTACGAAAAAGAAGATCCACATCAACAACGAACTCACCTCCAGTCTGGCCTTCGTATTTGAAAAGAATCTGGACGATACCACCGGCCGCGAAGGAAATCACCAGATAGATAGGGATAACACACGCCTGGCCTTCACTCCCGGAGCCAGCTATCAGTTCAATCAAGACATCCGTGGCGGCCTCACCGGAACCTACGAGATCACCTCTGATAGGAGAAGAGACGACGGCTTACGCACCTTTAAACTGGGTGTGTGGGTGGAAATCAATCTCTAATGGAGGCCTGAAAATGAGTGACGTGAGCATGACTTACACAGCCAATACCTCAAAGGATATGATGGAGGAAAACAATCCCATGTATACGACATCAGCACCCAAGCGTAATAGCACAGTCAACTTCTTTATCTTGAGCATCTTATTCCTGGTTTGCTCTATGAGTTTATTTGCATCCGGCCCCTGGCAAACTTTTACCAACACCTCCCACGTCTTCGATATCATTACCCAAGGCGATAAGCTGCTCTTTTCCTCTTGGGGCGGTGTGATTGAGATTACCGCTCCGGATGCCAACACTTCCATCAGTCTCTGGGAGCAAACCAACTCTTGGAACACAGGTAACGGCCTGCCAAACAACGATATCCGCCATCTGCAAAGCATGAGTAACACCTCCGCGCTTTGGTTTGGCAGCGAAATTGATGGCATCAGTATCGTATCTCCTAAAGGCATCCAAGTGCTCAATGAAAGCATCGGGCTACCCTCCAACCGTGTGAGAAAGATCTTGGAGGCAGGAGACCGCATCCTGGTAGCCACTGCGAGCGGGATTGCGGAATACTACTACCTGCCCGGAGTGAGCTTTCCCTTGATGTTGCATAGATACAATAGACAAAATACAGGCGGAGTCTTGCTTTCTGATGAACTGACGGGCATGGCTTTGAGCAGCAACCGCTATCTCTGGCTTTGCAGTTCTGCCGGCCTGAACTACGTGCATCTGGATTCTTTGGATATCGATTCTGCTTGGAAAGTTTTGAATACACCCAACGTTTTGGGCATAGCCCCCACGCTTGAAATCAACGATAACTACATCGCCGTAGGCACCGGATCCTCCATATATCGACACTCCGTCAATCCTTATCAGCCCGGCTGGACTACCTTCGTTGCGGGAGTACAGCTTAAAGATGAAACCATCTCCACCTTTGCCTTGGACGGTAATGATGACCTCTGGGTGGCTTATGGAACTTGGGATGAAGATAAAATGCTTTATAGAGATCAAGACAGTCTAAAAGCCCTAATAAGCAGGATAGAACCCAATGGTACTGTTCAACATTTTGTCTTTGGCGAGAATGGCCTGGGCAACCGCTGCGTTTCCCGTATCCTTTGCAAGGACGGAAATGTCTATTTGGGCACTTGGGGAGATGGAGTATATCGTCTGGAAGATGGTGGCTGGAATTCCTTTAAAGCCAACGGCATCGGTTTTCCCAAGATCACACAGATCGCCGTGGATAAAAACCATACAGTCTGGTTTAGCAGTGGAAACTATGCCGCTGGTTCCACGCGTAAAAGTGCCTTGGGTGTGAGTCGTTGGAAAGATGGTATTTGGGAGACTTTTAACGTGGCAAACAGTCCTCTCCATTCCGACAATATCCTCGCTGTAAATGTGGATAGTCGCAACCGCAAATGGTTTGGAGCCTGGGATGTGTCCACGGCGCAGAGTCCGCCGACTTGGAGGCATGGCCTCACCATCTGGGATGATCAAGATAACACCTGGACATATATGAGCAACAAGGGTACACGTTTATGGAACGATGAAACTGGCGCCTGGAGTGGATTTCTGCCTGGCTTGCCCAGTTTGATGTGTGCTGTCATTCCCTACATCGGTACGGATTTGTATGGGAATGTATTTGTCGGCGAATCTGGTAAAGGCTTCACTATCTTCAATCCCGAAGACGATTCCCTTGGCACACTGCAGATTCCTTCCCTCAACAGACAAGTAGTAAATTATATGTGTCACAATGGAAGGCAGTATTTCTTCGGCTCACGCATCGACCGAGGTTTGGCCATCTGGAACCACGATTCCGTTCCCTTCACTGGAGATACCGATCATTGGGTTGTTCCACCCTGCTCCGAGCTCTTATTATCCAGCGATATCTATGGCGTGGTGACCGTCAATAGTCCCTATGAAGGGATACAGCATTGGATTGCCGCCAGCACCGGACTCTTCATGTGGGATGAAACATATTGGTATAAATACGATACCGCCATCAAACGCTATCGCTACAATGCGCTCACCAATGAATGGGATCGCAATTTGTTGTATTATGTAGATGAAGAGAGACTTTATGGTGCAGAGCGCACTTTCCCCACCTGTATTTTCAAAGACCCATTCGAGCGTATCTGGATCGGAACTGTCGGTAACGGTATCAGCATGTATGACCCCGTCAAGGAACGTTTTACAAACTACTATCCGGCAAATTCACCGCTGCTATCAGCCCACATTACCGCTTTGGGATATGAACCCAACCAGGGTTTGCTCCTCATCGGCACTCCTGACGGTCTGAACACCTTTGAAATCGGCAAAACCGTCAAAAATCCCAGCAAGCTTGTAACGTTGAAGGCCTATCCCAATCCCTTCTATCCCAGCCCGGGCAATAATGTGCAAATCGTGAACGAACCTTCGGGTGAAATGCCCGTGGGAACCAATGGCTGTAGGATTTACGATAGCTCTGGCGCTTTGGTGATGAAGCTCAAGGAAAACGATTTCTTCCGCTTTGAATGGGACGGCCGAAACAAGGCTGGAAACTACTGCGCTTCCGGAGTCTATTTCTTTGTGATTTCCACAAAAGATAAAGAAGTGGGCAGAGGGAAAATCATGCTGATTCGCAAGGATTAAAATCACTTCCGTTTCGCCATCACCAGATACCAGGCCACTATCGCCAAAGCTGCAACAAATACCAATACGCTAAACAGTATTTTCCTCGAGGAAAAGGAAAAGCCTATCGCTATCAAGCCAAAGAGCAGCGTGATAAAATAGACGATCAGTGCCACCGTCTTCTGCGAAAACCCCAATTTCAGCATCAGATGATGGATGTGGTTTTTATCCGGTTTAAAGATGTTTCCCACGCTGATGCGTCTGAAGATTGCCAATCCAACGTCCAGGATAGGAACAGCCATCACGGTCAGCGGGATCATTAAAGTGATGGAGGTGATGCCTTTAAACTGTTGACTGCCTGTAGTGCTGATGGCGGCAATGATAAAGCCTATATAGAGTGCGCCCGTGTCTCCCAAAAAGATTTTCGCAGGATTGAAATTGTATACCAGGAAGGCCAGCGTCCCTGCAAGCAGCATGGATGAAAGCAGGATGACCTGCATGTTTTCATGTCTTAGCCCCACCACCAAAAGAACTCCGCTTACGATAGCCGCGATCCCAGTCGCCAAACCATCCATACCGTCTATGAGATTGATGGCGTTCATCATCATCAAATACCATAAAATCGTCAGCGGCAAAGAAAATCCCGCCAGGGTAAAGTCGTTTCCAAAAGGATTGGTGAGGTTGATCACCCTAAAGCCGATTAAATACATCACCAAAGCTACGCCCAATTGGGCGATGGTCTTAAACCATGCGCTGCTTTCATAGCGGTCATCCAGCAAACCGATGATCAAAACCAGGATGCCCATGCCACAAAGCTGCAACAACATTATGCCTTCCGGTTTTGAGATAAACATCACTCCCAGAATCACCTGTATCAAAGACATCGGCAGGGCAAAAGAGAGCCCACCTGCGAGCGGTGTTACCTTTTTGTGGATATGACGCTCGCTGGGTATGGCAATCAGTCGATACTTATTTGAAAACTTGATATTCAGAGGGATCAAGAGATGGGTAAGCACGTGGGTTAAAACCGCTGCGATCAATATGATGGCGTAGTTCATGTCATCCTCCAAAGCGAGTGGCTTTGGGGCAGATTCTGCCTTCCGGACAGTGATAGTTTTCCATTCTGCTTAGCTTCATCTGTCTATCCGCATCACCGCTACATCGCCTGCTTTCACGTTTCTAAAGGAGATGAGATTATCATTGGCTGTTGCTTTTTCAAACTTCAGCTCAGGTTGATTGCCGTCCAGGATCTCCTTGATCCTGATGTTTCCAATCAGTTGCAAAGTAAAGCTTTCCAGATCGCTGTCAAAGCTTACGCTCACCTCATATTCAGATTCATCCACCGTCACAGCCGCTCGTTTTTGCCACCAATCCGCGATCTTTCCCGGACTGCTGATCCAGGTATCAACTGTCTTAATCATCTCTAAAATAAAGGGATACAGCTTGTCCATGTAGCTGATATCTGTCCAAGCTGCCACGCTCATGTCTATGCCCATCACGCTGCCAGATTTGATGCATTGCTGGAAGATCTTTTTTACCATGCGCTTGGCGTCGTCCAGAGGGAGTTCTTTGTAGGCGGTCACCATCAGATAGCGGTCTCTCAGCACCACCGGGATTTCCCAGAAGCCGCTCTGTGCCTTGGCTACCCATGGCATCCACGGCAGACCAAAACCATATTTGAAGCCCGTTGTCTCATCCGGCGCATGGCTTTGTCCATAGGCGGGCGAGAGTTTGGCATGCAATTCCAGTATTTTGGTGTTTGTCTTATAGCGCAATTGCCTGATGCCGATATTTGTCTTGTGTAAAAGGTGGATCAGCACTTGTTTGCGGCTCAAAAAGTCATCTCGGTTCAGCTTGTCTGCGGTGGCCAAGAGTCCGATCTCACATTTTTCCTTATCCAGATTTTGGATTTCCTCCAGCAGGTCTGCATCATCCAAGCTATAGTCTATATCCTCGCACGCTTCCGAGGCAAAAAACCAACTGCTGCTCAACTTGGCGTCCCGCTCCAGATTGCGGTATTCTGCAAAATTCCAATACAGCTCGTAGTTGGTAAAGAGGTATCTGAGCTTGCCCTTCAGCTCGTGCCAGAGCCGTCCCCACTTGAAGGAGAAAAAGAGAATAAAATCATCGGCAATTCCCACTAACAGCGAAGAAATGTTCCACTTTTGCAGTTTGTCTACGCTGTGAGTGAGGCAGACGGCTGCTTTTTCTGCTTTAGGCCATCTCAGCTTTTTGCTGATGTAAGTTTCTGAAGAACGGACATATTCCGCGATCATGGAGTCCAAGAGCCAGAGCAGATTGTCCACGGCGGGGTTTTCTATGTTTTCCCGGAAGACGCTTAGCTGTTCTGAGAGTATATAGTTTTCGTTGCCAGCACTGTTGATGGTTTCTTCGCTCATAGCCAATCTAAAGAAGATGTTTGCCACCAGATCAAAGGGGATCTTGCCTGCCTTCGAGCCACCTTCCGTGTAGTTCATCGCCGGGTAATCAAAACTGCGAGCGCTGATCACCAAGGTGGGGGAGAGCAGATTCACTTTGCGCAGATTGCTCTTCAATTTCGCCATAGAATATGCGGATTCGTCATACAAATCCGGCTCACATTGAATAAAAATGGTGATGTAGTCAGTCGAAATCTGCTGCAGTTCTTCGCTGGTGGGCTCCGTGTATCCATACATGATCAATACGTCATTTTTGCCCACCTGTTCCCTGCTCTCCACATAGAGATAACTGTATCCCAATGCTGAGAGAGCATAGTCAAACGCATATCTTATCTGACTTTGAAAGCGTTCTAATCTGTTGTCTATATTTATGGCTATCATTGTGTTCTTCACCACCAATTCGGTTTAGACCTTGATTTTATATGGGAGGGGATTGTCAAGCGTTTTTCGTTGGGGGGCATGGGGGCTTCTTTTACATGGATGTTCTTTTCTTTTCCACGGATGGACACGGATGTTTTTTTGTTTTTCCACAAATTTCACGAATTACACTAATTAAAAAGGGATTAAGGGGAGAGGTCATACTAAGCCATGTTTCTTTTACACTTTATGATACGCACTGCTCTGAAGTTTTTGTTTTTTCCACGGATGCACACGGATGGACACGGATAAGTGTTTATTGGGGAGTGGGTACATAAACCCAGATAATGCAGTAGCCTCTCCGAAATAAAAGAAAAGTGTTGCATATAATCGCCTATCATAATGAGTTGAACTCAAATCAAAAACAAAACATAGACAGGAGAAAAATATGCAACAAGAGCAAGCAAACAAGAAGCCCCAAAAAGGTCAAGTCAAAATTGAATTTACCCCTAAATTCATCACTTCTTGGGGAGGGACGGCAGCCTTCTTTT
>JAKQWO010000048.1 GCA_029561955.1 Candidatus Cloacimonadota bacterium
TTTGTTGCGCATCAACCTGACAAGTTCAAAAACGAAAACGGTGGACATAATGCCTACTTATCTACCTGTTATGTATAACAATGCAGAGATCATTCCTCGCTTTTTTGGGGGAATGCCCTTATTCTTTGCCGATGGCACGCAAAAGGCGTTCAGCCTCATCAGCAGAGATTTTACCGTTCTCAAGCATCTCGAGAATCTTTCGGCGACTCTGTTCGCTCACGTCCCTGGGAAGCTCGTCTTCAACGTCACTGCCTGAACCGAACCAGGTTGACCTTCTGCTCCAGAGGTTTTGGATCTGATCACCCAGATCATCAAAGCGTTTGCCAAGGTTAAGGCCAGAATCCCTGTCAGACTGTCTTACTTTCTCCAAGAACTTACGCAGGTTGCTATTGATATCGGTGCTGATTTTCTCGATAGAGCTCAGGACTTTATCCTTAGTCTCGATCCAATTCACCTCGCTGAGGGTCTCTTTCAGTGAAGCGATGTTCTTTTGGATGGATTCCTTGATTTTGGCTTCGTTGACCTTGTCTTTGATGGTGTTCAGGCTCTCAACTGTCTTCTGCAGAATCTGTTGCACCTTCTCGTTGTCTTCCAGGCTGGTGGCATTTTTGATCGCCTCGCGCAGGTCGTCCAGTTTGAGCTTGAAGACGCCCAGATTGATGGAGGGATCGCTGCCCAGTCTGATGCTACCATTCTCGGTTTTGACCTCGATCTTCACCTTCTGCTCGCCATTGGTGAAGAGGTGTTTGCTTCCCAAACCCTGGTGTTCTGCTTTCAGGCTGCTTCTGACGCGTCCCAGCTCACTTTCGGCTTCGATGGCGTATTCCATCTCCTCCGGCAGCACCAAGACCACCTTTCCGTTTTCGTTTCTGAAGTGCATACTACCGGAATCTATGGGCATGCTTTCGTAGTAGATAAGGCCGTTTTCGTTTTCGATGCTCAGGTCGGTAAACTGCGCCAGACGCATCTTTACGGCACCGTTTTCAGAAGAAACCCTCAACTTATCGCCGCTGATTTCCTCTGCCATGATAGGCCCGTTTTCCTGATCGATGGTGATGTTTCCCTTGCAGTTGGTGAGCTTGATGGGGCCATTTTCGTTTTCCAGCTTGAGGTCACCCACGCAGGAATCGAGGATGATGGCTGCATTCTCATTGTCTGCGCTGATTTCGTTGTGTAATCCCAGCAGGCGTAGAGGCAGGTTTTCCGCATCAACCTTGAGTTCCATGCCTTGCGGGATGAGGATGCGAACCTGTGATTGGTTGAGCTTAAAAGCTCCACCGGTGATTTCTGTCAAGCTTTCCAGTTCCAGCTTTGCCTTGGAGTCTTCCATGCCAAAAGTGAAGGAACCATCTAGACTTAGGTTACTTTCATGATCCGGCAGCGCAATCTCCAGCTCGATGTAGATTTTGCTGTCTTCCGAATTGGAAATGCTTAGCGGTGCCATTTCGTTGTTAATGCTGATCTTCTCAATGTTGGTGACGTCGTAGTCAAACTTGTGTGTGGTGATTTTCATTTGTTTCTCCTATGTTTTATTTCGGCGATAGCCTCTTCGACACTGATGAAACCTTGCTCCAGATCATGCATCACATCGGTGTAATCTCCGAGCATGGCTGTTCGATCCGCTATCTTGCCGATTATTTCTGCCAAACGGTTTTTGACCGTTGGATACGAGATGCCCAGGGCTTTTTCCATCTCGCGGATGTTGCCCTGAACGATGATAAAAGTGCGCACAAACTCAAGCTGCTCCTCGCTGAGGGCAGCAGGCCAGGTGCTCTCAAAGTTGCCCTTGAAGCTGATCTTGCACTGCGAACAGTGATACTCCAGCACCTGGAGTTGGCTCTTACAGATAGGGCAGTTGTTCATCTAACCTCCATATTGATTTTGATAAGTCTAAGTTTAATAAACCTCATATTTTGTCAAGTACTTTATTAAGAAAATTGATATTAGGCTTAAATAGTGCAATATCCGAGCAGCCTCAGAGCCGTCAATACAGTTATCGATCCCGATAATGTAACCGACTCGCTCAATGCCCTTTTTACAGCTTCGCCACCTGCATGGTCCTTACTTACCCGCAGGGCGATGCCGTGGTGATACTCGGGTTTTTCCCGAGAGGCTCCGAGTAATCACCGGGCGGGTAAGCAAGGAAGGGGTAGGGTCTCTCGCTGTAGTGCGGAACGTATTTGTTAGTAGCGGCGTTGGCTTATGTGGTTTTCTGGTAAGGGCTTGCCTGTCACCCACCTTAGATCCTCCTTAGTTTCATAAAGGTGGAATTAAGGAGGCTCGCAGGAGTCACTTGGGATTTGGCATTGTCAGGCACAATTAGTTCCACCGTAAGGGGAATTCATACAATGGCTTAGCTGCCATAAAACAAAAAGCTCGAAGGACAGCGCTACCATCCCTCGAGCTTACTCACAGTGATTTTACTTAAAGATTATAGCTGGCTTTGGCTGCCCATCATCCTCTCCAGTTCTTTCCTGCCTTTGGGGTTGTTGAAGCGTTTCATCATCTTTAGGGTATCGTTAAAAACACGAAGGAGGCGGTTTACTTCCGTGACGGAGCGACCGCAGCCTTTGGCTATGCGTAAGCGTCTGCTGCCGTTGATGATATCAGGCTTTTCACGCTCTTCTTCGGTCATGGATTGGATGATGGCTTCCACGTGTTTGAGTGCATCGTCATCAATGACAGCGTCTTTGGGGATTCTGCTTCCCAAGCCGGGGATCATGCGGATGATGGATTCGAGTGAGCCCATTTTCTTGATGCTCTGCATTTGCTTGAGGTAGTCGTTGAGCGTGAATCTGTTCTTGAGCAACTTACGGGCTAACTTCTCTTCCTCTTCGAGGTTCAAGTTTTCTTCGGCTTTTTCGATGAGGGTGAGGACATCGCCCATGCCTAAAATGCGTGAAGCCATGCGCTCGGCGTGGAAGACTTCGATGTCTTTGGTCTTTTCGCCGGTGCCGATGAAGGCTACGGGGCGTTCGGTGACGGCTTTGATGGAAAGAGCTGCACCGCCGCGGGCGTCAGAGTCCATTTTGGTGAGGATCACGGCATCGAAGGCCAGTTTATCGTGGAATTCTTTGGCCACGTTCACCGCTTCCTGACCTGTCATCGCATCCGCCACGAAGAAGATGTAGTCTGGCTTGACGAAGTTTTTGAGGCGTGAAACTTCTTCCATCATTTCGGCGTCTATGTGGAGACGGCCGGCGGTATCGAAAATGAGGAGGTTGGTAAAATCTTTTTGCGCTTGACGAAGTGCTGCATCGGCAATCTGAATCACGTCTTTGCTGCCATCCAAGCTGACTACGGGGATGTCTACCTGTTTGCCCAGGACTTTGAGCTGCTCAATGGCGGCGGGGCGATAGACGTCGCAGGCGACCATCATGGGTTTGATGTTGTTTTTGCGGTAGAGGAGGGCGAGTTTGGCGCAGGCGGTGGTTTTACCGGAGCCTTGCAAGCCCACCATCATCACCTTGGTGAGGCGGTTGTTATATACTTTAAATTCAAAGCCTTCGGTGTCCATGAGGGCAGCGAGCTGCTCATAGACGATCTTCACGATCTGCTGTCCGGGCGTGAGCGATCTCATCACCTCGGTACCCAAGGCGCGGGTCTGCACCTCGGCCACGAAGTTTTTGACTATCTTAAAGTTGACGTCCGCTTCCAGCAGAGCCATTCTGATTTCACGCAGGCCGTCCTTGATGTTTTGCTCGGTGAGGTAGCCCTTGCCTTTGAGGTTGCGGAAGACTTTATCCAGTTTTTCGCTTAAGCTATTGAACATGTGTGTTTCCCTTTAGGTTTTGGATTGCTTGGGCATAGTTTGGGTGGTTGAAGATGTAGGATGCGCTAACCAAGATGGTGACTCCGGCGTCGATGAGCTGCTGTGCGTTCTGGCCTGTGACGCCGCCATCCACTTCGATTTCAATCTCATAACCGCTATCTTGGATCATCTGCTTGAGCCGGGTGGCTTTATCTACGATGCTGGGGATGAAGCTTTGGCCGGAAAAGCCGGGGTTGACGCTCATCAAGAGCACGTAATCCAGCTCGGGTAGCAGCCACTTGAGCAGGTCTATGTCATCGGAGGGATTGAGTGCTACGCCTGCCTTCATGCCCAATTCACGGATTCTATGCAGCAGTCTATGGCTGTGCGGCTCGGTGCCGGGATGGAAGGTAACCCAGGAAACGCCCAGTTCGGCTAAAGGTTCGATGTAAAAGCTGGGATTACTCACCATGAGATGAGCGTCCAAGGGCAACTGGGTGTGGGCTCGGATGGACTTGATGAGCGGCATGCCGAAGCTGAGGTTGGGCACATAATGTCCGTCCATCAGGTCTAAATGGATGAGGTCAGCGCCGGATTGTTCCAGAAGTGATAGCTCTTCACCCAGGCGGGCGAAATCTGCGGAAAGGACACTGGCAGCGATGAGGGGAGGTTTCATGATTGGTCCTTGGGAGTGCGGATGAAAAAGAGGATATCTTTGGGTTTGATCTGGCTGACGGCTTGGTATCTGGCGATGAGTTCCTGCTTTCTCAATACCAGTTCCTGCAGCCAGCTATTGTTGTCCACCGCCACGAAGAGGATGTCGTCTTTATAGCGGTAAGGGAATGACTTTTGTGCTAAAAGCTCACCCACCACTTCCTTATAATCTAGGTAGAGACGGATGAAGGCGGCGTATTTCTCCCCACCTAAGCGCAGAGCCAAGGTCTGGCCTATGTGTGCAATGCTTTGTAGTGCCACAAAAAGTCACACAAAATCCAAGCCCATCCGCTTAAGCTCTGGGAGCAGAAACGGATGGGTTTGAGATGCTATCAATATGGGTTAACCGGGGTAAGTTATTCCTTTGGCAAGAGGAAGTTAATCCCGTTGTAGGACATGATCAACACAGCCAAGGCCACATAGTAGATGGAGCCTATGGTGGAGGTGTTTTTGTCGAAACGAGACATCAAGATGCCAGGAATCAAGGATGCGATGATGACGATCAAATATCCCAAGGCACGCATGGCAAAGCCTTCACCCTTGTAGTTGATCAGGTATACAGCGAGGGCAAAGAGGCCGATGAACAGGATGGTTACGACAAGTGTAATAACGCCCATCATGGCAGTTACCTCATCGCCAACGTTGATGACGTTACTCTTGAGAACCAAAAGCAAGGGGGTGATCAGAGCTAAGGCGCATAGGACTATACCAGCAATGATACCGGTAATACGGCTTCTTTCCGAGGAGATTTCGCTGTGACGCTGTTTTCTCCTTACAAATAAGAAGATAATGCCGGATATTATGATCATCGCAGCACCATACACCGCTACCATGTACTTCTCGCCAGTGATCATTCCCATCAGGGAAAGTGCGCCAAGGAAGATGACGGTCAGCACAATCTGCTTAATGTTGAACATTTTGTCTTTCATGAGGACCTCCCGGTCTTATTAAATTAGTTTACTCTTCTGAATCAGCGGGTTCTTCCACGCCTGCTTCAGGTTCCGCTGTCTCGGTTTCTTCCTCTGCTACAGGTTCTACAGCAGGGGTTTCAATTATTGGTTCTGGCTTAACTTCTGCAGGCTCGGCGGTTGCTTCTTTCTTCACTTCCACCTTGATCCGGGCTTCCACATCCTTATGGAGCTTGAGTTCGATGTCGAAGACGCCAAGTTCTTTGATGTGTTTGTCCAGTTGAACGGCGGATTTGTGAACCTGCAGGCCTTTTGAGTTAAGTTCGTTTACGATGTCTGTATCAGACACGGAGCCATAGAGGTTGCCTTGTTCGTCTGTCTTGCGGGTGAAGCTGAGGGTGGTTCCGTTGATTTTGGCAGCCAGGTTTTTGAGTTCTTCCAAGCGGGTGGCCTCTTCAGCCTTGGCTATTTTGCGGATTTCTTCCAGCTTCTTCATGTTGTAGGGTGTGGCATAGATGGCAAAGCCTCTGGGGATCAGATAGTTTCTTGCATAGCCACGCTTTACGTTTACGAGGTCGCCTTTAGCTCCCAGTTTTTCTATATGTTGCATTAGGATAACTTTCATTGGGGAGTATCTCCTTGTTGTAGTATTAAGGGGCTTTTCCACATATAGGCAAAGCCCAGTAGGATCAATAAGATATAGGTTATATAATTCAACAGCAACAGGATCATAATCACGACTCTCACCACTCTACTTTGGAAGATGGCAGCTATTTTCTGGTTTGCGACAGCGACGCCATGGATGAAGGGGAGCACGCACAACGCCAAAAGTGCATTGAAGAAATATAGCTTGAGACTGGGGATAAAATAGAGCGGTAAAGCAGCCAGGATAAAGAGATTGTAGAATGCAGGGAAGGCTCGGCTGGAGAGCGGTTCGTCTATTCTACTGAATCTCTTGAAGAGGATAAAGCCCACAAATAGGGCCAGGATTTGGGTGATCATCCATTGGGCTGGCCAGAGCTTATTGATTGCTGTTAAAGTGGTTTGGATCACTGATTCATCGATATTCTGTTGGATTTGTCTCATTTGCTCGAAGGCGCCGTTGATGGCTTCGGTGTGCAGAGGCTCCAAATATGAACCCCAACCGTAAGCCCGCAGGAGGCCATAGGCGATGATCCCCAGAGTTGCCCAACTGAAAGCGGCGTTGGTTTTGGCTCCAGCTTTGAGGGCAAGAAGGTAGATCAACACGATAGTTCCCGTTCCCAGCACTGCATCTGAAAGCTGTACCTGTGAAAGCACATCGCTTCCATAGAAAAACATGGATGCCAGCGGGATCAGGAAAAACCAGCTTATGGTCTTGAGCGGAAGCCTGGGGTGAAGCTTGGCCACATGACCGTTGTGCGCCATCAAGGCCAAGATAGCCAAGGGCGGGAAAACGGTGGCCAAAGCACCCAGGAGCAAAGGGATCAAAAACACTATTCGATCACGTAGGGGATAAGTGCCATTTGGCGGGCACGTTTGATCTCGGTGGTGAGCTTGCGCTGATGCTTTGCGCAGGTTCCGGTGATACGAGCGGGGTCGATTCTGCCAACATCGGACACGAATTGGCGCATCATATCGACGTTCTTGTAATCTATCTGAAGCTCTTTGTTTGCACAAAAGCGGCAATACTTCCGACGCGAGAATCTTCTTCTTCTGTTTTCTGAGTAGTTCACTTAATTCTCCTTAAAACGGCAGGTTGTCTGTAGTGCTGGTGGGTTCAGCTTTTGGGTTTGGGTCGTTTGGAAGTGGGATGTCTTCAGTCTGGACACCGCCGTCTTCACGGGGTCTCCATTCCAAAGCTTGGACGTTTTCGGCAATGATTTCCCAGATTTTGCGGTTCATGTTGTTCTGATCGGTATAAGTGCGAGCTTCCAAGCGGCCTTCCACCAATACAGCGGTGCCTTTACCGGCTTGCTTGGTGAGGGTTTCGGCACGCTCGCTCCACACTACAACATCGAAAAAGGAGGTTTGAGATTGCCACTCTCCGCTTTCGTCCTTGTAATTACGATCGTTGGCTAAGGAAAACCTCAATACGGGTGTGCCTTTGGGGGTAAACTTCAATTCCAAATCATGTGTGATTCTGCCACAGATGATGACTTTGTTTAAGCGGGGTAATCTAAGGTCTGCCATTTTGTTCCTCCTTAGGCATCTTTAGCCACAAACATGTGTCTGATAATGTTTTCGTTGATGTTCATCAAGCGACCCAGCACTTTCACGGAAGTTGCTTCCAGCTTGAAGTAATTGACAAAGTAATAGCCTTCCGTAACCTTATCAATAGGATAGGCTAAGGCTCTTTTTCCCCACGAATCGGTCGAGTCGATCTCGCCGCCGTTCTCTTCCACCCAAGTGAGCAATTCTTGGTTGGCCTTGTCGGCTGCATCCGCGGAGAGCTTTGGTGATATGATCACCATGAGTTCGTAGTTTTTGATCATTTAAGTTCCTCCTATGGACTTATGATTCCGAAGGTTCTCCCTCGGAATAGGATTTTTTCCACTTGCTGTATTCGTTTAGCACAGCAGTGAAATCTCTGTGTATGAAAACGTCTAATAGCTCCACCGCTTTGCCAATCGTAGCTTGGATAGCTTCAGCTTGCGAGGGCGTTGGAGCTTGCAGGACATAGTCCCTGGCATCGGACTCGTTTTCTCTTCCAATGCCGATGCGAAAGCGTTTGAGGTCGTCGCCATTGATCACTTCCAAGAGGGATTTGATGCCATTGTGGCCGCCGTCTGAGCCAGAGCTACGGATGCGGAGGGTTCCCGCGGGTAGCTCCAGATCATCATAGATGACGAGGCTTTGGTCTATATCCCAACGGCGTAATGCTTCTCTTGCTGCTAAGCCGGAACGGTTCATCCAGGTGAGCGGCTTGATCAGCACGGCTTTTGGAGTGTGAATGTAGGCGAACATAGAGTCCTGTTTAAAGGCTTTCTTATGAGCACGAGCCCACTCATCCAGACAGGTGAACCCGACGTTATGCCGCGTGTTTTGATACTGCATTCCAGGGTTTCCAAGTCCTAAGATGAGCTTCACTGATGTGGCTACCTGCCTGGTTATTCCTCGGTCTGTTCCGCAGCTTCACCAGCGGATTCAGCTTCTTCGCCTTCTTCGCCTTCTTCCTCGACCTCTTCAACCTTGGCGTGCACCACTACGAGGGCCTCTTCTTCGTCATCTTTATAGACCCATTTGCCTTGAATAAGGTCTTTGATGCGCACTGAATCGCCGACTTTAAGGGGGCTGAGGTCAACGGTGATGTTTTCAGGCAGGTTGGTGGCTTGGCACACTACTTTCACGGTGCGCTGGACAATATCCACGAAACCACCTTCTTTAAGGCCTGCGGCTTCGCCGATGAAGTTGATCGGCAGCTCAAATTCCATCTCGACTTCTGTGGGAATCACCTGAAAATCCAGGTGTAAGAAGTCACGGCGGACGGGATGTATGAGCTTGTCTTTGAGAATGGTGTGGTACTTTTGGCCATCCATATGTATTTCATAAAAGGCGAGTTCGGTGAAGCTTTTCTTGTAGCATCTCATAAACTCAGCCTGGTTTATACTTATGGACTTGGTTTCCACGTTTGGGCCGTATAGTACGGCAGGGATGATACCCTGAGCACGTAGCTGTGTGAGGTCAGACTTCCTCTGTGTCTTGCGCGTTTGTGCTTCGAGAGTAAATATCATTTATTCCTCCAGTAGATTACTATCTAAATAATATGCTAAGTGATTCTTCAATATGGATCTTCTTGATGGCTACAGCCAGCATTTCGGCTATAGATAGCTGAACGATCTTCTCGCATTTGGCTTTTTCTTCGGTGAGTGGGATGGTATTGGTGATGAAGAGCTTTTCTATCGGCGAAGCTTCAAGCAACTCTATTGCATTTGCCGAGAGAATGCCATGTGTGCATGCGGCATAAATCTTGCTGGCACCATGATCTTCCAGTACATGCGCTATTTGGATGAGGCTGCGACCGGTGTCTATGATGTCGTCGAACAGGATGGCCGTCTTGCCTTCCACATCTCCAATGATGTTGAGCAATTCTGCCTTGTCGTCATTCCCGCTGCGTCTCTTGTCTCCGATGGCGAGGCCACAATTGAGTCTGGTGGCCAAAGCCCTGGCGCGTATCGCACCTCCGGAATCTGGAGATACCACCACGATGTTTTCCATCTTCATACTCTCAAAATACCTGGCGAAGGAAGGGGTAGAGTAGAGGTGGTCAACAGGGATGTTGAAAAAGCCTTGGATTTGGTCTGCGTGTAGATCCACGGTTACTATTCTATCTGCTCCGGCTACGGTGATGAGATCGGCCACCAATTTGGCGGTGATGGGCACACGCGGCTGATCTTTCTTGTCCGAACGAGCATAGGCGTAGTAGGGGATCACACAATTGATCCTCTGCGCAGAAGCACGTTTCAGGGCATCGATCATGATCAGCAAATCCATTAGACTGTCATTTACGGGACGGCAGGTGGGTTGAATAATGAACACATCGGCTCCACGGACGTTGTCGTTGATCTTTACAAACGATTCGTCATTTGCAAATTTGAACAGATCAATATCCGCGAGTGGAATCCCCGCATATCGGGCCACTTCTTCGGCTAAGGGACGGTTTGCCTTACCGGTCAATAGCTTAAGTTTTGTGTACATTTGTAGTATTCTTCCTTACTAATGGTTCTTGTAGCCGTTGTCCAAAAGCCTAAGTCGTTAAATTCTTCACGACAGGCCTCCAGAGCAGCTTGGTTGTTAAAGACGCCAAAACAGGTGCTGCCACTACCGCTCATCAGAGCTGTGCTTGCGCCGTGCTCTTGCATCTTGCCTATAATATCGCCAATGGCAGGATATTTATCAGCAATACCCTGCTGGAGGCGATTGAAATAAACGCCTTTCTGGATTGCGTCCAGATATGAAAACGAGGGCTCGAGTGCTCCGTGGTCTACCAATTGATAAGCCTCAGAGCTCGAAATTGCGACATGTGGATTGACTAAGAGAAGGTTGTCCAGAAGGATGTCGTCTACAGGGGTAAGCTGTTGACCACGGTCTTCTCCCAGCGCAGTACCTCCCATGAGGAAGAAATTGACGTCACTGCCGAAAGTGGCGGCGATCTTGTGCAACTCCTCTTCACTCAAGTGTAGGCTCCACAACTTGTTTAAGATCAAGAGAGTGACGGCAGCATTGGAGCTGCCTCCACCCAAACCTGCAGCAACGGGAATATCCTTTATCAACTCAATTTCTATCCCTTTACCGGGGTTAAAGTGGCTCTCTAAATAGTGAGCCACTTTGTAAACGAGGTTGTCATTTGTACTCAATTGCGGCAGGTTAGACCATACTTTTACACCTCGGCTTTTTGTCAAAGTAAATCTAAGCTGATCCCTAAGGTCAATACTCGCAAACAGGGTTTCGATACGAGTATAGCCGTTAGGAAGCTTTCCCAGGACCTCAAGCGACAGGTTTATCTTTGCGCAGGAAGCGGCCTGCATGTCTCTTCTTCAACTTACTTGGGGTTTCATCGCCATAGTAGTAGTAATAGTAATAGTAATAGTAGTAATAGTAGTTTTGCCTGCTGTAATACTTCTGGGCGTAGATGCCGTTTACGATGATGCCGTCAATGGTAGCGTCGATATTTCCCATCAGTTCTTTGGTGCGTTTGATGATGCCCTTTTCAGTAAAGCCACAGCGCACCACGAGGAAGGTAAGGTCTACCTTTTTGGTGAGGATCAGGGCGTCTGTCACAGCGATAATGGGAGGCGTATCAAAGAGCACAAAATCGTAGTGTGCCTTGAGCTCTTCCATGAGTATATCTGCTCTCGCAGAGGAGATAAGCTCGGCGGGGTTAGGAGGCACGAAGCCGCTGGTGATTACGTCCAGGTTGGGGATACCGGTAGCTTTGGTGACCTGTTCTACGCTCACATCAGGGTCTATCAGATAGTCTGACAATCCATTTTCCTTCTCAATGCCAAATTTGTTATGGATCATGGGACGTCTCATGTCCATGTCCACCAAGATTACTTTGGCGTTCATCTGAGCCAAGGTGATGGCTGTATTCACGATAGAGGTTGATTTTCCTTCTTTGGGTCCGGAAGAGGTGATCAGCATTGAAGTGCTGCCGGTGGTATTTCTGCGGCTTAGGATATTGGTTCTCAGGGTGCGGTAGGATTCTGCCACGGGTGATTTAGGCGCATAGTGAGAGACCAGTTGCATCATCACATAGTGCATGGATTTGCTGAGCTGCTCCTTGTTTTCACCCTCAGCTCTCTCTATCATGGCGTTGAATTCTTCCATACGTGCTTCTGATTCTTGGATCACTGGAATGGTACCCACAATGGGAAGCTTCACATAGGTTTCCATGTCTTCCAGAGTGCGCAATTTGTTGTCGAGTGAATGCACCAAGAAAGCACTTCCGATTCCCAAACCGAGTCCCAAAATGACGCCCACCAAGATGTTCATTGATACTTTTGGTTTGATCGGGCTTCCAGGACGACTGGCAAGGTCAACGATGCGGATGTTACCCACTTTGGCCTGTTCGGCAACCTTGGCATCCTCATATTTCTCCATCATGATGCCGTGTATCTTACCGTCCAGTTGGACGTTACGCATCAGGCGGGCCAGTTCCAATTCTGTATTAGGCAGCGAGATGATACGCTCGTCATACATTTCTTTGGTTTGGGCAAGTCCATCTGCTTTGGTGCGTGCAATTTCCAGCTCCACATTGGTTTGGATGATCTTTACCAAGGTATCGTTGCGCATGGCAAGAGGATCATCTGTGGTGGATGCTGCGACCAGCTTTTTGATTTCTAAATCCAGCTCGGTTTTAGTGCGTTCAAGTTCTGCATTCAAAGCTATGATTTGAGGGTGGTCTGTAGGATAGTTGTTCTTGGTCAAGAGTTTGGTGATCAGGGATTGAGTTTCGATCACCTGCTTGCGAAGCTCGTTGATATAGGGAGTTTTGAGCACGGTGCTCACGTTTACTACCAAGGAGTCTTGCTGTTGTAACTGTTTTTGGAAGAGTTCAAGGGTGCGGGCTTTAACAGCCTGGTCAGTGAGAGCTGCTTCATATTCAGATTCAATCTTGGCGGATTCCTCAATCAGCTTTCTGGTTTCTTCGGAAAGCTCGGTGAGTTTATTCATGTTTTTAAATTCACGGAGATCGTTTTCAGAACTCTGCAAGCGTCTGGAAATAGCGTCCAATTGCGTTTCCAAAAACTCTCTAATGGTGGTATATTCAAGCCGAGCAAACTGAGTGTTTTCCTGTTGAACCGCTTCAGCAATACTGTTCACAGCAGCCATAGCTTCACCCTGAGAAGTAGATTCGAAGCTGATGGTGAGGATGTCAGTCTCACGCTTGGATTCCACTTTCACTCTGCGTAAACGACCGGCAGGATCGGTAGAAGATGCAACCGGGAAGCTCTCCCAATCGGGATATTTTTTCATAATTTCCCAGGCAGCGTCAAGGATAGGTTTGCTTTTAATCAGCTCAATCTGGTTGTTGAGCTCGTTTTTAGCGTTGCCGGAGCCAGCCAAAAACAAGTCTGCTCCACTTTTTTGGGTTTCCAAAAGAATCCTGTTCGACGCTGAGTAGATCCTCGGTTGCCTGGCAGTGTAAATGATCGTGCCTATCAAAACGATAATGAATACCAGAATCACCAAATAGCGATACTGCAGGATTATTCTAAAGTAATCGCTAATGTTTATTTCATCAGAAGCTGGTGTTGGAGTATTTTGCTGTTCCATATCAGTTCATGCGCTCCTATTTCAAGTTGGTTATCAAGTTGTAGACACTGAGGGCAACAGCCACCTTGGAAAGGAAGTCCACAACCTTGGTGAATGCATAGAAGATCGTTCCAGAAAGCACTACCGTGTCTCCAGGCATGAGCATAGGAAGCATATCTTCATCTGCAGTTTCCATATATTTCTTGAGATTTACCCATAGTATTTCAGGCTTTTCACCTTCGCCACGAGGACGTATCACTCGTATTTTATTAAGCTTAGCATCTTCTCTGGGCCCTCCAGCCAAGGCTAATAGCGTCAGAAAATTCGTGTCATCCGGCACCAAATAAAGCCCCGGTTTATACACCTGACCCAATATGTACACGTTCATTTTGAGCTTTTCCACTCCTGAACGTGCTCCATCATATGTGTAAGCGGATATACCGCCAACGTTTGACATGCCGGCGTCGCTCTGAGCAAAAAGCCCATAAGTCATAGCCAACAATAAGATTATGAATGCGATCTTGTTCACAACGATCCTCAAAATTTAGATTTAGACTACTTAAAAATGGTGGGATAATCAGTCAAGTGAAATTTCTCTTTTTCGGATACAACTCAGTTGGAACTGACTATGATATAGATGGTTATAGAGTTTGAGTGCTACTGCTAGAGCAGGCTCAAGAGCAGGGTTTAACCAAAATAACGCAATAGACGTTTTCCAAAGTTGAGCTTTCCCTCTCCCTTCACTTACTTCGCCCTTGCTTACCCGCTCGGTGATTACTCGGAGATACTCGGGAAAAACCCGAGAGGCACCGGCGTATCGCCGCTCTGCTAAGTAAGGGAGGAGCAGGAAATCAATGTGGTTTTTAGGTCAGTGCCAGGCTCACATCTACCTCCCACCTTAGAGCCTCCATCGTTTGATTTAAAGAGGAATAAAGGTGGCTCACAGATGCA
Source organism: Candidatus Cloacimonadota bacterium (assembly GCA_029561955.1). GTDB lineage: Bacteria > Cloacimonadota > Cloacimonadia > Cloacimonadales > Cloacimonadaceae > UBA3900. The sequence continues at coordinate 14,062 of JAKQWO010000048.1, forward strand.
CACTGGGGCAACTGCATTATTTGGGCTAAAGGGTGTCGAAGAGTGCTTTATCGAGCAAAAATCGAGATCCGGCATCCTTTTTGGGCTGCGGCAAAACCTGAATCTTGCTGCTTTTTTTACTTCTCACTTGACAAGCAAGCTACCGTAGAATTGTTGACTTACATACCTTTTTATAACGGAGAAGAAATGAGTAAGAAAGAAAGAACTGCAATCGAACCCACTAGGGAAGAAAACTATGCCGAATGGTATCAGCAGGTGATCAAAGCCGCTGATCTGGCTGAAAATAGTGAAGTTAGAGGCTGCATGGTGATCAAGCCATGGGGCTATGCTATATGGGAAAATATCCAGCATGTTTTGGATGGAATGTTTAGAGAAACGGGGCATAGAAACGCCTATTTCCCCATCTTCATCCCCAAGAGCTACTTTGAAAAGGAAGCGGAGCACGTGGAAGGCTTTGCCAAAGAATGTGCCGTGGTCACGCATAGCCGCCTTGAGGATGATGGTCATGGAGGCTTGAAAGCTGCTGGAGAGCTCACGGAGCCTTATATTGTGCGTCCCACCAGCGAGACCATCATCGGTGCTTCATTTGCCAAGTGGGTCAATTCCTATCGCGATCTGCCTCTGCTGATCAACCAGTGGGCTAACGTGGTGAGATGGGAGATGCGAACTCGCTTATTTTTAAGGACATCGGAGTTTTTATGGCAAGAGGGTCACACGGTGCATGAAACCCCGGAAGAAGCCATGGAAGAGACGATGCAGATGCTGGAAGTTTATGCTCGTTTTGCTGCTGATTATCTGGCTATTCCTGTGATCAAAGGTGAAAAGACGGAAGGCGAGAAGTTTCCCGGAGCTGTGAATACCTATAGCATCGAAGCTATGATGCAGGATAAAAAAGCCTTACAGAGCGGAACCTCCCACTTTTTGGGGCAGAATTTTGCCCGTAGTTCCAATATCCGCTATCAGAATCGTGAAGGTGAATTTGACTTTGCCTGGACCACCTCCTGGGGTGTTTCCACCAGGCTGATTGGGGCTTTGATCATGGCTCACAGCGATGACAATGGTCTCGTTTTACCTCCCAAAATAGCGCCTGCACATCTGGTGATCCTGCCCATTTATAGAGATGAAGCGGAAAGAGAAGCGGTGATGGCAGTGGTCAAGCAGGTGCAAGAAATGTTTAAGGGCACTTGGTTTGAGGACGTGCATCTCTATACAGAACTTGATGATCGGGAGCTCACGGGGAGTGAAAGAAACTGGCATTGGATCAAGAAAGGCATTCCGCTCAGGATGGAAATTGGGCCTCGTGACGTGGCCAGCGGTAAAGTGATGATCGCTCGCAGGGATAAGGAGCCCAGAGACAAGGAATCCGTCGAAATGGCTCAGATCAAGGATTATGTGCTCAAAACTTTGGCTGAAATCCAAGCGAATATCTATGGCAAGGCTCTGAAATTCCAGCAAGATAATACCATCAAGATAGATGACACTGAGGAATTTTACAAGTTTTTTACACCCAAAAATGAGGAGCAGCCTGAGATCCACGGTGGTTTTGCGCTTTCTCATTTTTGTGGAGATGAGGCTTGTGAAGAAAAGATCAAAGACGACCTCAAGGTTACGGTGCGCTGTGTTCCCTTTGATGTAGCTGAAGAGGACGGAACCTGCATTTCTTGTGGTAAACCTTCCAAACGGAGAGTGGTTTTTGCCAAATCATACTAAGAAGCTCAGCTCAGCAATCATTACCATCGGTGATGAGATATTGCTAGGTCAGACGATCAACACAAACTTGAGCTATCTGGCTTCACAGCTTGCACTTCTGGGAGCGCCGGTGGTCTATAATATCACTGTCAGAGACAAAACTGAAGACATCATGGCGGCTCTGGATTTTTGCGTGAATCGCTTTAATGTGGTGATCAGCACGGGCGGATTGGGCCCTACGGCTGATGACATTACCAAGGCTTCCATTGCCTCCTTCTTTGGAGTGGGGCAGAGCCATCATGAGGATATCTGGCAGAAAGTGCAAGCCCGCTTTGCTTTCAGAGGTATGCAGGTACCGCTGATAAACCGTAATCAAGCCTTGGTCCCGGATGGTTTTATCGCTCTGCCCAATGATGAGGGAACTGCGCCGGGGCTGTTTTACCGCCATGAAAAAGGTTGTTTCTTCGCTCTGGCAGGTGTGCCAATGGAGATGAGGCATGTGTTTGAAACGCAAATCATTCCTACTCTCAAAAGAGAATTTCCTCAGCTTGAAAGCCTGATCCAAAAGACCATCCACAGCTTTGGTATCTCGGAATCTGCTTTGGCGGAGGATTTGGATTTGGCCGATTTACCGTCCGAGCTGACCTTTGCGTGGTTGCCTCAAACGGGAAGGGTAGACCTGAGACTTTCCGGCTACGATCCCGCACTCCTGAATGAGTGGCAAAAGCGTGTTGCTGACCAGATTCCGGAGCATGTTTGGGGCTTTGATGAAGATTCACCCGCAAGTGTTTTGGCCTCTTTATTGAAGGAGCGTGGACTCACCATGTCTGCGGCGGAATCCTGCACCGGTGGTTTGATCACGAAGATGCTTTCGGATGAGCCGGGTGCATCAGACTACCTCTTAGGCGGCGTGGTGAGCTATTCTAACGAGATCAAAAAGCAGGTGTTGGGCGTGAGTGCGGAAACCCTGTCAAAGCATGGAGCTGTGAGCTCTGAATGCGCTTTTGAGATGCTGAGCGGAATAAAAAGATTGACAAAATCAGATGTTGCAGTTTCTGTGACCGGTGTAGCAGGGCCCGCCGGAGGTAGCGCCTTCAAACCTGTAGGCACGGTTTATATTGGCTTTTCTTATTTATCCACTTCTTGGGTGCAGAGATTTCTTCTCACAGGCACCAGAAAACTGATCCGACACAAAGCAGCCGAAATGGCTATTTTGCATATGATTAAAAAGATAAAGGAAACCCAATGAAACACGTCTTAGTGATAGGCAGTGGAGCACGCGAACATGCTATTGCTAAAGCTTTTGGTGCCTCGCACCATGAGCTGGGCATTGCTGTGGCTCCGGGAAATGCTGGCATAGCCAAAGATTTTGCCACGCTTGCGCTTAGCTCTGTCGAGGAGATCGTGAGCTATTGTGCGCAAAACCGACCGGATCTGGTGTTTGTGGGGCCGGAAAACTTCTTGGCGGAAGGCTTGACGGATGAGCTGCAAAAGCTGGATATTGCCTGCATAGGGCCCAGTCAACAAGCCGCCAGGATCGAAAGTAGCAAGATCTTTGCCAAGGAGATGATGCATAAAAACGGCATTCCTACGGCTTCCTTTTTCTTTACCCACGATGAGAAGCAAGCAATCGAATATATAGAAAAACAAGGCACTTTCCCTTTAGTGATCAAAGCTGACGGCTTGGCTGGCGGAAAGGGAGTGCACATAGTTCAAGATAAATTACAGGGCATCCAAGCCGTGAAGTTACTAATGAGTCAAACATCGAAAGGAGTAGTAATCGAGCAATACCTACAGGGTTGGGAAGTATCTTTATTTGCCTTCAGCGATGGCGAAGATTTTTGTAGTACAGTATTTAGCCAAGATCATAAACAGCTTTATGACAACGATAAGGGACCAAATACAGGTGGTATGGGCGCATATGCACCTGTTCCTGAGGCAGATATGTGGCTTCAGGAGGTGGAAGGGCAGATCATCGCCCCGGTGTTAAAAGCAATGCAGAAAGAAGGATGTCCTTTTATGGGAGTACTTTATTGCGGCTTGATGATTACGGAGACCGGCCCCAAGGTGGTGGAATTTAACTGCCGCTTGGGTGACCCAGAAGCTCAGGCCGTGCTTCCTCTTCTAAAGACAGACTTCTATGACCTTTGCCAAGCAATCGCAGACAAGCGTGTTGGCCAGCTTAAACTTAGCTGGAAGCCAGAGACTTGTGTGGCTGTAGTGATGGCTTCTGGAGGTTATCCTGGATCTTTTCAAAAGGGATATCCTATCCAAATTGATGCTGACTTGGAGGCGGAGATCTGCTATGCAGGTGTTTCTTCCAAGGATGGCGAGCTTATCACCAGCGGAGGCAGAGTTTTGAGCGTGCTTAACCTTGCAGAAAGCAAAGAACAGGCACGTGAGCGAGTTTATCGTGAACTAAAGAAGATTCACTTTCAAGATCATTACTACCGCAAGGATATCGGCTTGCGGGATAATAAGATATAGGCTTTTTCCCTGTAGACAGGGATCTAATTTTAAAAGGCGGTTACTCATGAAGATACAACACTTTTTGATCCTAATGCTTACTCTCAGCTTCTCCTTTTTGGGAGCAGAGGGCATTAGCTTAAGCAGCCAAAGCGCAGATGAATTGATCATCGAGTTTGAGCTGCCGGAATATACTCTGGAGCATGTCCAGAATACCAAAGGCGCTTGGCAGAGACTGACCTCGCCACATGGCAGTGTGGATGCCATCGAAGGCATGCCACTTTTGAGGGTATTCTCAGAGGCTGTTGGAGTGCCTGTGGATGGGGATATCGGCATCCAAATCATTAGTTCGCAATTCACAACCTTGAGGAATGTCAATCTCATGCCTGCGGAAAGGATGGTGTTGGATGGGGAAGAGGTGAAATATGAGTTTTACCAAGATCCCAAGGTATACAATACAAACAATCCTTATCCCGCCCAGATCGTGGAAAAAGGGGAGTCTGCCTTCATCGGAGACAGGCGTTTTATTCCTCTGCGTATCAGACCTTTCCAATATAAAGCTCTGGCAAAAGAGCTGATCGTGTATGACAAAATCCGCATCCGCGTGGATATTTCTGGCACCAAAGAATCAACCAAGAACTTCACCTTTTCTTCGAATCCAATAGACGCTGCTGCTGATGCCTTTTTCATCAATAATGCCAGCAGTAAGAATTGGCGTCTGCCTCGTCAGCGAGATTACAGCTACGAATCACCCAAAAACTCGGTAAATGGGGTGAATGCTATCCAATTGATCGTGGATCAGGATGGTATTTATAAGGTGGATAGAGCTTTCTTGCAAGAGATAATTGATACGGAGACAGAGCTTTGGGGTGTGGAAATGGCTTGGGATTTGGCTACCGTGGACCCACGTAGATTAGAGCTGAAAGATAAGAATGGAAGCGTTCCAATCCACTTTGTGGGTGAGCAGGACGGACGCTTTAACCACACCGATCACTTTGAGTTTTATGGGCGTAGGAATGCGGGTGAAAACTCCTATATGGATCTCTATACACAAGAAAACGTTTATACCCTCTATCTTAAAGACAGCTTTGGAGCTCGCATGGCTGTGGAAAATGGAGGTTTGGTGCAATCCAATCCATCATTCTTCATCATTCCCGATGCCTTTGAATCCACTGTTCATTTTGAGGAACAGCTTATCAGAGATAAACTCGGTAAGAGCTGGACTGGCAAGGGAAGCAGGGAATTGGATAGAGACACTTGGTTTTGGAAAAGGATTACGGCACCTGATCTCGAGTTAATACCTTTTGAGCTTGAGTATCCGATTGGGGGTGTAATCCGAACGGCAAGTGCAAAAGTAGTTCTGCAGGGGCTTACCTATATGGAAGGGCTACCCGCAAATCAGCAAGATCATGAAGCGACGGTGCGTATCAATCAGGGAATTGTCAATACGCATAGATGGGTAGGGCAGACTGAGCAGGTCTTTGTAAACCAAGAACCCATTCCTAACTCCTTTTTGAGGCATGGAACAAACAACCTCATTGTGAGTCTCTCGGGAAATACGCCCATGGGAGACAAGGAGCAGATTTTGCTGGACTACTTTGAGCTCAAATACTGGAGAGAATATAACACAGTTAGTGATAGACTGCTTTTCACCAAGCCCTCCAATCGTCCTGGCGGCCTTTACCAATTTGAATTGGGTGGCTTTTCCTCAGGGGAGGTTTCTGTATACAAGGTGGGCTCAAGTGTCTTCAGCAATATGCAGATAGAGCCCTTTGATCTTGATGGCATGGCTCCGTGGTCTGTCACACTTCAAGATAGTGTGGCATCCACAGAGGTGCAATACTATGCCTGCACCGAAGATCAGAAGATGAACCCCAAATTTGGAAGGCTGGATATCAGCTCCGATCTCAAAAACCCTCAAAATCAAGCGGATATCGTTATTATCTCACGCAGGGACTTGCTTTACAACGAGGGGACGGATATGATCGTAGACCTCTATGAAAGCGAAGGTCACAGCGTTGCCCGGGTTGATTTTCAAGATATTTTGGATGAATTCAACGCCGGTATCCGCGCTGCTGAGCCAATTAGAGATTTTCTTAGCTACGCCTATAACAATTGGGCAGAACCGACGCTGCAACACGTACTGCTCTTGGGAGAAGGGGTCTTTGATGAAAGAGATCACAGTCCTGCTCGTGAATATGCCGTGTTACCCATCAAAATGGTATGGACTTTCAAACATGGTGCCACAACCAGTGACAATTGGTATGCTTGCATCGTTGGTGAGGATCCTGTACCGGATATCTCTGTAGCCAGGATCAACGTATGGCAAGTAGAGCAGGTCTTGCCTGTTGCCGAGAAGATGGTTGCCTATAGGGAGCAGTTGAATACCAACAAATTGTGGAACAGCCACCTTACCTTTACTACGGGTGGAAAGGTTGATGATGAGACGGATACTTTTGCCCAGCAATCCGAAAGCATGATCCGACGTTGTGTCCCAGAAGAATATCGAGTCACCAGAGTTTACACAGCTACTCTCACGGTGAGCCCAGAGTACTTTGGAGGTACATTTAACCTGAAAGACGCCATCAACAGTGGTACCCAGTATGTTCAGTTTGTTGGTCACGGTGGAGGTCGTATCTGGGCAGACTATAACCTCTTTAACTTTACTGACGTGGCAACCCTGAACAACCAGTGCTATCCCATTGTATTGAGCCTTTCCTGTTATGCCTCTGCATTTGATACCAATGGTATGTCATCAATCAGCGAAGCTCTGGTGCTACAACCCAATAAAGGAGCTATTAGTACCATGGGCTTTACCGGTCTGGGGTATCTCTATCAAGACCATGACTGGGGTTTGTCTCTCACGGAAGCACTGTTTAAACACGATTTTCCCTCTGCTGGCCAAGCTTTGCAATTTGCACTTGCAAGGTACTATTCTTTAGTTTCCAGTGTGGAAGCTCGTTATGCGCTCACGGATGGAGCTGCCTATTTGGGCGACCCTCTCATTCGCCCGAAAAAGCCTATCAAGGGTGCGAATGTGAGCCTCGATAGCCACGTCTTGAGCCATGGCGACACCCTCAGGGTAAGTGCCACCTTCCCACCTGATGTTACAGCAGCCAAACTGTTTATTTTGAAACCTAATGGAGTGGCGGCTAACGTTCCTTATGACTTGCCGGTTATCAATGGCTCATACAATGCCAACTATGTGATTCCGCTTGAGCCCAGTAGTCCACAAGTCCGCAGCGTGTATGTGGCAGGGTATTCCGCCAATGAAGAATATGTGGGACTTACCAGCTTTGGTGTAGGACGTCCGGATATACAGCATGTAGGTTTTAATCCTGCGGTTCCCACTTGGCGGGATTCCGTAGCTTTCAAGGCAAGGGTTCATACTTCCAGTCCCATTGTGAGCATGAACTGTAAAGCAAGACATTCCACTTCAAACAATTGGAAAACCTTGCCTATGAGCTATGATCCAGTGCAGGATCTTTGGGTCACTACTTCCAAGATTGAGCCCAATAGAACGGGGAGTGAGGTGTCCTTCAAATATGTAGTGGTGGTGGAAAAAGGGGAAGGTGAAAACGGGCAAATGCAGACCGAAACCTTTGAATCTCCTCCCCAGTATTACGTGGTAGCGGGGCCTGACCTGTTTGTGGAAGACGCCAAGCTGGAATTTGAAAGCAACAGGCCTGTGCTTAAAGTGCTGATCTCCAATATCGGCGATGCTGCCTCTATCCCAGTCATTTTGAGAGTCAGTACCAGGGCTGTTGGTGACACCCTGTGGAACCCCAACGATAAAGAGATGCTTCCCTTCGAAGTGAATGAGCAACGTTGGGAAACTGTAAATCTCACTGGCTTGACACCGGGCATGATAGAGTTTAAAGTCTTTGCCAACCCAGACAAAGCCTTCACAGAATGGAACATCTTTATCAACAGCAATAATGAGCTTATCTTCACCTTGCCCTACAACTACCACACCGTGGAAAGTGACGGCAAGACTATCCATTCCCTGGATGGCAACCTGGAGTGCGAGATTCCTGCAAACCTCGTTCCAGCAGGCAGAACCTCGCTTTTTACGGTCAATGATCTGGGCAATATCGATCCCAACAACCAACCTGACATACACCGCATCTGCTTGCTCTCCTCTGACGGTGCTCGTGATCCGGTTTTTTCAATTGCCTACGAGGTGCGCACTCTTGATGAGAGCTTGGTGGATTCCACCGATGTATTTGTAGGCGGAAACAGGATTAAGCTCACCTTCAGCTATAGTGCCATGGATCCTGACACTCAGGCTCAGGAAAGTGAAAACTCATATAGAATCTACCGGTGGGACGAACGCGGCAGAAAGTGGATCCTGCAAGGTGGAATCATGTCTACCAACATCAATAAAGTAGCCTTCGAGGTGAGGCGTCAGGGCATCTACGCTCTTTACAGAAACAGAGACCTGGTGCGTCCAACTATCGACGTAAACGTGCAGGATCAAGAGTTTACCGTGGGCGGCTACATCTCCGGGAAAGGGATCATCTCACTGCTACTTAGTGATGCGAATGGCATCGACGTATTTGATGATTCCATCAAGCTTTACATGGATGGCGTTCAGATTCCTCCAGAGGATTACGTCGTCAGCATCAACTTGGAAAACATCAACCGCATTCCCATCAAATACCAGCTCAACCTCAGACGTGGCAACTACACCCTGGTGGTGGACTGCAAGGATGTAAACGGCAATTTCAACACCCGTGAAGTGCAGTTTGTGGTCAGCGAAACCTTTGGTCTTAGCAAGGTGGGCAACTATCCCAATCCCGTCTTAGGCAGAGCGGAAGACCCCAAAAATGACGGACGCACCCGCTTCACCTATGTGCTCACCGATGATGCAGATAACGTAACCATCAAGGTTTACACCGTGGCAGGACGCTTGGTGAGAACCTTCAAAAACCTGCCCACCGGCGTAGGTTATCATGAATTCCCGCGCACCCTTTACGGTTGGGACTGCACGGACGAACTGGGTTTCCCCTTGGCAAACGGAGTATATTTCTACAAAGTGATCGCCAAGAAGGGAGGTAAAACCTTGGAAAAAACCATGAAAATGGCCATCTTGAAATAGGAGCTAACATCATGAAAAAGACATTTACACTCACCTTAACCTGCCTCTTGATTGCTGTATCCTTGAGTGCTGGACGTTATGCTGGAGATTACATGATCATCGGCTCCGGTGTGCGTGCCATGGGCATGGGTGGAGCCTTTGCTGCTCTCGCAGATGACGGTTCTGCTGTCTTCTGGAATGCTTCAGGCATCTCCGGAATCAGACAGAGGGAAGCGACAGCCATGCACGCTTTTCTCTACAATGGTCTCGCATCCTACGATAACATCACCTACGTGCAACCGCTTCCTAACGATGTGAGCATTGGCCTCAACCTCACCCGCCTCACCATCAGCAAAATCCCCTATTTCTCAGAAGAATATCTGATCAACACCAGCGTAGACGAACGCATCAACAACAGCGCGCTCCACCTTCCCGGCGTGCCCGATGGCTATTTTAGCAGCACAGATGACTTCTATCAGTTTGCCTTTGCCAAGCGTTTCAGCTTTGAGGCAAATATGGGATGGCTCTTCTTTGAAATCCCCTTTGATGTGTGCTTGGGCGGCAATGTCAAATTCATCAAACGCAAGCTGAGGAACAACTACGGCACCGGAACCGGTATCGACCTTTCCTGCAAAGTCACCACAGACTTGGCTGTAATCTTCGATCTCGAAGAACTGGGCGAGCTAGATTTTGGCATGAACTTCCAAGACATTGCCGGCACAGATATAGCTTGGGATACACCCAACAAGATCAAAGACGAAGTGTTGTTCAACACCAAAGTTGGCATAGCTGTAAGGCAGCCCATTCCAGCCTTAAAATCCAAACTCAATGTGGCTTATGACTACGACTACGTCTATGAAGGCACCTCTCACTATGGTGTTGAATGGGAATACAACGACAAAGCAGCCTTGAGAGCCGGTTATTATGAAAAGCACTTCACCGCAGGTGCTTCGATAAACATCTATGACATCAACCTTGATTACGCCCTGATTACCAATCCCTTAGGGCTTACCAACCGCCTGGGCTTGCGCCTCAGGTTCTAATCTTTACAAAAGGAGTAAAGGCATGAAAAAGACCCTTATCACACTCAGCATCCTACTTGTTGCACTCATCTTGATTTCCTGCTCTGGAAAGGATGAGAGAGAAAAGGATAAGATTCCACCTTACCCTCCCGTCATGATCCCCTATTTGGGGTCCATGGGAGACCCTCCCACGAATTTCTACGGTCAAGCTACGCAAATCACTGACGAAAACAGTGGCATAGACGCCGTCGCAGAAGGTGATTGGATTAGGGTAGCCTGGAAGCCTCTTATCGATGAAGACGTCGCTTTGGTGCGCATATTCCGCTTTGATGAGCTGAATACCGAACCCGTCCAGATTGACTCCATCGCTCCCTCGAAAACCACCTACGTAGACAAGGATCACAATCTATTGGAACGTGTGTGGTATTCCTACTTTATCGAAGCGATTGACTTTGCCGGCAACACGGCTTTGAGCGATACAGTCAGCTTCGGTCTACTCAACAAGCCAACTCTCACCCACCCACCCAATGGCGCCCACTTTAACGCTGTCACAGATACCTTAAAATGGGAATATGCCGGCTTTGCATCCCAGTACAGAGTCTATGTGTTGGATCCTGAGCACAGGCACATCTTCCACCATGATTTCTTCACTGCCCTTGAGGATAATCTCAGCCTCAGGTTGCCCAACAACCTGCTGACTCCCTATAGAGGCCAGCACCTCTATTGGAGAGTGGACGCCTACGATTGGGATGAGGAACAACAACAAAACTTCAAAGCCAAATCTCAGGAACGCCTCATTTACGTTCCCTAAGGATGGATTGCCTATAACATACCAACCGAAGCTGTCAAAGGCTATACCGAGATGTAACAATGGGTTGACTAAGCCCAAAATGCAGGTTTCCCCTGCATCAGCGGAGCTGTTTTGCTCAAGCTGATACTTTTTTTGGGTTTAGGCACCATTCTTGCATATACTTTGGACAAAGGTAGTAGGCGATGAACATCTCACCGTTGACAACTATTAGAAATTAAACATATACAAGGAGTTCAGATGAGACGGTATATACTGATACTCATACTGTTGGGCTTGGTCATGTTGCCTCTGGCAGCACAGAAAAGCCTGCAACTTTCTGCTAACCCAACTTCGGTTCAGCTTCAACGCGAGACCAAAGACGGGCTTAGTGTTCGCTATTCTATAGCAAAAATCGACTACGATGAAGTGGATACCCCCCAGGGGCGCTTCACCGATGTTTATATCGAGCAATATGCTACGACCAATGAAGTTGGCTTGCCCAAGCTGCCTTTAATGAGGCAGATTATTGCAGTGCCGGAAGGTGCCAATGTAGTGGCTAACTTCACTTCGCAACAGCGTCAGAGCATCAGTCTTGCTTCCAAGGGCATTCATTATCCGATCGTGCCCCGCCAAGCTCCTGTTGCCAAAAACCAAGACCTTTCCAACCTGCCTTTTGTGGTGGATCGTGAGGTTTACAACCTCTCCGCTTGGACTGCCGGTGCCAGCGTCACAGCCACCGAGCTGGGCTATATGCGTGGTGTGAGGATGTTTGTGGTAGACTTCATGCCCATCCGCTACAACCCTGCTTTGGGCTTGATGGAAGTGATCACTGAAGCTGAAGTAAAGATAGACTTTATCGGTTCCGACCATGCTGCCACAGAGGCTTTGAGAGCCAAGACCTTCTCCCCAGCTTTTACGCCTGTTTTCAGCAACACCCTCCTCAACCCCTCTTCCACAAGAGCCACTCTCAACCGCATTCCCATGAGCTATGTGATCATCACACTTGCAAACTTCGTGACTGCTCTGCAACCGTTTGTAGACTGGAAGATTGAGGAAGGCTACAACGTGATCGTGGCAACAACGGATCAAACCGGAACCACTCCTGCCGCAATCAAAAGCTATCTGCAAAACCTCTGGGATAATGCCACGGTCGAAAGCCCCGCACCCAGCTATCTGCTCCTCGTGGGCGACGTGGCTCAAATTCCTTCAAATCAAGGTTCCACAGGTGGCTCCCACATCACAGACCTCAACTATGTGAGATTGCAGGGCTCGGACTATCTGCCCGAGATGTATTTTAGCCGTTTTTCCGCCATCACACCTGCTGAAGTGACCAACCAGGTAAACAAGACCTTGCTGCACGAAAAGTATGCTATGCCTGATGACAGCTATCTTACCACTTCTGTATTGATTGCCGGTGTGGACAGCTATTGGTCACCCAGCCACGCAAATGGGCAGATAAACTACGCCACCACAAACTACTTCAACCCAGCTCACAACATCAATGCCATCACCTATCTGTATCCCCAATCCGGTTCCTCGGCTAGCCAGATCGTGCAAAACGTCTCCGGTGGAGTGGGATATGTGACCTACACAGCGCATGGCAGTGAGACCAGTTGGGCAGACCCCTTATTCTCCATCAGCAATGTCAACAGCTTGCAAAACACCAACAAATACCCCGTGGTGATAGGCAACTGCTGCGTCACCAATGCCTTCCAAACAGGAATCTGTTTTGGTGAAGCCTGGCTGAGGGCAGAAAATAAAGGTGCAGTGCTCTATGTAGGTGGAACAGATAACACCTACTGGGATGAAGACTATTGGTGGAGCGTTGGTTACAAGCCTCCTGTGGTAGGTTCAGGCTCGCCCTTCGTGCCCGGCCGCACAGGCTATGTCGACTCTGCTTTCCACGAGCACAACGAGCCTTATGAAGATTGGGCAAACCAGATGGGAGCCGGTGTCTTCATGGGCAACATGGCTGTCGTCCAATCCAACAGCAACAGAGCAAACTACTATTGGGAAGTGTATTCCATCATGGGCGATGCCAGCCTGATTCCCTACATGGGCATCCCCGCCACAAACTCCGCCCAAGTGCCAGAACTCATCCATTTGGGCTTGGATACTTTGGAAATGACGGCCGATCCTTACAGCCACGTAGCTCTTTCCATGAATGGAGTCCTGCACGGAGTAGGTCTGGCGGATGCAAATGGCAACGTGAACATTACTTACACTCCTTTTGAAGAGCCCGGAATCGCCAAAATGGTGATTACCCGCTCACACCGCAAACCCGTGATCGCAGAAATTCAAGTGCTGCCCAACACCGGCGCCTACGTCATCGTGAGCCCGATTACCGTGAACAATCCCAGCGGCAGCGGCTTAGCCGAAGCTGGAGACACCGTTTCCTTTGACCTGTCCCTGAACAACGTCGGTGTGTTGGCTGCCACCAACCTCAGCTTGACCCTCACCTCAGACAGCCCTTGGGTAAACATCCTCGAAGCCCAAGCCACCGTGTCTGACATCCCTTCCGGAAGCACCGCCAACGCCACAAACCTCTTCAGCGTGCAGATCAGCCCTGTGGTTCCAGACCAGCAAAACATCCCCTTTGAAATCAGCGTCACAGATGGCACCGATACCTGGACCAGCAGACGCAGCATCACTGCCTATGCGTCTGATGTGCAAATCACGCAATCAACTGTGACTGATGGAAGTGGAGACGGCTTCTACGAGCCAGGCGAAACCATCACCATCCAACTCAATCTCAAAAATGAAGGCCACCTGCCCGCAGACGCAGGCCAGGTCTTAGCTTTTACAAACCACACCGGCTTCGTCCTGACCAACACCCAGGTTGATTTACCTGCCCTCTCCATTGGCGCTTCCACCCAAGTGACCATCATTGGCCTCCTCTCTGATGATATCGCACTTGGAGACGTCGTCACCGTAGGTATAGCCATTGAAGCGGGCAGCCAACTGCTCAACCACAGCGTTACCCTTCCCATCGGCATCCATGGTGAAACCTTCGAAAGTGGAGACCTCAACAGCTTCCCTTGGGTAAACACCAGCCCCGTGCCTTGGACCTTGGTCTCCGGCGCCGGAAACGTCCATTCCGGCCAGTATGCCATCAGATCAGGTGCAATCGGAAACAACACCAGCACCCAGATTATGGTGACCATGCAAATTGCATCTCCCGGAGTCATCAGATTCTGGCGCAAAGTCTCCAGTGAAGCAAGTTATGACAAGCTGATCTTCTCCATCAACGGCGTGGAAAAAGCCAACTATTCCGGCAACCAAGACTGGGCGGAAGTCAGCTTTGATGTGGACGCAGGCACCAATACCTTCACTTGGAAATATCAAAAAGACTATTCCGTGACCTCTGGAAGTGACTGTGCCTGGATAGATGACATCACCTTCCCCTTCACAAATTCCACCGATGCAGCCATATTCTTCGTTCCTGTAGAGGAAATCCAGTTTTTGGATGCAAAACCAGGACAGGTGCTCAGTCAAGACATCACCATCCGTAACCTGGGCAACATCCCCATGAGTGGCACAATCAGCATCCCCGCAGAATTCAACCTCTATCTGGGTAGCAATGCCCTGCCTGCTGATTATTACTACACTGTAGATGCAGCCTCAAACGCTGTGTTCAGGCTTGAATACGTGGTTCCGGATCCTGCTGTAAACTATACTGGAAGTATCATCATCAGTTCAAACGACCTCAGCAATCCGGCCGTGATGATTGGAGTCACCGTAACACCTTATGTTTCAAACGACGACCCTTCCACACCCATCACCACCATGTTGCAAGGAAACTATCCCAACCCCTTCAACCCTGAAACAACCATCCGCTTTGCCACCAAGAATTTCGGCAACGTGAAGATCACCATCTACAACATCAAAGGTCAGGTGGTGAAAACCTTGGCAGACAAAGTGTATCCCGCAGGAAACCACCAGTTGATTTGGAATGGCAAGGATGATAAGGGACGCAGCGTCTCCAGCGGTATCTATATGTATCGCATGGAAACACCCTCTTACGCCAAAACCATGAAGATGATGCTGATGAAATAAGCATAAATTCGATACCGGAGCGATGTAATTCCACGTCGCTCCGGCGTCTTTTTAGATTATGTGCGTTATATGGATCATTTCTTGCATAATCCCCCCAAGTGATCCCTATAACCCATATAAAGGTTTTAGAAAATAAAGTGAAACAGCCACGGAGGCTTAAATGAAACATGTGTTTATTATTCTGGCTTTGCTGCTCAGCTTTGGATTGCTGATGGCAGAACAGATAACCGTTGGAGTGGATTCCAACGAAATCCGCCTGATTGAGGCGCAGCCCGAGAATATGATCTTGGAACTCAATTTTGCCAGTTTCGAACGTGAAGCCGTTGAGATTGACGGGCAGACCTATTACAATCTTAGCGTCAAAAAAGGTGGTCTTACTTTGGAACGTGGTTTGCCACAGCTTCCCATCCTGGCCGCCAGCGTGATCATCCCAAATACCGCTAAGATGCAACTGGAGATCGTATCTTCTGAATTTATCGATCTGGACATGAAGGTAGCCCCTTCCAAAGGTAACCTCACCAGAGATATAGACCCCGCCACAGTGCCCTATAGCTTTGATTCCTTTTATCAAAGCGATAGTGCTTGGCCAGAGAGCCAAACCGAGCTGAGCGAGCCTTTCATCCTCAGAGACTATCGCGGCATCACAGTCCGGTTTACTCCTTTTAGCTACTACCCCGCCACGGGCAAGCTGAGAGTCTTCACCAAAATCAAAGTCGCTCTCAGCCAACAAGGCACCGACCTCACCAACTCTCTAAGCACGCCCAAAACCAGCTATAGCAAAGAGTTTGAGGGCATCTACCAAAACATGTTCCTAAACTTTGGCATGGCCAAATATCCCTCCTTGGCCGAAGAAGGACGCATCTTGGTGATCAAGCACAGTATGTTTGATGCTGCCATCGTCCCTTGGGTGGAATGGAAGCGTCAAAACGGCTATGTCGTGGATGTGGTCGACGTTTCTGTAGCCGGCCCCACCGCATCCAACATCAAAACCTACATCCAAAACCAATACAATCAAAACGACGGCCTGATGTTTGTCCAGATCATGGGAGACGCACCACAGGTTCCCTCTCTCACCCACAAAGCTGGAGGCTCAGACCCCTCCTATGCCCTTTTGGCAGGTAATGACAACTATCCGGACATCTATGTCAGCCGCTTTTCCGCAGAAAACGTGACCGACATGCAAACCCAGGTTACAAAAGTAGTGGAATATGAACGTGACTGGGATACCACTGATACTTGGATACCAAAAGCCATAGGAATTGCCTCCAACGAAGGTGGAGGCAGCCAGGGAGACAATGGCGAAAGCGACCAACAACACATGGAGATCATCCGCGGTAAACTGCTCAACTATGGCTACACTACGGTAGACCAGATCTACCAATCCCAGGGCGCCACCGCTACCCAGGTGAGCAACAGCGTCAATGCCGGCCGCGGTTTTATCAATTATATCGGGCATGGCTTGGATAACTCTTGGAGCACCACGGGATTCAATATCAACAACGTAAACCAGCTTACAAACGACAACATGCTGCCCTTCATCGTGAGTGTTGCCTGCTTGAATGGCAACTTTGTCTCCCGCACCTGCTTTGCGGAAGCTTGGCTCAGAGCCAAAAACAACAGCACCGGTGAGCCTACTGGCGGAATCGCCATGTATGCCAGCACGGTCAATCAAGGCTGGTCACCTCCCATGCGTGGTCAAGATGAGATCGTAGACCTGCTGGTGTCAGAATCCAAGCACACCATCGGCGGTCTGTTCTTCAATGGCTCTTCCAAGATGATGGAAGTATACGGCAACAGCGGAGTCGATGAATATAAAAACTGGCACATCTTTGGAGACGCCTCCATGCAGGCACGCACCAAAACCCCTCTACCACTCACAGCAGCCCATATGGAAAATCTCCTGATAGGCATGGATAGCTTTGCTGTGACCACCGTCCCAGGCGCACGAGTCACTCTCTATGCGGATGGAGTGGTCTATGCTCATGGTATCGCAGACGCAGCCGGACTGGCCGATTTGAGCCTCACCGTGCTACCTCCACAGCCCATGGACCTCACCCTCACCATCACAGCTTTCAATCATCAGAGCTTGGTCGGAATCCTACCCGTTATCCCAGCCGATGGTGCATATATCACCCTTGGCGATATGACTATCGTTGATGGAAACAACAATATCCCGGAATATGGCGAAACCGTTACCGTCCATTTTGCCCTGAACAATATGGGTAACGATAACGCAGAGAACGTCTTGATAAGCCTCACCGTTGACAGCCCCTACATCAACGTGATCAACAATCAGGACCAAGTGAGCGTGATCGAGGCGCATGGCTTAGGCAACACCGTGGATGGATTTAACCTCCAAATTGCCAATAACGTTCCCGACCAGTATGTCGCAGCTCTGGAACTGCACATCGTCACCGCCGCTGCTGAAGAATTTACCTACACCCGCAACCTGATCGTCAACGCTCCGCATCTGGAGTTTGGTCAAGTGACTATAGATGACGTTTTGGGCAACAATAACCAGGCTCTTGATCCCGGTGAAATGGTAACTATCCACTTTCCCATCATCAACTCCGGCCATGCTAACACCTTTGATCTCAGCAGCTTTATGGTGGTGAGCGATGTCTTCCACGTGGCAGACCCCCTGGATGTCGAGTTTAGCTCCCTGGATGTCGGTGAAGAAGTAATCATGAGCTATTCCGTTATCTTCAGCTCTCAGTTGCCTCAGGGGACGATCGTGAATATCACCACCATGGTCATGAGCGGTCAATATAGCAGCGCCAAGACCTACAGCCTTAGCTTGGGTCAGGTGCAAGAAACCTTTGAAAATGGCCTGAATCAATTCCCCTGGGTCTTCACAAATGGAGATTGGACACCCGAGGCCGGAAGCAGCTACAATGGCTCCATGGCTGCCAGATCACCAATGATCAACCACAGCCAAACCACCACCATGAGCGTGACCCTCCTCAGCGAATCACCCGGCTTGATCTCCTTCTGGAAAAAGGTATCCTCCGAATTCAACTATGACTGGCTCAAATTCTATATCAATGGCGTCCTCAAAGACCAATGGAGTGGCACAAACGACGTCTGGAGCCAAGTTACCTACAACACCAATGCAGGCACGAATACCTACAAGTGGGAGTATTCCAAAGATAACTCTACCAGCAGCTTACAAGATTGCGCTTGGATCGATGACATCATATTTCCCACCACCGGGGAAATCATGGATACTCCCATCGCAAGTGTAGACCTAACTGCACTGGATTTTGGCATGGTAAACGTCGGCGAAAGCCTCACTCTGCCTCTGACCATCACCAACTCCAGCACTTCCATCCTGATCGGAACCGCTACCATTCAAGCTCCTTTCTGCCTCATCGACGGCGTGGGTGGTGAGCATCAACACATGAATGTCATCGTGATGCCCGAAAGCTTCCTGCAGCTTAGCGTTAGCTTCATTCCTACAGGTAGCGGAACTTTTGAAAAAACCTTGACCCTCAATACGGATGCGACAACTCCCACCATCACCATCAACCTCAGTGGCATAGGAGAAGTCGTCTCAAACGATGATAATGCGCTGCAAACCATTACAGCGCTGAAAGGTAACTTCCCCAATCCCTTCAACCCCACCACAGAGATAGCCTATAGCCTCAAAGAAACGGGCAAGGTAAAGATCGAAATCTACAACCTCAAAGGCCAACTTGTGAAAACTTTAGTCAACGACACTATGCCCCAAGGCGAACACCGCATCACTTGGAATGGTAAAGACCAGCGTGGAAACGGCGTTGCCAGCGGCATTTATATGTATCGTATGGAAACGCCCTCTTATACTAAAACCAAGAAGATGATGCTGATGAAGTAAATTGACACAGGATAAACGATAGATAGGCCCCGGGGAGCTTCCTCGGGGCTTTTTAATGCTCAGGATTTTAGCTCAGGAAATGGGTGAATCAACCCGAGTAATCCAAAATACTCTTTCCCTAAGGTTGAGCTTTTCTTCCGTTACTTCCAACCGCTTGGGTGCTTCGGTGGCTGCCCCTTCCTTACTTAGCCGCAGGGAGATGCCGTGGTGATACTCGGGTTTTTCCCGAGTGGCTCCGAGTAATCACCGGGCGGGTAAGCAAGGAAGAAGCAGGGTCGCCCGCCGGAGCGAACCAGTAAGGGCAATCGCCATATCGCCCATGGAAAATACACCCGCTACCGCTACACCGTCGCAAAAATGCCAATGCTGTGCTTAGCAAAGAAGAGGTGGGCAAAGTCACGTCGGGGCTACTGCATTTTTCGAGGTAAATTCTGGGTTGATCTCCTACCAAAATAATAGGAGTTCCTGGGCAATTTTGGAACTGGAAAGAGTGGGGCTTTTTGAAATATTTGCCTTCGGCATGGGTATTCTGCAAAGGAAAACGCCCTTTTTGACCCTCCCCAAAGCCGCTGTTTATGCGGCGTCCCTGCCCCGCCCCTGCTCGGCCCTTGCCCCGTGGAGCAAGAACGGCATAGGATAGCAGTAGGTCACGAGTTTGGGCGGAGTAGGAGCCAAGAAAGTGGTGAACCTTTTCAAAAAGGCAAATGTCTTGAAAATATCGGGGTTGAGTCAAACAAAAAAGGCCCCGGAAAGGGGCCTAGAATTAACAGAAAAAATCAAGCTTCAGCGTGTATTTCTCTTTTGCACCATTACCAACGAAACCAAAGCCTGCAGTCCGTTAATATCGCACTTTGCGATGCGGGTATTGGGGTCAATAAAGTCGGGCAAAATCACATCCGCTGGGATAAGGCTTTCCACCAACGCATCTTTATCCTTGCGCAAATCCGCAAAGCGATGCCAGCGTGCGTCATAGATGAAGCCCTTTGTTTTTCTCATAAACCACTGATACGCCCGGGTGGGTAGGTATTGCTTGTAGTAGACTGGGATGTCAATGTGCTGTCTTGCCTGCACATAGCGTTTATAAAACTGGCGTTTGTAGCGGAGATTCACATCCACACTGCGCCAAAACTTGAGTAGTCCTTTATCCCACCAGGGCAGCTCCCAGCCATAGCCGTAGAATTCGTAGACTAGGGTGCCGTTAAGGTAGTTTTTGGCTTGATGGTGTTGCCAGACAAACTGTTCCAGAAAGCTGGCTGCTTCTTCACCGCTCATCCGCTCCGGAAGCTCCAAATATGAGCGGATCTGCTGTTTGATGGGCTGGGAGTATTGTGCAGAATGAGGCCAGAGGCGGTAAATCTTTTTATAGATCACGTTTAGCACCGCGTCCCTATCCAAATCATCCTCTTCTACAAATAGGGCAGGGATGATGGTTCCCTGCAAAAAGTCGCCGCTGTGTCCGGGAGTGATGATGGCATCAGGCTGCAGCACGTTGTTTGCTCTGAGTTGCTTAACAGCCAATATGTCCTGCAAATAGGGTCTGGCACTGATCATGCCACATTTGAAGTGGTAGTCCCTGCACTCTTCACTGTGATAGGTTTCAAACCAGTCTTTTGCCGTATTTACTACGAAATGATAGGGGATATGCAGGTGGGAGGCTACCGCTTTGGAAATGTGCGCTTCGCGGTTGCGGGGGCTGCCATAGGAATAGGCGAGGAGATTGTCATAGCCCAGTTTTTTAAGCATCAGGGCAATGAGGCGGGAATCATAGCCTCCGCTTAGAGGGATGACAATTTGCCTGCCGTCTGCGGATTGGATCAAGTGTTGGATGGCAGTGTGATGCGCTTCATCCAAGAGATCAAACAGAGCAGCTTCGCTCAGCTTCAGATTTTCAAGCTGAGTGTAGCTGTAGTATTGATGCAAAGAGGCTTGGCTGTTTTCTTTGTTGAGCCTAAGGATGTTGCCGGCTGGAATAATAAAGACATCAGAATAAAGGGTGCGATTGCCGATCAGGTATCCGCTCAGGAGGTATTGGTTTTGCGCATCAGCAGTGATATTTCTTTCTGATGGGATAGCCAAAGCGTCATCACTGATCACGTTTTTGCCATAATATAGGGGAATGGTGGAAGCGTGATCAACAGCGGCTAAAATCTCATTTTCCAGCTCGATGATGATGGCAAAATGTCCGCTTGCTCCATCCAGAATCTGCTCAAGCTCACTTTCGGATTTCACCTTTTCCAAAAGTGAGATCAATTCATGATCCTGAAAAATCCTTCCCGTTTGATCCACCAGATGTCCACGACAGTGTATCTGCTTCCCGCTACACCAGTTGGGCGTGTGCCAATCAGCAAGCTGTATCTTCATTCTTGTCTCCCTATCAACTCTTTTAGTTCTGAGACTCTGAGGCAGGTGAGATCAGCAGCCTTGAATTTCTCTTTGCGGATGAGGATGTAGATGTAGGAACAGCCATAGACAAAGTAGGAAATAGTGGAGGCGATCGCTGCGCCGTTGATCCCCCAAAGCTTGATCATGGGGTAGTTTAGGATGCAGTTAGTCACTAGAGCTGTGAGTGCTACTCTCAGGTGCACCTGCGGTCTGCCCGAAGTGAAAAAATAGGGTGTTGCAACTCTGGCCAAAGAGGCAAAAACCACTCCGGGAATCAGGATTAGCGTGCTGTAAATGGCTGCGGTGAAATCCCTTCCATAGACCAAAGGGATGGCAAATGATGCAGGAATGGCTATCAAAGCCAAAGCTATGCAGACATAGAGCGTCAGTTTGAAGGTCTTGGCCATGATTTCTTCACTGCTGCGTTCACCACAAGGGTTATAGAGCCTGGCTGTGAGGGCAGTTGTGATGCTGCCGGGCACCATAAACATCAGCTCGCTCAAGGTGACGGAAAGAGTGTAAATCCCGAGCTGAGCGTTGTCTAACATGGCCTTGATGTAAAGCTGGTCAACCCTGAGATGCAGGTGATCAAATGCGGCTGCCAGAAAGATGATGAATCCGTAGGCATATTCACGCTTGATGAGGCTAAAGTCCCAGCGAAATTTGAGACCTTTTTTAAGACCAAGATGCAAGAGGCTGGCACTCAAGATCATGGATCCAATCGTAGCCCAATAGAAATATCCTTTATTTAGGATGCCTAAGATGATGATGACTAAGGATTTTATGAGGAAGACGGCGATGATGCGCCTATTTGCTTGGCGGATGCGCTCGTTGGCTACATACCAGGAGTGGTTGTTATAGTAAAAAAAGCTGGAAATCACTATGGACAAGCCACCCAAAACCCAGCTCAGCGGATATTCATGGAGGATGAGCCCAAGCTGCTTCAGCGTCAAAACAATCGCTGAAATGACGAGGAAAATCAGCGTCAAGAAGGTGGTGTTTACATAGTAGAGGTGGTCTGCGGGTATCTTCTTGCGTTTGTAAAAAAACATCACGGCGTTGTTGAGACCCAAGTGGCCGTAACTGCCTATCATCGTGAAGACTAAGGTGATGTAGGCAACGTAGCCTTGACCTGAAGGGCCCAAAACCCGAGCGATGAAGATACTGCCGACAAACCCCAGTACCAGATGCAGGATTTGGTTGATGAGATTGCTGGTGATATTGGCTTTATAGCTCATAAGTCAGTTCTATGGAGATAGCTCAATGAGCTGTGGCATCTGGGAGGTCTGGTTCTGGGGTAATGTAGTCATTAAAACAGGGCTGATAAGCGATTATCCTGATCAATAAAGAATCGGTATGTGACTTGAGGGGTTCATTCAAAGAGATCCGTCTGCACACTATTTTGGGAAATGCCAAAGTGGGAATAAGCCTTGTGTGTTGCGCGGCGACCTTGCGGGCTGCGATCCAAAAAGCCCTGTTGCACAAGATAGGGCTCCAGTATTTCCTCGATCGTGCCTGCATCTTCTCCAATCGCCGTGGCTAAAGTCTTGATGCCGACTGGGCCGCCTCTATAATTCTCTATGATCGTGAGCAGCAAACGTTTATCCATCTCATCCAAGCCGGCGTGATCCACTTGCAACATCTCCAATGCCGCATCGGCAATCTCTTTGGTGATGATGCCGTCGCCTTTGATCTGGGCATAATCCCTCACCCTTCGGAGCAGGCGGTTGGCGATGCGGGGCGTGCCACGTGAACGTTTTGCCATCTCCAAAATGCCCTCTTCATCGGTGGGCATATCCAGGATGCGTGCACTGCGCTGGATGATCTCACAGATGGAATCGAGGTCGTAATAATCCAGCCTCAAGACGATGCCAAAACGGTCTCGGAGCGGCGGTGTCAGCAGACCGGCTCTGGTGGTGGCCCCGATCAGTGTAAAGGGCTCCAAATCTATCTTGAGGGTGCGTGCGCTGGGGCCGCTATCCAAGATGATTTCCATTCTGAAATCCTCGATGGCGGGGTAGATGTATTCCTCGATTGCATGCGAAAGTCTGTGGATTTCATCGATGAAGAGCACTTCGTGGCTTTGGATATTTGTGAGGATGCCGGCCAAATCGCTGGGCTTTTCCATCACGGGGCCGCTGCTCACGGTGATGTTTACGCCCAATTCTTTGGCGATAATCTGGGCTAAAGTGGTTTTACCCAGTCCGGGAGGACCAAAGAGGAGCACGTGATCCAGAGGTTCACGTCTGAGTTTGGCAGCTTGGATGGAGATATCCAAGAGCTGCTTGATGTGGCTTTGACCGATGAATTCTTTGAGGGTTTTGGGTCTCAAAGCACGGTCAAATTCTTGGTCTTGGATTGTCTCTAAAGGGTCGTTAAAACGTTGTAGCATACTTAGTTAATCTTACCCAAAAGCTTCATAAACTGCAGACGCCACACCATCCAAACTGCTTCCCAGACGATCTGTTTGGACATCTTGGAAACGCCGCCAATCCTCTCGGTGAAGACGATAGGGACTTCCTTGATCCTGAAGCCTTTCACCCAAGTGCGGAAGTTCATCTCAACCTGGAAGGAGTAGCCGTCGGAGAGGATTTCTCTCAGGTTGATGCTTTCCAACACCTTGCGGCGGAAACACTTGAAGCCGCCGGTGGGATCTTTGATGGGCATGCGCGTGATGTAGTAAACATATTTGGAGGCAAAATAGCTGATCAGGAGCCGCCTAAAAGGCCAATTGATGATGTTTACCCCGTGCACGTAGCGGGAGCCGATCACGAGGTCGTTGGTCTTTGCTGCTTCCAAGAGGCGCGGCAGGTCGTTGGGATTGTGCGAGAAATCTGCGTCCATCTCGAGGATGTATTTATAGCCATTGGCCAAGGCATATTCAAAGCCTTTCACGTAGGCGGAGCCCAAGCCCAGCTTGCCGCTGCGCTCAATGAGCTTGATCCTGTCGTTGTCTCCCATAACCTTTTTCACCACCTTAGCAGTGCCGTCCGGAGAGTTGTCGTCAATGATCAGGATGTCGATGATCGGGTCTTGGCTAAGCACGGCAGCTATCATCTTTTCGATGTTTGCGATCTCGTTGTAGGTGGGTATGATGACTAAAGCTTTCATTTCTTCTTGTCCAAATTGTTCTTAAGGAGCTGAGCCTCGGGCACTTCCCTGAAAGGCTTGGCAGGGCTGCCCAGATGGATCATCTCGGGTTGGGCATCTTTGGTGAGCACCGCTGCGGCTGCGATTGCGGCATCAGGATGCAGTGTTTTGCCAGGTAAAATGGTGGCTGCAGCGCCGATGCGGGAGCCGGTTTTCATCGTAACGCCCTTGAAATGGTTGAAGCGTTCGGGGTCTCTGGCCATGTAGTTGTCGTTTGAAGTGACTACGCCGGGAGCGATAAAACAGTAGTCTTCAATCTCGGAATAGGCTGTGATATAACAGTTTGTCTCAAACTTGTTGCGGCTGCCGATGGACACGAAGTTTTCGATCGCCACGTTGCGACCGATGATATTTAGATCGCCTATCTTGACGTTTTCGCGGATGGTCGCCAAATCCGCAATCAGATTGCGTTCGCCTATTTCACATTGGCAATAGATGACCACGTTGGCACCGATCTGGCAGAAAGAGCCGATGATGGCGGGTTTAAGGTCAGTCGGGACTTTGAAGATGCTGCGGGGTGAGGAAAGCGGCTTTTTGCCGATGATCACGTTGTCGTCCATTCTCACAGCTTCGCCAATCTGGCTTCCTGCATGGATCACCACGTTGTTGCCAATCAGGCAACCATCTCCGATGACCACGTCTTCCATGATCACCACATTGTGGCCTAAGGTCACATTCTTTCCCAGTTTTGCACTGGGGTCTATATAGCTGTTCATAAAACCTCCACTCATTGGGTCAACTATTTTATGGACAAGAATTAAGGCAAGGAAAAAATGTAACCAAAGCCCAAAAAGGAGTTTTGACTTGCTGAATTACCTTGATTCTTTCCTCAGGCAGCTTGCCCTTGAAGGCAAATCTGCTCACACCGTAAAGGCTTATCGCACAGATATCTTGCAGCTTTATGATCTGCTGAAATCTCTGAGGCCTGAGCCGGAGGTGGATGTGAGAAAAATCACTGAGCAACATATCCGCCTCTACACGCGCAAGGTGCACGATAATCATACCTCCAACAGATCAATTTCCCGCAAAACTTCCGCCCTGAACGCCTTTTTCCTCTATCTGAAGACTCAGGATGTGATCACCCGAAATCCCATGGATAAGATCAAGCGTCCAAAGTTTTCCAAGCCGCTGCCAGCACATTTTAGTCCCGAAGAGATGGAGCTACTGCTTCAGATTCCAGAAACGGACAATGTCTTCGGCATCCGCAACAAAGCCATGCTTGAGCTGCTCTATTCTTCGGGGTTGCGTGCTGCAGAGCTTGCCAGCTTGAGGCTGCAGGACATTGAGCTGAAACGGGGCTTGGTGAAGGTAACCGGGAAAGGCAATAAACAGCGCATCGTGCCTGTGGGGCAGAAGGCTGTAGAGGCCATTAGGGATTATTTAGCCGTGCGGGAAGAGCTAAAGAGCGGGCATAGCGGTGATGTGCTTTTCCTCAGCAAAAGCGGTAAAGCGCTGGATTCTCGTCAAGTCTACAAGCTCCTGCAGGCTTATATCAGGCTGGTTGCAAATGATAAAGGCTTTTCGCCCCACACTTTGAGGCATAGCTTTGCCACACATCTGCTTGCCGGTGGGGCAGATTTGCGCGCTATTCAAGAAATGCTGGGGCATAGCAACCTCTCCACCACGGAAGTTTATACACACGTTACCATGGAAGAGGTGATGAAGCAATATCAAAAAGCGCATCCCAGAGCCAAAGACGAGATCAAAGATGATGACTAAGCTGCTGCTGATCCTGCATTCCATTCCACTGCTCATCATCTCAGTTCTCATCTTCATCATTCTCAATATCTTGGATGCACATTCCACCTGGCTGGTGATCCGCCCAAATCATTATTTAAGAGAGAGGAATCCTGTCGCCCGCTGGGTATTCAAAAAGCTGGGGCTGCCTCGAGGGATCATCATCTTCAAGATCGTGCTTTTCGCCTTCCTCATCCCTGCAGGCATTTATTACGCCGCTTGGGAGCCACTCACCCTGAATATCGTGCTCATCATGGCCAATCTCGTCTTCGGCTTGGTGGTGAGGAATAACTATCGTATCTATCGACGGATGACATGGCGGGTAACTGTAATATCGGACGACAGTTAGCTGCCTTTTCTTTGAAAAGGATTTGACACATATGACCTTTCCATTTTATGGGATATGGTTACTGATAGGAGAAGTGGCTTTTGATATCACCCTATCCTAAAAAGGATGTATAAATGCTTGAAAATACCGATAAACTTGATGCCTTGATCCAGAAGTATCAGGGTAAGCAAGGCATCTTGATTCCTTTGCTCCAGGAAGCGCAAGAGCTTTATGGGCATATAAATAAAGAGCTGATGCTCTATCTCTCGGCAAAAACTGAGATCCCTGCAGCCGAAATCTTCGGCGTGGCCACCTTTTACTCTATGTTCAAGCTCAAAGCGCAGGGGCGCCACGTGATAAAAATCTGCAAGGGAACGGCTTGCCACGTTTCGGATGTGGATTCCATCAAATTTGCACTCATCGAACAGCTCAAGCTGCTGCCCGGAGAAGACACCACGTCAGATATGCGTTTCACGCTGGTGGAAGTGGCCTGTTTGGGCTGTTGCAGCTTGGCGCCGGTGATCATGATAGACGATAGAACCTACGGCAAACTTGCTCCTGAAGACATCGTGGGCATTTTGGCCAAGTATACTTGATTGGGGTAGATATGCGTGCAATCACAGTGAAAGTGGGTTTGGCGAGTTGTGGCATCGCCGCAGGTGCGGATGCCGTTTATCGCAGATTGGAAAGCTATTTGGTAGAAAGCAGCAAGATGGTGCAGCTCAAACGCACCGGCTGTATAGGCATGTGTTTTGAAGAGCCTATCGTGGAGTTTGATGGCGGTGATTTGGGCAGAGTAACGCTCGGGAAGGTCGATCCCAAGGACGTCATCATGCTCATGGAAGAATATCTCAGCAACAGGATGCCGGAGTCACACCTAATTCTCGCAGATCAGCATGACGCCAAGCACAATCCGCTGATGAATTCTCAGATGCGCATCGTGCTCAAAAACTGTGGCGTGATCGATCCTCAAAGCATAGATGAATATGAGGAAACTGGTGGCTATCAAGCCTTGAAACAAGCGCTCTCCATGAGACCTTATGCCGTAATAGACCGCGTGAAAGCCTCCGGTCTGCGCGGCAGAGGCGGAGCTGGCTTTCCCACCGGACTCAAATGGGACTTTGTCTTTGAACAACCTGGACCCAAGAAATATGTGGTCTGCAATGCGGATGAGGGAGACCCAGGTGCCTTCATGGATCGCAGTGTGTTGGAAGGCGATCCCCACAGGATCATCGAAGGAATGCTCATCGGCGCCTATGCCATGGGCGCGGATGAAGGCTACATCTACTGCCGGGCCGAATATCCACTCGCCATCAAGCATCTTAAAGTAGCCATCCAAGCCGCCATCGAAAAGAACTACCTCGGCTCCAATATCATGGGCACAGATTTCAGCTTTACCTTGCATATCAAAGAGGGTGCCGGCGCCTTTGTCTGTG
Organism: Candidatus Cloacimonadota bacterium; assembly: GCA_029561955.1. Taxonomy (GTDB): domain Bacteria; phylum Cloacimonadota; class Cloacimonadia; order Cloacimonadales; family Cloacimonadaceae; genus UBA3900. Next base: position 42,054 of record JAKQWO010000048.1, read on the forward strand.
GCGAAGAAACCGCCCTCATGCACTCCATCGAAGGTCAGCGCGGCATGCCCACCTTGAGGCCGCCCTATCCCGCAGAAAGCGGACTTTGGGGCAAACCCACCAACATCAACAACGTGGAAACTTGGGGCAACATCCCTTGGATCATCACAAATGGCCCTCAAGCTTTCAGAGCCATCGGCACTCAGCAATCTCCCGGCACCAAGGTCTTTGCCTTAGCCGGGAAGGTGGCTGGAAGCGGGCTTATCGAGGTTCCCATGGGCATTTCCATCCGTGACATCATTTACAAGGTGGGCGGCGGCATCAAGAACGGCAAGAAGTTTAAAGCCATCCAGTTGGGAGGCCCCTCCGGAGGCTGCATTCCTGAGGAATTGCTGGATACGAAGGTGGATTATGACAGCATCAATGCCACCGGAGCCATCATGGGCTCGGGCGGCATGGTGGTGATGGATGAAGACACCTGCATGGTAGACGTAGCCAAATACTTCCTCCACTTCACCCAAAACGAGTCCTGCGGCAAATGCACCTTCTGCAGGATAGGCACTCGACGCATGCTGGAAATCCTCGATCGCATCTCTCAAGGAAAAGGTGAACCTGAGGACATCGAGCGCCTGCAGGAACTTGCTAAAAACATCAATCAGGGCTCCCTATGCGGCTTGGGGCAATCTGCTCCCAATCCTGTGCTCACCACATTGCGCTATTTTAGAGAAGAATATGAGGCGCACATCGTCGAGAAAAAGTGCCCCACTCAGGTCTGTGTGGACTTGATTACCTACACCATAAACAAAGATAAATGTGTGGGATGCCACGTTTGTGCGCTCAGATGTCCCGTAAAGTGCATCAGCGGTAAGCGCAAGCAGCCCCACGTGATAGACCCCGCTCTGTGCATCAAGTGTGATTCCTGCTACAAGTCTTGCAGGTTTGATGCGGTCGTGAAGGCATAGGAGTTTTTTAAGCTATGATGATAGAAGTAACCCTCAACGGTAAAAAGATCTTAGCCCCATCTGGCATCACCATCCTTGAGCTTGCCACGCAGGAAGGCATCCACATCCCTACGCTGTGTCACGATGAGGAGCTCAATCCCTTCGGTTCCTGCTGGGTGTGTGCGGTGGAAGTGAAAGGCCGCAAAGGCTTTGTGACTTCCTGTGGCACCAAGATCATCCCCAATATGGAGATCGTCACGGATAGCTCCGAGATTCATGCTGCCCGAAAGATGGCTCTGGAGCTGTTGATTTCCGACCACTATGCAGACTGCGAAGCGCCCTGCATGCTGGCTTGTCCGGGTAGAGTGGACGTGCAAACCTATGTTTCCCTGATCGCCAACGGCCAGTATCATGAAGCGGTGAAGGTGATCAAAGAGACGCTTCCCATGCCGCTTTCCATCGGTCGTGTCTGTCCTGCCTTTTGTGAAAAAGAGTGTCGCCGAACCATCGTGGAAGAGCCCATCGCCATCCGTCAGCTAAAACGTTATGCTGCTGATATGGATTTGGACGATGTGTGGAGTTATCTCCCCGAAAAGAAGGAAGCTACAGGCAATAAGATAGCCATCATCGGTGCAGGGCCTTCCGGACTCTCCTGTGGTTATTACCTCAGCAATATGGGTCATGAGATCAAGGTGTTTGAAGCCGCTCCCGAAGCAGGAGGCTGGCTGCGCTACGGCATCCCGGAATACAGGCTCCCCAAAGACATCCTGGATGCCGAGATCGAGCTCATGTGCGCCAATGGCATGCAGATAGAGTATAATGTGAGCTTGGGCAAGGACTTTACGCTTTCCCAGCTCTCCAAAGAATACGATGCCGTCTACCTAGCTATCGGAGCCCAGAAAGCGGTTCCCATGCCCGTTCAAGGAAGCGAGCTGCGGGGCTGTCTACTGGGAGTGGACTTCCTGAAGAGCCATGCCTTGGGCAACACCCCCAAGATCGGCAAAAAGGTAGCGATCATCGGCGGCGGAAACACAGCCATAGATTGTGCTAGAACCGCTGTCCGCTTAGGCTGTGAAGTGACCGTCATCTACCGGCGCACCCAGAACGAAATGCCTGCCGAAGCTTTGGAAGTGCAAGCCGCCATCCATGAAGGAGTGGAGTTTCACTATCTCTGCAATCCCGTGGAATACATGGGCGAAGGTGGCTGCCTCAACAGCGTGAGAATAGAAAGGATGGAGCTGGGCGAGCCAGATTCCTCAGGCAGAAGGCGTCCCGTTCCCACCGGAGAGTGTTTTTGCCAAGAGTTTGACACCATCATCGCAGCAATCTCTCAAGTGCCGGAAGTGGAACTCTTTGCAGATGAAGCCAACTACATAGATGGCAAGGTGCTACCTCTCAGCCGCTGGGATACAGCCATCGTGAACGAGGAAAACATGTATACCGGCTTAGGTAATGTCTTTGCCGGTGGTGACTTCCGGCGTGGCCCCGCCACAGCCATTGAAGCCATCGCAGATGGACGTGCTGCCGCAGGAGCCATAGATAGATACCTCAATGTTGCCTCAATGCGGGCTCCGAGATTGCGCTTTGACGCCAAGAAAGGCAAGTCCTTGAAAGATGTCTCCACCGAAGAATTTGAAACCATCGAGAAGGTGAACCGCATCCAGATGCGAGAGATAAGCCAACAGGACGCCACCGCCAGCTTCAAAGAAGTGGAGCTCGGCTTTAGCGATGAGGAAGCAGTGGCAGAAGCCGAACGCTGCTTGGAATGTGGCTGCCAGGTGAACGAGAGCTGCAAGCTCAGAGAATTCTGCACGCTCTACGGTGCGGAACAAACTCACTTCCTGGGCTCCGTCAACAAGCACCCAATCGACTACGGCCACCCCTTTATCCTCAGAGACACCAACAAGTGCATCAACTGCGCCCGCTGCCTCCGCACCTGTGCCGAAATTCAAGGCCCTGCGGTGTTAGGATTTATCTACCGTGGTTTCGCCGCCGTAGTCGCTCCTGAATTTGGTGAATCCCTCACCCAAACCACCTGCGAAAGCTGCGGCAAGTGCATCGCCGTTTGTCCTGTGGGAGCACTGGTAGAGCGCAACATGGGCTACAAGATGAATCCCCATCCCAAGGAAACAACGCCGCAAAATTGCGGACTCTGTGGAGCCGGATGTTATGTGCGCGTGGTCGATGAAAGCGGCGTCGTCTGCCTGGTGGACACCTCATCCGAAGATGACATGCCCTCCTTCCACGGCAAAAACCTCTGCTTCAAAGGCCGCTTCGGCTGGCAGACCCTGATCAGCGAAGACCGCCTCACCAACCCCATGGTCAAGGAAAAGGGCAAGTTTAGAGAAATCACCTGGGCGCAGGCCAGAGAGCTGATCCAAGCCAAAGCAGCCGCATCAAAATCCAAAAGAGTGCAGGTCTCACCCTTCATCACCCTTGAAGAGATGCTGATCGCCAAAGCCGTCTCGCACAATATCGGCGCCGAGTTTTGTGCAGACGCACGCTACCTGCATTTGGGTGCTGAGACTTATCTGCGCAATCCCGACCCCGAACCTTACAAGAAGCTGGACGACTTCGATGAATACATTGTCTGTAGCCCCATAGACTCGGTCTTGCGCACCCTCTTGAGACTCAAGCAAAGAAAGGGCAAAAAGCTGATCCTGATCGGTGAACACGATGCCCCTTGGCACAAGTTTGTGGATGAAACCTACAAGACTATCAGATCCCTGCCATATGGCATTAACCGCCTATTTATCTACAACATAGATCACATTTCCGCCTCTGATGCACACAAGGTATGGAAAAAGGCACGCAGCGAATCTAAGTATCCAGACAATGTGATGGTAGGTTCTGATGCGCCCAACTTGGGAGGGCTGTTCGCTGTCGAACCCAGCTTTGAACCCACTCAGAAAGCTGACTTTATCCTCTCCCTGGGAGAACGCTTTAAAGCCGCAGACAAAGAAGCCTTCAAGGTCGCCATCAGCCTCTATAAAGATGAAAACCCAGATGCAGACATTATCCTGCCCGCTTCCTCCTATTTGGATTTGGATGGTTGCGCACTGGGCAATTACGGTGTGGTGAGCTTCTTCAAAAACCCGGCCAAGTCCAAATATATCAATGAGCTGTTGAAGCTGTTCTACGAGCTGGATTTCATGTCACCCGCATTGGCCGACCTGAACAACTGGAACACCGTAGCCAATAATCTATTAGACGAGCTGGTAGACCGGAAGATTTCCGTCTTTGATCCTGATACAATAGACAAAGCCGCCCTGACCAAACTCAAACCCCGCAAGCTCAGCTATCTGGAAGAACGCATGCATCAGCTCTATGAGACACGCAAGCATCCCATGGAGTTCGGTGGAGCAACGCAACAATTCTCGCTCACCGGCTTGGATTTGGATCATTAAGGAGTAAATCATGGTAAAACCCTTCAGGAAACGCATCTATGCCTATGAATGTGACCTCTATGGCCATATGCACAACACCAACTACCTGAACATCCTGGAAGCAGCCCGCAGTGACGCTTTGGTGGATGCGGGCATGCCGGTGCAACAGTTACTCGACATGGGCTGGCACTTCTATATCCGCAGAGTGGAAATGGAGTTTATCCAAGGTGTACGGGTGGACGATATGGTGGAGGTGCGCAGCGTGCCCTTGGAGCTCAACAAGGTGCGCACCCACTGGAGGCAGGAACTGTTCAACCAACACGGTGAACTCTGCTTCTGGGCTGAGCTCCACGTGGTGCACGTCTTTGATGGAAAGCCAACCCGCGTTACAGATGACATCTGGGAATGCTTCCAACGCTTGACTGAGTAGCTGCCCCTCCTGTAGCCGGCGGTCGCCGAACCGCCGCCAGCAGGCCCCGCCTGCTTCCTCAACTTGACCCAAAACCACCGCCATCCACACTACAAAACCTGCCCAACTTTACCACCTGCGCAGCCGCTCACAACTCACAACTCACAACTCACAACTTGCCGAAGGCATCCCTCTATAATATACTCTGACGATGTTGCTCCGACCTCAAAAAACCGAGTCAACCAAGCTCGCAACTGCCTGTAGCTGAAGGCTATACAAAGCGGGCAAATATTGTCCCTTTCCTGCCGAAATAGAAATACTCAAAGAATGGCATCATTCCTAGGTTTCACGACATGGCTCCTCGAAACATCGCCTCCAGTCTGCTTCTTGACCAATAGTGAAAACTGACAATTGCCTCGTACGGGCTTATCCCGAACCGCCGTTGTTCAGAGAGAGAAAATGAGTGTGAAATTGGCACATCAGCGAGCATGTGTGTACCAGCGGTCGGTTCGGCGACCGACCCTACCTCACCACTTCAACGAAGCTGCAACGCCTGCAACACTTCCTTTCCATATTCGCTAAGATAATACCGTTGCTTGGGATGCTTGGGTTTGTCCGGGTATTCCATCAGCACAATGCCCTGCTCAAGCAGAGGATTGAGGTGTCTTTTTCTTAGATTGTTTCGGTTTACAAGATTCTGTCTTTGCGTGATCTCTTGTATATTGGCAGGGACTGTGCAGGTTCGAATAATGCCTATTTGAACTTGTGTCAGTGCTTCTACCAGGCAATCTTTCCTTCGTTTTTGTTCATTTTTGGTTTGCCCAGTAGCTTGGTCAGCTTGCACGTCAGCATGTATGCTAGCATGCATGCTCGCTTGGTCAGTATCTGGTTCAGTCTCGAGTATACCTCTTTGCGTGACAACATGTTCGCTCAACTGAGCTTGGCCGGCAGCTTGCACGTCAGCATGCATGCTAGCATGTATGCTCGCTTGCCCAGTAGCTTGCCCAGTAGCTTGGTCAGTAGAGACCTTATCTATCTGCTCAACAATGTCTTCGCTCAGTGACCAAGCTTGTTTATAGCCGGTAAACTTGAGCACCTGAATATCCTCCAGCTTGGCCAGTATACCTGAGGTCATCTCACCTGACCTCCCGGTGATGGCTTTGGCCATAGGCAGGCTGAGGCTGTCATTGCTGACCAAGTAAGAGAACAACGCTGTCTCATCTACATCAAGCTGCAATTTCATTTTGCTCAATAAGTCTCTCACCGACTCTGAGATGATCTGCGTTTTCAGGATAGCAATCGAAAAGCTAAAGCGAGTGCGATCATTGACTATCTGCGCAGGGATCAAGCCCAGCTTGCGGCAGTCTTCCATGATTGTCCTGATTCCGGTTCCGGCTTCTTCGCACAGCCCAATCTGACGGAATACCCTCACGATCAAGGGATTACGGGTCTCGCATTGTCGGGACTCCAGCAATTCATCAACGCTTAAGTAAGCAGACCCGGGATTCCAGAAAACCGTCTTATCCTTGAATATCTTGATCGTGGCTTTGCGGGAAAAATCGCTGTAATCTTGGTGAATCAGCAGATTCATTGCAGCCTCACGGAAAGAGCGGAATTCCAAGGAGTCGTCTTTGCGCTGCAAGGTTGCTACGTCCAAGGAAAACGGGATGTCCACGATCAAGGAATACTTGTCGGTGATCATTCTCCAAGCCTCAAAGAGATTGCTCTCAATTACCAACCGGTCATGCCAGCGTGTGTCGGCATTCCAGTTGTCTTCCGTGTAGTCGATTCTCTGATAGTCTACCACCGGACGCGACAGAACCTGCCTCACAAACCTGTCTTTCCCAAACAGTAAGACAGCGGCTTTGGTGGGTACTAACTTTTCTCCTTCTTCGATCAGCAGCCCCATCTCCAATAGAAATTCCAGATCATCCAGATGAGCATATTTATCTGTGTGGCCTTTATCCAAGCGGTTCCGATACCATTTCAGGGTCTGAGGATTGAAAAACTTTTCTGCATCAATCACGCGCTCCAGACTTCTGTCATAGGACGTGTCGCTGGCGTCCCGAATAAAGGCTCTCAGTTCAGATTCTGTGCAGGATTCATCTTCACCGCCTCTTCTGATGTAGGCGGAGCCGATGTGTCCTTTTACCTTCAGATGAATAGGTTTATCCTTGAGGTCAGTGCGGGAAGGATACGCAGCTTGGGGCAGCCCTACATGATTGTCCTGATACCGTTTCTGGTTTTTAGCCACGGGTCACTAACAACTCACAACTCGCAACTCACAACTGCAGCGAAGCTGCTTGTCCATTCCGGGCTGCTAATCACCCGCAGCAGTTCTGCTGTTGTCATCGTGACTCCATCCTGCCCTTGCTTGCTTTGCCAAAGTTCATCTTTCAAATTCCTCTATTCTTGCTTTTCCTGATTTGCTCCGGTGGCATTGTTTTGCAAGAGGGCTTACCTGTCAAATACTTTCTTGACTTGGACTGTATCAACGCTGTAAAGCCAGCGCAATGTGGGACTATTCAGATGCAAAATGGCACATGAACACAGCAAAACCTGACATCATATTGATGGTCTGTTTAGCTCAGGTTTGAGTTCATACCTTAAGGCAGGATGTGGCTTTTAACCAAACGATAGATAACTTCCTGATTTACAACTCTCAAAGCTTCAGGTTCCACGGCCTGCACAGCTTTGGCTCTACTTGGGGCAGTTGCCTTAATGCCCTTTATGGTTTCGGAGCTTAGCACTTCCTGTGTTTGAGCATTTCTCAAAGAGATAGTAGCATCACAGAAAGCTGAGAAAATTCCCAAATGTGTTATTTGGCCTCCAGCTTCGCTTTTTAAATCAACTATCAATTGATAGTCTGCATCTCTTTTGTCATCTACAACCTCTACAGACAGTTCACTCAGTCTATTGTCCAATAACTGCTTACACTCTGAGCTGCTACCGTTATGAGAGTAGTCCACCCAAACTCTGGGACAACGTACTGCTAAAGGCAGGCTGACAGAGCTGAAGTTTAGGCTTGAGATCATCTTTTTTACCAAGGGATTATCACTCTGCTCCAAAAGCGGTTTTTTGTCTACCTCAATGGTAATGCTTTGGTTTTTATCTGCTGACTTGATGCTCTGAATTTCAAGCTGAGCTACGCCCAAGGGGTTGCTATCTATGTTAGTTAGCAAAGATCCCGAGCCCTTGCTGAAGGCTGCTTTCAGCCTTAATCCCACTAAATCCAGATTTGGCTTTCCTTCATATAAGCACTTTACATCAGATTTGAGGTTTAGCCTCGAGCCCATTATAGTAGCGATCTGATTTGGTTCAAGGCTCAGCTTAGTTTTGGCAGCCAAAGTAGATAATCTGTGTAAAGCCTCTGTGTATAAGTTCACTTCATAACCATACAGTTGGGCATTCAAGTCTACATCCAAAAGGTCGCTGAGTTCATCCAAGGCTTTGATGAGATAGAGACTGCTTTTCATGAATTCAAAGCTTTGCTCCTTCAGAGACTGGTCATACTTCTGAATCAGATCCAAGGCCAACCGTTTGCCCAGCTCAGCCTGCTGTAAACGTTGAAGTGTATACTGGTGTTTATTTAATCGATAATGAGCCCAATAGCCATGTTTGTTCTCCTCGGCTCTTAACAGTTCCACATTTTTAAGCCTTGTGCGACTACTGGTTTTGATATTGGATTCAAAATCTGATTTACTAATACCAAAAGCCTCGGTTTCTTTGGTAGAAACCGAGGCATCGACGTTTACGTTAATCTGCATCGAGATGTTTTGAACAGCCTTCTCAAAGGCCTGGTCTTTGTAACGGGAATCATATTTGGGCACGGTCACTATAGCGTGATAGTAAGCATCATCCAACTGTGTGTCACTCACCCAGACTGGCACCTTAACATTACCGCCACAGCCGGCTAAGAGTGCAGTTAAGATGATAAGCGCACCAAACAGATACTTATTTAACATAACTCTTGAGTTTGCTGGCGAATTGTCCAGAAAGAGCACCCAATGCTTCGTTCACCATTTGCGTGTCAGAGGGAGGCATGGGCTCGTCTTTGGTTGCCAAGGTATGAATGTCCTTACTCAACGCTCTTTCGTCACCATTTATACGTACCCATGAGTCGTTAAACTCGTATTTGCCTGTGAAACTGTCCTGCACCCTGATGGTTCCGTTGGTCACATCTGTGATGGTTAATGAAGCCGTAACATTGGCAGACGCTGTCTTAGTATACTTTGTATATTGACAGTAAACATCCTTTTCTACGGCAGTTTTTCCTTGATAGACTGTAATAGTTTTTTCGGCTTCACCCACTGAATGTATAGTGCGTTCAGGCACCACTTCCACTTGTAAGATTTTGCCTGTAAGAATCTCATGAGCTCCTAAGAGTTTGCCTAACTGTACTGTGCTGGCCTCATTTACTAAGCCAGAAATAGCAAGTTGCTGCTCCCGAAGCACATTCTCAACATTGGTCCTATTGATGATCTCAAGGAATTCGGTTGCAGACGGATCACTAAGCAATGACCTGGTTACTTGATCCAGCAACATGTCTGACAGACTACCAAATTTAGACACTCCAGTCCTGTCTTCAAAAGGAATGATGGCAATGCGCTTTATCCCTTTTTTGCGGGTTTGGTCATAGAGCTCGGCAGAGTCCTTATAGTTTGGCACATAACTCATTGCAGCTTTAAACTCCTTGGCAGCATTCTTTTGCACATCTGGATCATCTGCTTTGAGCGACCATTCGATTCCTTGCTGATAGTGATATTCCGCCGCATTTTGCTTGCTCTCTTCCAGTTGAGGTCGATAATCCGCAGCTTCATATTCAAAAGGTATCTTGGTCTTGGGGTGTGTCATGGGTGGCAAATCTGCCATTGTGTCGTAAATATCAATCAGCGCTTGATATTCGACCACCAAAGAGTCCCATCTACTATCCAGGCCAGATGCTTCGATCTTCTCCACATTTCTGGTTCTCTGTTTTACAGCAGCTTGGAAGACTTGAGGTAATAGCTCTTGGGCTTTTTGATAGTCGGGTTTGAGTTTGAGGGATTGAGCATTAGAGGCAAGGGCTGCTTCATAATTACCACTTTTAAACTGCTTCTTGGCTTGACTTAACAAGCTCACGTTTTGACCACAGCCTGACAAGATCAGGACTGCGATGATCAGGATTACTGCAAATCTAACGATACGCATAATTCCTCCACTTTCCTTTGTTTTTTTTATCATTCATGCTGAATGTCCTGAAATAAACTGCTGTAAAAACAGCAACCCAAGTTTGCCACCGAAAAATAGGCTACCATATCTGCTTAGAAATGATTTGCTGTTCATAATTTATCTTTCCTACATGTAAGAGGCTTAGATTAAGGCTTATTAGGGGTTGTGGGTTTAGTGGCTTCACCTAACTTTTTGTTAGTGTAGGGAAAGCCGTTTTGACCATGACATTGAGGGTGAGAGTGCCTTGCAGGGAAGAGTATGGCTTTGATTTGTGGACACACCTGTCCAGACAATGGGGCGGGATTGTTTTCGAACAGAGCGCTCTCAGGATTTTGCCACTTTCCGGGGGCAAAGGCGGTGGATGATAAACTGTTTGCCGTTAAAGCAGTATTATGGCAATATTCGGGG
>JAKQWO010000063.1 GCA_029561955.1 Candidatus Cloacimonadota bacterium
AAAACAGCTCAGCTTACATGGAGGCAAACCGCCTGCTTATCCTGCTCTCTCACGTAAGAGACATTCCAGACGCCTTAGTGCCTTACAATTCAATCATTAGGGAGTTTACCAACGGCTCCATCTTCAGGTATTAAACCATGAGCGTAATCAAAATATTAAATGAGGATGTGATCAACAAGATTGCCGCAGGCGAGGTGATCGAGCGTCCAGCATCGGTAGTGCGGGAGTTAGTGGAAAACTCGTTGGATGCAGGAGCACGCAGCATCACCGTGGTGGTGGAAAAGGGTGGACGTGACTTCATCCAAGTATCTGATGACGGCCACGGAATGAGCTATGATGATGCGCTGCTGGCTTTTGAGCGTCATGCTACCAGTAAGATCAGGAAGGTGCAAGACATCATCCACATCAGCTCCCTGGGTTTCAGAGGCGAAGCTCTGCCCAGCATCGGTGCGGTGAGTGAGCTCACACTGATCACCAGACGTGCAGAAGATGAGACCGCCACCAAGATAGATATAAGTAACGGACGGCTCCGAAACGTCAGCATCACTTCCTCCAATCCTGGCACCAATATCACGGTGCGTGGGCTTTTTAAGAGCCTTCCAGCCAGGCGGAAGTTCTTACGGTCTGTGCAGACGGAGCTGCGCCACATCCTCAAGTATTTCCACTATCAATCCATACTCTGGCCGCAGATCAACTTCCGGCTCATCTCCGAAGGCAAAACCATTCTAAACTACATCGCCACAGATGATAGACGTGAAAGGATTGCGGAAGTCTTTGGCAGCAGCTTCTTTGATGACGATATCATAGAAGTGCAGGCTTCAGACAGTGGATACAGCGTCAGCGGCTATATCTATGGTCTCAAGGAGCGAGGGGATCAGTTTAACGACATCCAATACACTTTCATCAATGGACGCTTTATCAGCGATAAAAGCATACGCCATGCTATCAGATCAGCCTATGAGCCCTTCATACTCAAGACCCGCGTCTGGGCTAAAGGTAGCACACCACCATATCTTCTGTTCATCTCGGTTCCGCCGGAACAGATAGACGTGAACGTGCACCCCGCCAAGCTGGAAGTACGCTTCAGAGAGCAGCAAAAACTCTACGGTCTGATCAAAAACTGTATCAATGACGCCCTGATGGACTATGAAAACGCCATCTTTGCCACTGCCAGACATAAGTTTGATCAAGCTTCCGCCGTGCATGAAGCCTCCAATCTGGAGCAAGCTATCTATCGGGATAGGGTGGAGGTGCCCCAATACTCCAAATATAAAAAGGAGTTTGGCAATATCTGGCAGGATGATCTGTTCCAAGAGCCAGAACAAGCTCGCAGGCAAGCTATTACACCTGAAGAACAGTCCGATGGAGACCCGCAAGAGACGCAAGAAAGTGCCCAAGAAGGCGTGAGACTGCTGCTCAAACACGAAGAAGATTACGTCAACCCTTGGCAGCTTCACAATAGCTATGTCTTTGTGCAGGTGGAAGATGGCTTGGTGATCATCGACCAGCATGCGGCGCATGAACGCATCATCTATGAAAAGATTTTGCAGAGAACCCACGGTGCACCACCGGTGCGACAAAAGCTGATCGTGCCCTTGGTGGTGGACATCCCGCCTTACATTGCTGATCATATCAAAGAATTGGTGGAAGCAAACTTGGAAATGCTGGAAAAGGCAGGCTTTGTGCTCAAGAAGTTCTCCGGTTCATCTCTGGTAATAGAGGAGATCCCAGCCGAACTCACAGACTGGCAGGGCGGAAAGCTCTTCCTCGATATCCTCAAACAATTGGAAACAGAGATGGTTGAGAACAAGGACTTTAGGGATAGTTTGGCCAAATCCATTGCCTGCAAAGCAGCAATCAAAGCAGGACAGCCGCTCACCCGCAGAGAAATGCTGAGCTTGATCAACAATCTCTTTGCCTGCCGCACTCCCTTTTTCTGCCCGCATGGCAGACCTTTGATCATCAAAATGAGCTTGGCGGATTTTGAAAGGAAGTTTAAACGTATCACTTGAACTTAGCATAGCTATCTGCCCAAATATCTGATTATTATGATAGTCGTCATCGAAGGCCCAACCGCATCCGGAAAGTCAACCTTGGCCATGTCTTTGGCTCAGAGCTTGGGAAGCTGCATCATTTCAGCAGATTCCCGCCAAATCTATAAAGGCATGGATATCGGCACAGCAAAGCCTTCACCCGAAGATCAGGCTAAAGTAAGGCATTATCTGATCGACATCATAGAGCCTAACCAGAGCTTTAGTGCTGGGAATTTCGTCAAAAGAGCATCAGCCATTATCGCAGAAGAAGAGCAGACCAACACCCCCATCATTTGTGGAGGCACTGGGCTTTTCATCAAGTCACTGCTGGAAGGTATCTGCGAGCTGCCACCCATCTCAAAGTCCATCAAAGCAAGCCTCAGAGACTATCTAAATGAGGTCAAGGATGATGCAGAAAGCTACAAGCAACGCCTTGACCAGCTCTATGCTGAATTGTCGGAGTTTGATCCTGTCTTTGCTGCCAAGGTGAGTCCCAATGACCCTCAGCGCATCATCCGAGGCTTGGAGGTTTACAGGGGCACGGGCATCCCTTTGAGCACGCATTGGCAAAATCAGAATCAGGAGCGTCCTTACAAAAGCTTCAGAATCTTAATCAATCCACCCCGGGAACTTTTGTATGAGAGAATAAATACTCGTTTTGAGCAGATGATTGCCGCAGGTTTGATCGATGAGATTTCTCTCTTGATCAAGCGAGGTTTCAGCTTTGATGATCCCGGACTTAATAGCCTGGGTTACAAGGAGTTCCGCACTTACTTTGAGGGCAAAAGCACTCTGGAAGAATGCGTGCAACTTGCCGCTCAGCGCAGCAGAAATTACGCCAAAAGACAGATGACTTGGTATAGAAATTGTGAATTTGATTTGACAACGGATGGGTTCTCACTTAATATATCGGTAATTAAGGCTAAAATAAAGGATTTTATGGGAGCAGCTCATTAGAGCCGATATGGAAACTATGTTGATAATCGCTAAAGTAGCAGACATTGAGATACTCGAGGCTGACATCATCCACGAGGAGAGGGAGCTGTGCCCAATTTCTGATGTGCCCAAACCTCATAGAACCAGTATTCTGGCCAGATTGATCGACAGTTGTTTGCTCTATTTTGAAGCAATCTCCCAAGGCATCGAAGCAGACCAGCAAGAATATGACGAAGAGCTGATGTACTCCCTTGAAGGTATGGTAGATAGCGGTGGTTGGTCTCCTCCCTCTGAAGAGGAAACCAAAGCCATGGAAGCCAGAGTTTCGCGTCGCGTGGTGATAAGAAAGTATATCCACGAGATGCAAAGAGATGCACATAGCTTGTCAGACGAACAGCTTAGGGCTTTTTATGAAGACCAAAAAGAGTTGTTCACCAGTCCTGAAGAGGTGAGGGTATCGCATATCCTCATCCGGAAACACAGAGAGAATGCAGAAGCTAAGGCACATGAGGTGAGATCGAATATTCACACTGAAGATGATTTTAATTGTGCCACTGCAAGTTGTTCGGATTGCCCCAGCAATCTCAGTTGTGGAGACTTAGGTTTTTTCCCCAGAGGAAAGATGCATCCCGCCATCGAAGAAATGGCCTTTTCGCTCGAAGTGGGGGAGATCAGCGATGTCTTCACCAGTCCTTTTGGCTATCACATTCTCATGGTTACAGATAAGAAAGCTCCTGCTCAACTGCCCTTTGAAGAGATAAAGGAAGCGCTCAAGATCAGATTGATGTCTTTGGAAAGGGAATTCTATCTGGCCAAACACGTCCGAGACTTAAGAGAAAAATACAAAAACCTGATCCAAATCTTGGCAGAAGAGTATAAGTAAAAGTCCCTTTTCATGATCACCTACAGCGGCTAAAATCAACCCAAAACCTAAGCGAATCTCACTTTCCGCTTGACATAGAGGGCACTTGCAGAAAATTGTCATGATATCGCCTTTGGCGGACATATAAGATTATTAGTTCTTTACCAGTATATATGGGGGTGACTTGGTTTCGACAGGAAATCAGGGTGCAAGTGATGCATGTCGGAGACGCCATTCCTCTCCGTTAACAAGTGGCAACTGCAAAATTAACTGCAAACTACAATTACTCTCTGGCAGCTTAGTCTGACCAGCGTTTGCCTGTTTCGCTCCACCGGGAATAGAGCAAGCGTCATAACAGTGTGGATGCTGCAAAATCAAGCGCTCATAGATTTTGCCTAAGATTGTGAGCTTTGGCTCGGCAGGTCTGATCGTCTTTTACTGCCGTAGCTGAGACCTAAAGACGACTAAGCATGTAGATTCATCTGTGACCGGTTTTTTGGACGCGGGTTCGATCCCCGCCACCTCCACCATTTCTATCTTATAGGCAGAGCTTTGATCTCTGCCTTCGTTGTTTTTAACTCAATAACGCTTATTTATCGCTATCTCAATCCTCTTTTTTGCGGTCTTTATATGTGAATCACGAAAACAGCCATAACTTATTACCATACGGCGACTTTTCTCCTGCTCACAATCGGCAACTCATCGGTAGTAAGTGTTTGCCATACCGCCGCTCACAACTGAAAACTGGAAAGCGAAACCTGCCTCTTCCTTGCTTAGCCGCCCGGTGATTACTCGGAGCCACTCGGGAAAAACCCGAGTATCACCACGGCATCACCCTGCGGGTAAGCAAGGGCGACGTGGGTGAAGAGGAAAAAAACACAATTCAAAGGAAAGAATCTGCTGCATTATTCTGGCTAAAAAGTCGATTAAATGCAGCTTGCTCAGATTGGTGTTGACAATCCCGGAGCCTGTAGATTCTGGTCTTAAAATGAGGAATAAATGAAAGAAAAGATCATCATCAAAGGTGCTAACGAGCACAACCTGAGAAATATAGATTTGGAGATTCCCCGCAATCAATTGGTAGTATTTACCGGCGTGAGCGGCTCTGGTAAATCATCTCTGGCTTTTGACACCCTCTATGCTGAGGGTCAGCGCCGGTATATCGAGTCTCTTTCTGCCTATGCGCGTCAGTTTTTGGGGCAGTTGGAGAAGCCTAAGGTGGATTATATCGAGGGTTTATCGCCAGCTATTTCCATCGAGCAAAAGGCGGCCAGCAACAATCCCCGCTCCACGGTGGGAACGGTTACCGAGATTTATGACTACCTGAGAGTGCTCTATGCCCGCATTGGAGAGCAGCATTGTCACATCTGTGGCGATAAGGTTAGCTCTCAAACTGTGGATCAAATGGTGGGACATCTGATGCAGTTGCCTGAAGGCACCAAGATGCAGGTGTTGGCTCCCATCGTTCAGGAACGCAAAGGTGAGCATAAGGTGGAGCTGGAAAGCCTGAGGCAACAAGGATTTGTGCGTGTGATGATCAACAATGTGGTGCGCAATCTGGACGAAGAGATCAAGTTGGACAAGAAGAGCAAGCACAATATTGATGTGGTTGTGGATAGGATCGTAATCAAAGAGGGCGTGCAATCTCGCCTGAGTGAATCCTTGGAGCTGGCTCTCAAAACCAGTGAAGGCTTGGTCAAGATTCAATATCCGGATAGCGATGAAGTGGAGACTCTATCCTCTCTAAATGCTTGTCCCAGATGCAATATCGGCTTTGAAGAGCTGACGCCGCAACACTTTTCTTTCAATAGCCCCATCGGTGCCTGTCCCGCCTGCAATGGTTTGGGTTATAAGCTGGAGTTTGATCCGGAGCTCATCATTCCAGATACCAAGCGCAGCATTATGGATGGAGCGATCGCACCTTGGGGGCGCTTGGCTGACAAGAAAGACAGCTGGACTTTTAATACTGCTCAGAATCTCGCTAAGGCTTACGGCTTTTCTCTGGATGATACTTGGGAGAGTTTGCCTGAACTAACGCAGCAAATCCTGCTCTATGGCTCCAAAGGAAGGCGCATCAAGATAGCTTGGCAGACCAAGCACGGACATGGAGAATACATGGCACGCTTTGAAGGCTTGATTCCGCAGTTTGAAAGACGGATGCGCGAGACCACTTCCGAAGAAATGCGCCGTTATTATATGCAATACATCAGCGATAAAAACTGCGAAGAGTGCGGAGGCAATAAGCTGAAAGCCGCATCATTGGCGGTAAAGGTGGGGAAGCTGAACATCGGGGAAGTGACATCTCTGGACGTAAAAAACGCTTTGAGATTCTTTTCAGAGCTCAAACTGCAGGGAAATCAAGCAGAGATCGCCAGCGAGGTGCTGAAAGAGATCGTCGCTCGCCTGGGCTTTTTACAGAGCGTGGGTCTGCATTATTTGACGCTGGATCGGCGCTCTCCGTCGCTATCTGGAGGTGAAAGTCAACGGATACGTCTGGCCAGTCAGATCGGTTCTCGACTGGTGGGCGTGATGTATATTTTGGATGAACCCAGTATCGGTCTGCATCAAAGAGATAACGGTAGACTAGTGGAGATGCTTTTTAAGCTCAAAGAGTTAGGCAATACCGTGATCGTGGTGGAACATGATGAAGACACCATCCGCAGTGCCGATGTTGTGGTGGATTTTGGGCCTCGTGCCGGAGTATTGGGTGGCGAGATTGTAAAAGTGGGCAGCGTGAAGGAGATAGAGGCTTGTAAGGACTCGATAACCGGAGCTTATTTGAGCGGCAGGATGAAGATAGACATCCCAAGTCGCAGAGTGAAGCCAGATGCGCGGATGCTCAGTATACGAGGTGCGTCTCAAAATAACCTCAAAAACCTGGATGTAGACATTCCTGTGGGGCTATTTGTATGTGTGACAGGCGTCTCAGGCAGCGGGAAAAGCTCGCTCATCAACCAAACCTTGTCGCCTTATCTGCATAACTTCTACCACCGCAGTAACCACAAAGTGGGAGCCTTTAAGGAAATATCGGGAACTGAGTTTTTTGATAAGGTCATCACTATAGACCAACAGCCGATTGGGCGCACTCCCAGATCAAACCCCAGCACCTATGTGAAGCTCTTTGACCCGATCCGGTCACTGTTTGCCGAATTGCCGCTCTCCAAGATGAAAGGCTATAAGCCGGGACGCTTTTCCTTCAATGTGAAAGGTGGACGCTGTGAAGCCTGCCAAGGAGCGGGCGTCAAACAGATCGAAATGCACTTTATGGCAGATATTCATGTAACTTGTGAGGTTTGTGGAGGTAAACGCTTCAATAAGGAGACGTTAGCTGTTAGGTATAAAGGCAAGAATATCGCAGATGTATTGGACATGGATGTGCAAGAGGCTTATGAGTTTTTCGAAAACATCCCTTCCATCAGACCGAAGCTGGAACTCTTGAAAAGAGTGGGCTTAGACTATCTCAAGCTGGGTCAGCCCTCTACCACGCTATCCGGCGGTGAAGCGCAGCGCATCAAGCTTTCCAAAGAACTGAGCAAGACCAGCACCGGAAACACACTCTACTTCCTGGATGAACCTACTACCGGACTGCATTTTGACGATATCAACAAGCTGATCAACGTCTTGCAGGAATTGGTGGCTTTGGGTAATACAGTGGTGGTGATCGAACACAATCTGGATGTGATCAAATGTGCTGATTGGGTGGTAGATTTAGGGCCTGAAGGTGGGGAAGTAGGTGGTCAATTGGTGGCTTGTGGAACTCCTGAGCTTTTGGCTGTCACACCGGGTTCGTATACAGGTGAATACTTACGCATGCACTTTGAGCGTCAGGGACATAAGCTGCCTGAAAAGGTGAAAGAGAAGTCAAAATGTGTGGCGGCGGCTAAAGCTACCAAGAAGAAAGCCAAGCCCGCAAAATCGGCGAGCAAAGGCAAAAAGGCTGCTAAGTAAGACGAGACGATGAGACAGATCCGCTTTAGTTATCAGGGGTTAACTGTTTCCAAGCATGAAGTTGGCATCGCTGGGGATTTTACCTCTTGGGACATTCTGGAGCTGGAGGATATGGGCGGTATCTATGTGATTACGCTGCCTGTGGATAGCGGGACGCATCGCTATAAATTCATCGTGGATGGAGTGTGGATGCCCGATCCAGCCAATCCGCTCACGGAGCAAGACCCTTTTGGTGGCTTAAATTCTGTTCTTGTGGTAGAAAGCGAGACTGCACCCCGCTATGATTGGCAGCAGGTCTATGATAATCCTTATTTGTTGGCGGATGAACTGGAACATTATCTGGAGCTAATCCGCTTTGGTAAAAAGAGTTATGAGCTGAGGATAAGGTGGTATCCTGGTATAGATTGTCAGGTTGAGGCTATCATAGCTGATCGACAATATCCTTGTCGCAAGGTGGGCCATACGGGCAATCATGAGGTCTATTCCTGCTGTTTTGAGAGTAGTCTGGATGAGATCAGCCTCGTACTAAGGTTTAGCAAGCCGGATCAGGAGCTTTTCTTGGGCAGCCCTGGCTTTGTGAAGAATCGGGATGAGGTGTTAGCGCACCGCATCATCACTGCTGATTTGCCGATATTTGAGATTCCTGACTGGGTGGCAAAAGGCGTGATCTATCAGATCTTTCCGGATCGTTTTTACAATGGGGATCCTTCGCTCAATCCAAGCTTTGATCGGTGGTATTATGAAAACTGCCGCACCGCTCCTAAGAAGGGTGAAAAACTGCATAAAAACCAGGAGTACTTCCACTTTGAAGAAGATTGGTATGATATAGCCAACCTCAAGCAGAATCCCTACTTAGAGGAAGGACAGCCGGATTGGTGGAGCTTTTATGGGGGAGATTTGAAAGGCGTCATCCAGAAGCTTGATTATCTGCAGGATTTGGGCATCAGCATCCTCTACTTCAATCCTCTTTGGGAAGCTAAGTCCAACCACAAATACGATGCTGCTGATTTCATGAGCATTGATCCCGCTTTTGGGGATGAGGCCACTGTGCAAAATCTTGTCAAAGAGGCGAATAAGAGAGGCATGAAGATCATTCTGGATGTGGCTTTCAATCATACGGGAGAGACCTTTTGGGCCTTTAGGGATTGCGTGGAAAAGGGAGAAGAGTCCCGGTGGTGGAACTGGTATGACTGGAAGAAGTGGCCTCTACCGGAGCCTTTGCCGCCGGACTTTGATCCTGAAGAATACTATCAATGCTGGTGGGGCATCAAGGATATGCCTGATCTCAACTATGACCTCAGCCGTGAACATCCGGCAGAGAACTATGTCAAAGATATGAGCAAGGCAGAGGTCAACCAGAGCCT
>JAKQWO010000047.1 GCA_029561955.1 Candidatus Cloacimonadota bacterium
GTTTTTTGGTGTGGTGATTGAGGCCGTGGTGGAGAGAGTTTTTGCCCACGAATTACACGAATTATGAGATGAGAAAGTCCGCAAGTGAGTATGAGTAGCACGTTGTCTTCGGATTGGTCGAAGCCTCTAACAACTGGCAACTAACGACTTGAAAAAGCTGATACAGTCAGCCTTTCCTGGCATTACACTCCAGCAAAGAAAGAGACAACATTTGACTGATTCCATATCCTTGGTCTTATCAGTCATTTACGAGGATGGTTTTTTCGATTTTTCGTCATCTGGGCAACATCCTCAGAGTACATTATGAGAGGAGGATTTCTGGGAAGTGGTTTTGGGAATTCGGCTGTGCCGGCTCTGTAAACGATCTAATTCCATTGTCTTTGAGAAATTGCTTGACATAAATAGTGGCTTGGATAATTTGGTATCAATGTCATAAAGACGGTCGAAAAGCTGTCTAAATTGTTAACAGTCCGCCTTTTATAGGCAAGCGAATAGCTACTATCACGGTTAGCTATTTTTTTTGATTCAAAAGCGATTAAAGGAAAATAAGGGGAACGAGATGGAATACTATCGTGTTCAGATCGAAGGGATCGCCAAGCGGCTCTGCTCAGAGCAGCACTTGGCACTCTACGACATTGACGAGAAGATGACCGGTAAAGGCCGTGTTGTGACGGTTTATCTTACCAAGATCGGTGGTGTCACGTTGGACGAGTGTGCGTCCTTTAGCCGTGCTCTGGCTACGGAGCTGGAAGTATTGGACATCATTCCCGATCGTTACTATCTCGAAGTTTCCTCTCCCGGGATCGAGCGTCCGCTCAAGCTGAAGAGCCACTATGTGAGTGCTATCAATGAGAAGGTGGCAGTTCAATTCACAGTTGATCAGTCCAAGAAGAGCATCATGGGCGATTTGATCGAAGTTGATCAAGACGAGATTGCCGTGAGTGATCGGGGAGAGATACACCGGATTCCCTTTAAGCAGATCAATCGAGCAAAAACAGTTTTCGTAGCCAATTGGAGTAAAGAACGATGAGTGCCAATATCTTGGATGCGGTAAATAAGCTTGCCACCATCAAGCAGTTAGACAGCGAAGCGATCCATCAGATCATCAAGGATGCCGTTGCAGCCACTCTGGGTAAGCGTTTGAACCTTGAGAATGAGCTGGAAGTGTATGTCGATAATGAATCTAAGGTAATCCAGGCCACTTTTATGTGTAAGGTGGTGGAGCTGGAAGAGGGCATTGGTCAGATGTCGCTTGCCGAAGCTCGCAGTATCAATCCCGAAGCGAAGTTGGGGGATATGGTCGAGCGGAGTATGAGTTTGCAGGAATTTGAGCCCAAGCTGGCCAAGACCACTCAAAATGCGATCTTGGAGAGGATTCAAAAGCTGGAAGATGAGAAGATCCAAAAGGACTATAACAAGCTGAAGAACACCATTGTTTCTGGGCAAATCAAGGTGATTAGCGATGATCTGGCCTATCATATCGATACCAATCACATCAGCGCCAAGCTGCCCTTGGAAGAGCAGATCGAGGATGAGGTGTATCGCGTGGGAGACCATATCCGCGCCTATGTGATCAGCACTTCTCGCTCACGCAAGAGCAAAAACACCGTGATCAACCTCTCCAGAACCAATCCTGCCTTTGTGGAAAAGCTTTTTGAAAGCGAGATTCCGGAGATTGCCAATGGGCAAATCGTGATCCGCAAGATTGTGAGAGAGCCCGGTGTGCGCACCAAAGTGGAGCTGGAATCTCTGGATCCGCGGCTGGATCCGGTGCGCATCTGTATCGGCCCCAAAGGCACGAGGATCGATAATATCCGGGCTGAACTGCGGCGTGAGCAGATAGACATCGTGGTGCATAGCGATGATCCCGAGCAAATGGTGATCAACGCGCTGGGCGTGGAAAATGGCGTGAGACAGGTGATCATCGAGAGAAACAAGGTCGCCAACGTGATTTTGAACGAAGAGAGCAAGGTGATGGCGATCGGCAAGCAGGGCAAAAACGTGAAGCTTGCCGCCAAACTCACCGGCTTGAAGATTGAGATTTACACCACTACCGAATATGATAACAAGATGGCAAAACAGCGTCGCACCGTGAGTCACATCACGGAGTTGGACGGTGTAAATGCCAAGATTGCCGAAGCCCTCAGAGCTGCGGGTTACACTTCTGTGCAGGATATCTTTTCTGCCACCGTGGAAGAGCTCTGCAACATCGAGGGTGTGGGTGAAAAAACTGCAGAAAGGCTTAAGGAAGCTGCCAAATATTTCTAATGCCAAACAAGAATAGCCGAGCCCAACATCAAGCGATACGCACCTGCGTGGTGTGCAGGCAGAGGTATGCGCAAGATGAGCTGATGAGCTTTTTCTTTTTGGATGGCAAGCTGGTAGTTGATCTGGGAAGATACTATCAAACCCGCAAGCGCTACCTCTGTTCAGCCACAGAATGCTTGAACGCATTTCCCAATTACAGGAGAAAGCTTGCCAAAAAGACGGTCTCTTCCGCCCGCAAAGGAGAGCTTCAATGAGTATCGGGGCTGAATATCTGATGAAAGTGGTGACCTTGATGCAGTTTGCCCGCAAGGCAGGGAAGCTGGTGTATGGCTACGATGCCTGCCTGAGAGCCATGCATCACAACAAGCTATATTTGGTGATTATAGCTGAAGATACCGCCCCCAGAACGCAGCGGGGCATTACTCTCGCCATATCTGAAAACCACACCAGGATTCCGGTCATGGTGTTGGGCTTGCAGTCTGACCTCAGTGCTGCTTTGGGTTTGCCCATCAGCGGAGTATTTGGTCTGGGCGATAAACAATTTGCCTCCGCCATCCTGAAATATGATGCGGAGCAGTTTCATAGGGAGGAACCTTGCAAATAAGAGCGCATGAACTGGCCAAGGAACTCAAGATTAGCACGATGGCCTTGAGAAAGCACCTGGAAGATTTGGGTGTGACGATCAAGAGCCATATGAGCTTGGTTGACCCAGAGGTGGCGGAGAAGATCCGCTTTAAATATAAGGAACAGATGGACGCTGAGAAGCGCGCCGAGCGTGAACGCAAGAAGTTGGCGGAGATGCGTCGGGCAGCCCGGAAAAAGGAAGCAGCGGCAGAGGCCGAACCTGTATCCAAGAAGAAAGGTGGGGAAAAGGCCAAGCCAGCGGCACCAGCTCCAGAGAAGCCTGCTGCAGCCAAAGAAGCTGAAGAACCCAGGAAAGCAAAAGTCGAGGCCAAGAGAGAAGAGCCTGTCAAGGCAGAAGTTGTCGCCAAGGTCGAAGAAGTGGCAGTCGTCAAAGAGCCGGAAGTTAAACAATCTGAGGCTCCCAAGCATCGCATCATAGTTCCTCACACTCAGGCTACACCGATCAAGCCACGTAAACCCAAGCCAAAGCCCAAGCCAAAGTCATATCTGGAGACTCATGCTGCCAAGGATGAGCCCGTCAAAGGCAAGGATAAGCCCAAGCGTGATGCCAGACCCAAACCTGAAGCCAAGAAAGCGGCACCGGCCGCCGAGCCTAAGCCTCTACCACCCATTCCTGCGCCTGCCAAGGAGACCGAAAGCAAGAAGTTTGGCAAGACGAGGCAAACGCCAGATGATATGGGCGAAAAGAGCAGACACAAGAAAGCTATGCTGGGTAGCACACGCAGAAGCAAGCAAAAGATGCAAGACCCCTCCGAATTGGACGAAGCCATCATCTCCAGAAATATCAAGAGGGTGATGCAGAAGAGCACCAAACGTAAGAAGCATCAGCGTGAGGCACAACACGTGGCCGCGGTGGAATCTCAGATCGTGGTGCGTGAATTTACCTCGGTGAGTGAGCTTGCCAAGATCATCAACGTTCCCGCGGCGGAGATCATCTCCAAATTCTTTATGCTGGGGCAGTTGGTGACCATCAACCAGCGTCTGGACAGGGATTCACTGGAACTGGTCTGTGATGAGTTTAAGATGGATGTCCAATTTGCCGATGAATATGGTATGGACATCATCGATGAAGAACAAAAAGAATTCGAAGATGTAGAGTTTGAGCCACGTCCACCGGTGGTGACGATTATGGGTCACGTAGACCACGGCAAGACCTCTATTTTGGACTACATCCGTAATGAAAATATAGTGGCCGGCGAGTCTGGCGGCATCACGCAACATATTGGTGCCTATCAGATTGAGATCAATAAACACAAGATCACCTTCCTGGATACGCCCGGTCACGAAGCCTTTACCGCCATGCGTTCACGTGGTGCAAATGTCACTGACATCGCTGTGATCGTGGTATCTGCGGTGGAAGGCATGAAGCCACAGACCAAGGAAGCGATCGACCACGCCAAGGCCGCAGGAGTGCAGCTCATCGTGGCGATCAACAAGATCGACCTGCAGGATGCCAACGTGGATAGAGTGGTGGCGCAGCTTCTTGATTATGGCGTCTATCTGGAACAATACGGTGGCGATGTGCCCTGGTGTAAAACCTCGGTGGTGACAGGTGAAGGCATACTCAACCTGATCGAGCTGATCATCCTGCAAGCGGAAGTGATGGAGCTCACCGCTCAGGTGAAGGTGCCCGCCGAAGCCGTGGTGATCGAATCTCAAAAGGACACCAGAGTGGGCTCTGTGGCTACCATCCTCATGCAAAAAGGCACGCTGAAAAAGGGTAACACCGTGGTTTGTGGCGCGACCTACGGAAACGTGCGCCGTATGGAAGACGAGCGTGGCAAAGAGCTCTTTGAGCTAGGACCATCAGATGTGGCGCGTATCTTTGGCCTCAACGATGCACCCAAAGCGGGCGATATCCTCAACGAGGTGGAAAGCGAAAGGATGGCACGTAACATCAGCTCGGAGCGCTCTCACATCCGCGCTGAACGTGAGAGATACCAAAACAAGGCTTCCCTGCAAAACATCTTTGACCGCATCAAAGACGACAAGGCAAACACACTCAATATCATCCTCAAGACTGATACCGACGGCTCTTCCGAAGCGCTGGCCGATTCATTTCTCAAGCTTTCCAACCAAGAAGTGCAGGTGGACATCATCCACAAGAGCGTGGGCGGCATCAGCGAAGTGGACGTGACTCTGGCCTCGGCATCAGATGCCGTGATCATCGGTTTCCACGTGAGAGCCAATCCGCAGGCGAGAAAACTGGCTGAAGAAGAAGGCGTGGAGATCAAGATTTACTCGGTGATCTATGATGCAATTGAAGACTTGCGTGCTGCTATCGAAGGCATGCTGTCACCCATACTCGAAGAAGAAGTGATCGGATCTGCCACCGTGAAACAGATTTTCAAGATCAAAAAAGTGGGCACAGTGGCCGGTTGCCAGGTCGATAAAGGTTCGATCCGCAAGAATTGCAAAGTCAGATTGTATCGAAACGATGTGATGATCGCAGAAGATGACCTCTCCTCGCTGCAACACTATGCAGATGAAGTGGCAGAAGTCAGAGCCGGTTCGGATTGTGGAATTTCGCTCAAAACCTATACCGACATCAAGGAAGGCGACGTGCTGGAATGCTTTGTGATCAAAGAGATTGCACAGAAACTTTCATGAATTCACACCGCATACCGAGATTGCAAAACGAGCTGAAGAAGCTGCTCAACATTACCCTGAGCCAAAAGGTGAGAAACCCGCAATTGGCTTGGGTGCAGGTGAGTGACGTGAAGCTCTCCAAAGACCTTCGCTATGCAAAGATCTTTTTTACCCACTATAACAATCCCGCTGGAACCAAGGAAATTCGGGATTTGCTATACAAAACCTCCGGGTTTTTCAAAAAACAAATAGCAGGAGCAAAACTCATGAGAACCATTCCAGAACTCTCATTCCAACACGACAACACAGAAGAGCGTGCCGCCAAAGTGGAAGCTCTCTTGGCAAGGATCAAAGACAGATACGACGATGATGATGACGACTATGATCCCGATATCGATCTTGATGACCTCTTGGAAGAAGATGACTATGACGACTTCTTCGACGATGAAGACGAAGATGACTATGACGACTTCTTTGATGATGAGGACGAGGAAGACGAAGAAGATTATTGAGCTGATCTTGAATAGGCTAAACCACTAATCCCCGACATTATGAAATCGTCGCTTGCGGCGATTTCCTTTATTATTAGGTATTTTATGCAAAATCTGAGTTATGAATTGATGCAGCTCTTGTCTTGTCCTGAGCCGATAGCGGTGCTTTCTCATGAAAGCCCTGATGGGGACGGCTTTTGCTCCAGTTTGTTCATCGCAGGATGGCTGGCTTTCAATGGCAAAGAGGCACATATAATCATGGCTGGGGACAATCTGGATCGCTTTGAGTATCTGATTGAGGATGAGATCATCAAAAGCTACTCCCCAGACATGGCTTACGATACCATGGTGGTCTTGGATTGCAATAATAGAGACCGTTTGGGCGATCGGGCTGCCCTTTTGGACACGGCGCAGAGGGTGGTATTGGTGGATCATCATGTGGTGGAAAACAATCCCGTCAAGGCAGACTATAGCTTTATTGATCAATCCTTTGCCAGCGTCGGGGCTATCCTGTTTGAAGCACTTGAACCACAGCTTGCACGGATGCCACCAGAACTCAAGTGCAGAATGGCTGCCTGCCTCTATACCACTATCTTGAACGATACAAACAACTTCACCAATGGGAACACGAATTCCAGAGTGCTTGGTCAAGCGGCAGGCATCGCCAGCTACGGCATCCAGCCTCACCTTCTCTATCAAAAATACTTCCAAAACCAGAGCCCGGCTGAGATTCGCTATATCGGGCAGGTGCTTTCCACTATAGAGACGCATTTTTGGGGTAAGCTGTTGGTGATGGTATCACGGCATGAGATAGCGGTGGAAAATGGCATCAACCCTGAGGATGTGCTCAATATAACGCGCTGGGTGCAAGGTGCTAAAGACATAGAAGTCATCATCTTTATCCGTGAAGATGCGCCGGGGGATTTCAAGCTAAGTTTCCGCTCTGCCAAGCTGGATGTGAGCAGCTTTGCTGCCCGTTTTGGCGGTGGGGGACATCGCAACGCCGCTGGATGCAGCTTGAATGGGGATTTGGATGAGATCAAGGCAATGATGATCTCTCAGATGGGCGAGGTTTTAGCCCAAGCTCTATAAGTGATATGCGTGGATTTTTGCTCATAGATAAGGCTGCGGGGCTCAGCTCTTTTGATGTGATTCGCCAATTGCGCAAAATCACAGGCATCAAGCGCATCGGACACTGCGGCACCTTGGATCCCTTTGCTACAGGTCTGCTGATCTGTGCGCTGGGTTCATACACCCGCCTCAATTCACTCTTGGAAGCCCGGAAAAAGAGCTATGAAGCAACCCTGCGTCTGGGACAAAGCACCCCGACCGGTGATCCTGAATCAGAGGTGGAAGAGACCCTTTCACCCAATATCAATCGCTTTGATGCTCAAGCTATTACTGACGCTGCTTTGGCTCTGACAGAGCTGGCAATCCCCAAGTATTCTGCCGTGAAGATACAGGGACAAAGAGCCTACAAACTGGTTCGTAAGGGCGTGGAGGTGGAAATCCCTCCCAGAGCCGTGCAGGTGCATTCCTTTCGGTTTCTAAACCCGGAAGAGCTGAGCGAGCAAAACCCCTATCTCAGCTACGTTTGTACCGTCTCCAAGGGAACCTATATCCGTAGCCTCAGCGTCTGGATCGCTGCTCAAATGCAGACTGTGGCGCATACCGTGAGTCTCAGACGCACGGCGATCGGGGATATATCTGTAGCCGATGCTGTGAAGCTGGATGACTTGGGGGACTGGCAGGCTGCCTTGGTGTCCTGCGAGATGCTTTTTGGACACATCCCTTCCCAGCGTTTGGATGAAAAGCAGATTTCAACACTGAAACACGGACAAAGCCTGCCTGTGGAAATGGCTGATGCAGAGCAGGTCTTGGCACTTAACAACAAGGGCGAGATTGAAACCCTTGGCTTTGTTAAGGATGGCAACCTGCGTCCCAAGGTGAACTTCCGAAGATGAAGAGTATTGTGAGCGTAGGCAATTTTGATGGTCTGCATCTGGGGCATCGCAAGTTGATACAGACCATGGTGGATATGGGCAAGCAGCAGAGCCTCAGAAGTGTGGTCATCACTTTTAAACAGCATCCCGCTCAGGTCTTACAACAATCCAACGGCTTCCAACTGCTCATCCCCTGCGAGCATAAGATCAGGATGATCAAAAGCTTAGGCGTGGATGAGATCGTGTGTCTGCCCTTCACCAAAGAGCTGTCGCACCTTTCGGCGCTGGACTTTCTCAAGCAACACCTTATCAATGATCTTGATCCCAGCGTCATCGTGGTGGGTTATGACTCGCATTTCGGGCACGGTCGTGAGGGCAACTATCAGTTTTTACAAAAGCATGCATCCACCTTTGGCTATCGGTGTATCTATGTCCCCGCGTTGGAAGACGAAGAAGGCATCATCAGCAGCAGCCGCATCCGGACTTTGCTCCATGAGGGCAGAATGGATGAAGCCAGCCGACTTTTGGGTAGCCCTTACGCCATGTACGGCGAAGTGATCCGAGGCAAGGGCTTGGGTAAAGGCATGGGCTTCCCTACCGCCAACCTTGCTTTGGATGAGCCTCAGCAGCTCATTCCCCGTGTCGGAGTCTATATTTCTAAAGTGTTTTTGGGTGAAGATGTGTTTTTTGGGTTGACAAATATCGGCACAGCACCAAGCGTGAAACAAGATAGAAAAACCACAGTGGAGACCTATATGCCAGAATACAATGCCGACCTTTACGGAGCAAAGATGAAGCTGGAACTGCTGCATTTTATGCGGCCGGAGCTTTATTTTGACTCCCGAGCTGAGCTGATTGAGGCCATGCAGGCTGATCTCGCTCAGGCAAAAACCCTCTTTGAGGAGTATGCTTAACATGAAGCGGCTGCTCATTTTGCTCATCCTTTTTGCCTTTGTGCCCTTGATGGCTATCGACTGCCTTCCAGGCAGCGGACGCAGTGTTGAGCAAAACACCCGAGACTATCATCTGGCATACCATCGCGGCGTGGACGACCTCCACTTTTATGGCAGCAATTCCTGGGCGGTGCGCTTTGATTTTGCACATTACTATTATCCCAATTTGCAAGACCTTAGCTTTACCATCAATGCTCTGAGGTTGTGGTTTCCTCAGACGGGTGACTCGGTGACAGTGAGGCTGTTTAGCGATGATGAAGGCCAGGTTGTCGTGCCAGAACTCGCCTCCTATTCTGTACTTGTGGATGCCAATGACCTCACCATCCCCTTGAGTGAGCCCATTAGTGAACAATGTGTGTGGATGGTCGTGGATTACGAGACCTTTTTCAATGGCCCCTATGTGTCTGCTTCCACTGGAGATGGCAGCCACAGCTATTTCCTCAACACCTCGATGGGCACGCCTTTCTATCAAAACTTAGCGCATGCGGGTTACAATGCGGAGCTGCTTTTTGGCGCGGTAGGTGAGTTTGCCCAACTTTCAGATTTGAGGCTGGTGAGTCTCAACCTCAATGGCGAATACGTGCCCGAGCAAACCGTCTATCCCAGCTTTGTGATCCATAACCACTCGGATCAAGCTGTAAGCGGGCTCAGCATCAACCTCAACCTGACTTTTCCCCAAGCCTCGGAAAATATCACCCAAACTATCGACATAGCTGATGCCATCCCACCTCATGCGGATTTCGTGTGGGACTCACACCAGCCCGGCTATTCTGATTATGGCATGTTTATCCCCCGAGACCCCATGCAGGCAAGGCTGCGCGGCACCATCGTCCCTCCTGAAAACACCGATAATTATGCACCCAACAACACGATAGACAAGTATTATTACAGCTTTTCAGACGAGATGCCCATCCACATTGTGGAAAACTTCTTCCGCAGCGCAAATGCCTCATCCATCCTGCACCAAGAGGCTGCGGCGATAGCGGATGCACACCTGCGAGATATTCACCTACTCAACTATCTCCCCATTTTGGCGGACACACTCTCTTCCACCGCCGCACTCAATCACTTTAGCTGGTATGGTTTTAACACCTTGCCCAGAGTGGTTTTAGGCGGGGATAGCCGCATCATCGGTTTGAGGCACGGCTTTATTGATGATTTTACCGCCAAATGCGACACTCTGAGCCAAAAGCGCAGCTTTATCAGTTACTGCAGGCTTGATATGGAGACAGAAGCGGAAACCATGACGCTTAACTTTGGTTTGACCAACGACAACACCCAGCTCTTCAGCGGCGGCGGAAACTACGATCTGGTGCGGAACAGCGTCTTCTTTGTCGGGCTCTTCAAAGAGGAAAGCCTATCCGGCCAGAACTTTTGGAATCTGGAAAAGTGGGTGGTTCATGCCCTGCCCTTCGATGTGAGCTTGAACATGGGCGAACGCTTGGATTTCACTGTGGAAATGTCCACTTTGGGACTTGATCCAAACGACAACTTCCGCCTCTACTACTGGATTCAAGAAAGAAGAGGCGGCAGCATCTACTACGCTGATATGATGGATGTGGAAATCACTGTGAGCAACGATGATTACGTTCAAACTCCCAGCACTTTTTCGCTCTCGCCCAATCCCCTCAGAGGCAACAGAGCTCTGACGGTAGACAGCGGCAAAAGCTCAGGCATCTTAAAGATTTACAACATCAGAGGACAGCTCATCCACATGCAGTCGATCTCCCAGCAGAAAACGCAGCTTGATCCAAGTATCTTCCCCCAGAGCGGGGTCTATCTCGTCAGCATCCAATCTTTAGGGGATAAAACCCAGAAACAAACAGCTAAAATCAGTATAATCAAATAGGATAGATAAATGAGTGAACACATATATGTCAGCGATCTTCAGGACGTTCAGGGCAAGGCAATTGCAGGCTTTTATTTGGTGGAAGAAAAGGAAATCCGTGAGGGTAAAAATGGTCTCTTCATGAGATTGAGGCTGGCAGACCGCAGCGGCTCGCTTACAGGCTACGTGTGGAAGGATTTCCAGAAAGCGGCCGAGGAATTCGATGCCGGTGACGTTGTCGAAGTCAAGGCGATGGTGCAAAACTATAAAGGCCAAGTGCAGCTCAACATCTCGCAATTGCGCTATGCGGATGTTTCTGAATATGACATGGATATGTATTTGGCGCACAGCAAGTTCCCGCCAGAGTTCCTCAGCGAGAGGTTCTTCGGCTTTATCGACAAGATGCAAAACACCTTTTTGAAGCAGTTGCTCAGGGACATCTTTGAAGATAAGAACTTCTTTAATGCCTTCTTACACGCTCCCGCAGCCAAAAGCTGGCATCACAACTACATCCATGGGCTGATCGAACACACGGTGAGCGTGGCTTCCATCTGCGAATTTGTCAGCACAATTTATCCTGTGAATCAAGACCTGCTCATCGCCGGCGCACTGCTGCACGACATGGGCAAAGTGATGGAATATACCACCAAAGCTCCCATCGACTTCACGGATGTGGGTCGTTTGGTGGGGCATCTCACTTTGGCGGATCAGTATATATGTGAGAAAGCACGCAGTATTGCCGGTTTTCCGGATGAACTTCTTTTGCACCTGCGCCATTTGATCCTCTCACATCACGGCATCTACGAAAATGCCTCGGTGAGACTGCCTCAGACCTTGGAAGCCGTAGTTTTGCACCACTGTGACAATCTGGATGCCCAAAGCATTGGCGTGGCACAGATTATCGAAGCTGCTCCCAAGGATGCGGACTGGACGGAATACGACCGGCTCAACAACCGTTATTACAAAGTAACCAAGCTATAAAGCAGATGTTTCAGACCTCAGTTTTGGCCAGCGGGTCAAAGGGCAATTCTGTCCTTGTCCGAACCGATGAAACAGCTATCCTCGTAGATGTCGGTTTACCCGGTAAAGCCATTTTCCAGGCCCTGGAATCACTCCAAGTGCCCAAGGAAAGCATCAAAGCCATCTTGGTGAGCCACGAGCATAGCGACCATAGCAAAGGCGTAGGCATCATCGCCCGAGCGCTGAAAATCCCCGTCTACATGAGCGAAGGCACCTATGAGGGCTGCGCTGAAAAGCTGGGCAAACTGCCTTTTGAACCCGTGTTTTTTGAGACGGGCAGCACCTTTGAGATAAGAGACCTCGTCGTGCATTCTTTCACCTCTTCACATGATACCTTCGATAGCTGCAATTTCACCCTCCGCAGAGGCGAAAACGAAGAGCGTAAGCTCGGCATTGCTACGGACTTGGGCTATGCTACCCGCTTGACCGTGAACAGGTTGAAAGGTTGCACCACTCTGGTTTTGGAGAGCAACCACGATGAGGAAATGCTGCTTAACGGCAGCTATGACTGGGCACTCAAACAAAGGGTTAAAAGCAACGTGGGACACCTCTCAAACGTCCAGGCAGTTGATCTGGTCAAGCAGATTATGCATCGCAACCTGGATACCCTCATCCTGGCGCACCTATCCGAGGAGAACAACCACCCCGAACTGGCTTACAGAGTGATGAATGACTACCTTTCCACGCTGAAAAGAGAGCTAAGCCTCTTTGTGGCGGGGCAGTATGAACATACTCCTCTGATCGATATCTAAGACA
Organism: Candidatus Cloacimonadota bacterium; assembly: GCA_029561955.1. Taxonomy (GTDB): domain Bacteria; phylum Cloacimonadota; class Cloacimonadia; order Cloacimonadales; family Cloacimonadaceae; genus UBA3900. The sequence continues at coordinate 12,494 of JAKQWO010000047.1, forward strand.
ATATCCAGAACACAAGCATCTAATCTCTTCATACCTCAGGGAGATACATCCCTCCTTTGCCCCTAAAATCACCCCAAAATGCACCCATTTTTGTGCAGTAAAACAGCCTCCTGAATTTGCTCAATTTACCCTTCTTTTTGGCGCATCAGTAACCTCTTGCTATTTAAACTGATACAAGCCCCATTTATTTAAATTTATCTCTTGACAAAAAGCGCCTATCTCTAAAACTGGCATATAGATAACGACGTTTAAGATGTTAGCGGTTTGGACACAGTGTCCAGGCTCTGACAAATATAGCTTAAAACAATAGGAGTTAATAAATTATGGTTGATCAAAACTACAATGCTGACAACATTAAGGTGTTGAAAGGCCTTGAAGCTGTTCGCAAGCGCCCTGCAATGTATATTGGAGGCACCAGTGAGCGCGGCCTGCATCACCTTGTGTATGAGGTTGTGGACAACTCCATCGACGAAGCTTTGGCGGGTTATTGCGACCTGATCAAAGTTACCATCACTAACGAGGGCGAAGTAGAGGTGGAGGACAATGGCCGCGGTATTCCTGTGGACATGCACCCTGACCTCAAAATCCCTGCTGTTCAAGTGGTTATGACCGTGCTGCACGCCGGTGGCAAATTTGACGACAAGAGCTACAAAGTGTCTGGAGGTCTGCACGGTGTAGGCGTTTCCGTGGTCGTGGCCTTGAGTGAATACCTGGAAGTCCGCATCCATAAAGACGGCAAAATCCACTATCAGCGCTATGAAAGAGGGGTTCCAGTCACCGGGCTGGAAATCCAGGGAGATACCGACCACACCGGCACCGTGATCCGCTTCAAGCCGGATGACACCATCTTTGAGACTATCACCTTTAGCTTTGACTATCTCACGACAAGGCTCAGAGAGCTGGCTTTCCTGAACCGTGGTGTGCGGATAATGCTCAGGGACGAGCGTAACGACCGCCTGCATGACTTTAAGTATGACGGTGGTATCGTGAGCTTCGTGGAGTATCTGAACCAAAATAAGAAGCCCTTGAGTCCCAATCCCGTCTACATGGCTCTGGAAAAGGACGGCGTGGACATTGAAGTATCACTGCAATACAACGAGGGCTATCAAGAAAATATCTTTAGCTTTGCTAATAATATCAACACCATCGAAGGTGGAACTCATCTTAGTGGCTTCAAGACAGGACTCACGCGTGCGGTCAATAACTATATCAAGAGCGCTGATTTGCTCAAGAATGAGAAGATTTCGCCCACCGGTGAAGACATCCGTGAAGGTCTCACCGCTGTTTTGAGCGTGAAATTGAGCAACCCTCAATTTGAAGGTCAGACCAAGACCAAGCTGCAAAACAGCGAGGTGGAAGGGCTTGTAAACTCAGTGGTTTACGAAAAGCTCACCACCTATTTTGAGGAGCATCCGGCTGAGGCAAAGCTCGTCACCTCCAAGAGCATAATGGCGGCGCGTTCCCGTGAAGCGGCCCGCAAGGCACGCGAGCTCACCCGGCGCAAGTCTGTGCTCGAAAGTGGTTCCCTGCCTGGCAAACTGGCGGATTGCTCCATCAGCGATCCTGAAAAAACAGAGCTGTTCCTGGTGGAAGGAGACTCAGCCGGCGGCAGTGCCAAACAAGGCCGCGAACGCTCTTTCCAAGCCATTCTTCCGCTTTGGGGCAAGATGCTCAATACCGAGAAAGCCCGCGTGGATAGAGTGCTCAACAACGATAAGATTCAGCCCATCATCTTAGCCGTTGGAGCCGGTGTGGGACAGGATTTTGACATCAACAAGATCCGCTATCACAAGGTGATCATCATGGCTGACGCAGACGTCGACGGCGCTCACATCAGCACGCTGCTCATGACCTTCTTCTATCGCTACATGAAGCCTCTGATCGAGCATGGACACCTCTATATCGCCATGCCGCCGCTCTTTTTGGTGCGCAAGGGCAAGCAGAAAAAGTATGTGTTTTCAGAGGAAGAACGCGATGCGGCGATCGCCGAATTTGGCGAAAAGGGAGTGATGGTGCAGCGTTATAAAGGTCTGGGTGAAATGAATCCGGAGCAACTTTGGGAAACCACCATGGATCCCGAGCGGCGCACCATGATTTCCGTGAAGATGGATGATGCCATCGAGGCGGACAGGATGTTTACCATCCTAATGGGCGACGAAGTGGAGCCCAGACGAGAATTTATCCAAGATAACGCTCAGTATGTGAAGCACTTGGATGTATAGGAGATTACAGTGGAAGACAATACCAAAATAATCAGCGTACAAATAGAAGAACAACTCAAGCAGGCCTACCTCGATTACTCGATGAGCGTGATCGTGAGCCGTGCTCTGCCTGATATCCGTGACGGTCTTAAGCCCTCGCAAAGACGCATCATTTATGCCATGCACGAGCTCAATCTCAGCCCCGGCGGCCAGTTTAGAAAGTGTGCCAAAATCGCCGGTGACACCAGCGGTAACTATCACCCCCACGGTGAACAGGTAGTATATCCCACCTTAGTGCGTATGGCGCAGCCGTGGATCATGCGCTATCCTTTGGTGGATGGGCAGGGAAACTTTGGTTCAATCGACGGAGACCCGCCTGCGGCAATGCGTTACACAGAAGCACGCCTGCAAAGAGTCACCACCGAGATGTTGAGCGAGCTGGACAAGGACACGGTAGAATATAAGTCAAACTACGATGAAACCCGCAAAGAACCTGAGGTTTTCCCCACCCGCATCCCAAATTTGTTGGTCAATGGTTCCTCAGGAATCGCCGTGGGAATGGCCACCAATATGGCTCCCCACAACCTTGGCGAGGTGTGCCGGGCGATGATCGCTTTGATCGACAATCCCGAGCTTGAAAATCTGGAATTGTTGGAATATATCAAAGGGCCAGACTTCCCTACAGGCGGCTTTATTCTTGGAACAGAAGGGATTAAGGATTACTTCGAGACGGGTAGAGGACGCATCCTCATCCGTGGCGAAGCCGAGATTGAGGTTGGCAAAAACGAGCAGGAATCCATCATCATCAGTTCCATCCCTTACCAGGTGACCAAGACCACGCTCATTGAGCGCATTGTAGACCTGGTCAAAGAAAAGAGGATCGAGGGCATCAGCGACATCCGAGACGAATCCGGCCGCGATGGAATGCGCTTAGTGATCCACGTCAAACGCAATCATGATGCCACTGTGGTGCGTAACCTGCTCTACAAACACACGCAGTTGCAGAGCACCTTTGGTGTGATCAATCTCTGCCTCATAGACGGTGTCCCGCAAGTGGTGAGCATGAAGGATATGCTCTTGAATTTCATAGAGTTCCGTCATGACGTTGTGCTGCGTCGCACCCAACATGAGCTCAGGATTGCCGAGGAACGCATGCACATCTTGGAAGGCTTGCGCATCGCTCTGGACAACCTGGACGAGGTGATCGCCACCATCCGTGCCTCGCAAACACCTCCGGAAGCCAATGAACAACTGCAGCTCAAGTTTGGCCTCAGCGAGATCCAGGCTAAGGCTATCTTGGACATGCGTTTGCAGCGACTTACCGGCCTCGAAAGAGAGAAGATCGAAACTGAATACAACGAGCTGCTCCTCACCATCGCCCGCCTCAAAGAGTTGGTGGCGCATCGTGAGCTGCGTATGAACCTGATCAAAGAGGAAACACAGGAAATCCTTGATAAATATGCAGATGCACGTCGAAGCGTTATCCTTCCCCACTACACCGGTGGCTTGGAGATGGAAGACCTGATCGCCGAGGAAATGGTGGTGGTCACCATCACACATGCAGGTTATGTAAAGCGTTTGCCCGTGGATACATACAGGTTACAAAGCCGGGGCGGCAAAGGCTTGAACACCAGCAACCTCAAGGAGGACGACTACATTCAGCATGTATTCGTGGCCAATACACACTCCTACATCCTGCTGTTTACGGATCACGGTCGCTGCTATTGGCTCAAGGTCTATGAGATTCCGGAAGCTGGACGCACCGCTCGCGGCAAGGCCGTGGTGAACCTGGTGCAATTTGAACAGGGAGAAAAGATTAAGGCCTATGTGACGGTGAGGGATTTCCATCCGGATCACTACATTATCATGTGCACGCGCAACGGTTTGGTCAAGAAAAGCTCTCTCGAAGCCTTCTCACGTCCCAGAAACAGCGGCATCTTGGCTATCAAACTCGAAGACGGTGATGGACTTGTAGATGCCCGCATCACTGAAGGTGCAGACGACATCATCCTCGCCACCCGCAATGGCTATTGCAACCGCTTTACCGAAAGGGATATTAGAACCACTGCCCGCTTTACCAAGGGAGTACGTGGTATCCGCCTAAGAGCTGGAGATTACGTGATTTCCATGGGTGTGGTCTCGCAGGAAGACATGCTGGCAAACGGTAGCGAAAACGCAAGAACTATCCTTGCCGTAAGCGAAAATGGCTATGGTAAGAGAACAGCGATCGGTGCTTATACCCAAACAAGACGTGGCTCTATGGGTGTGATCACACTCAAGACCACCACTCGCAACGGCTATTTGGCAGGACTGATGATCGTGGATAAAAATGAAGAACTGCTCATCATCACGCAGGAAGGCATGATCATCCGCCAAGCCATCTCAGACATCTCCCTGATCAGCCGCAATACACAGGGTGTGCGCTTGATCAACCTCAAGGAAGGCGACAAGGTGAGGGATATCACCAACGTCCCCAGCGAGGAAGATGATGAAATCATCGAAAAAGGCGTGGCAAAAATGAACCAACCCCCCAAAACCAGACCTCCCGTCCAAGAAGTTGAGTATGACGATATCGAGGAACTTGATGACGAGGACATGGAAGATGAAAACATCGATGCAGAAGATGATGAAGAATAACAAGATAAATCACACACCCCGGATGCTCATACGCTCCGGGGTGCTTCTCCTTTTGCTGCTGCTAACGGCTTGCTCGATAAATAGATGGCATCCCGTGAGCAAGGAGGATTATAGCGTGGATCAAAACTGGGCTGTCCTGGCTAACGATTCACTGGTCATTGCCATCAGTCCTGAAAGAATCAAGGATTCTGAGGCGGAACTTGGTGACCGCTTTTTTAGCATCTACATCAAAGTGCGCAATCTCAGCCAAAGAAGCATAAGCCTATGGGACTACGGCTATTCCATCATTTCCGGCGGTCGTCAATACGATCCCATCCCACTGGAACACGTGTTGGGAAGCCTCAGGGTAAACCAGGCCCTCTTCCAAACTGAGGACATCTTTGAGACCGATCCTTTCGCCCCAGACCCTTTCAATACCGAGAAATATGACGAAGCCTACTTTGCCATCCTGAACTCTTATTTTAACGCCTCTAAGCTGTTGCCTGGCGGCACGAAAGAGGGCTATCTCTTCTATAATCGGGCGATTAACTCCAAAAAGCACCTGATGATTGAGCTGGGCGAGGTGATGGTGGAGTTTCAAAAGTAGAGATGGATGATGTTAACTTAGCTGCCTCAATAAGATAGCCAAGTGGCTACAAATGAGGATTCATAAATACCCTCCGGGCTGACACGAGATGTCAGCCTTTTTTGGGGCATTGGATTTTGGTGCATTTTGGAGCTCAAACTCCCCCTTAAAAACCGAAAAATTATCGAAACATTTGACTTTTTGAAAAGGTTCACCTCTTTCTGAGCGCCTACTCCGCCCAAACGTGTAACCTACTGCAATCCTATGCCATTCCTGCTCGATGGAGGAGGAGCCAAGCTGGGGCGGGGCAGGGACGCCGCATAAACAGCGGCTTTAAGGGGTGTCAAAATCGGCCGTTTTCTGTTACTATTTCCCGAGCAGAAGTCAATTATTTCATAAACACCCACTTTTTCCGGTGCTGCAGTCCGGAAATAAATACCTACTAAAATAGTAGGTGTTTGGGAGCCCCAGCCCATGTCTCGCTTTTGCTAACAATCCCAAGAGAACTTGAACAAAACGGATTGACAATATTGTCAGAATAGCCGGCGAATTATGCCGTCTTAATTTACTTATATCCTAGACAATATGCGGTTAAGAAATCGACATAAAGAGCGGGATCATATGGAGATAGATTGTGCAATCTCGTCAGAAGAGTTCTCATGCTTTTAGATGAAGCCCACTAAATGGTCAAAAAGATATTGACAATAATAGCGGGTTTATATAGTGTGTCACCAGATAACGATCAGAGGAAGGATGATGAATAAAAGTCTCAAGCTTATCCAAAGTCACTCCCAGCTAAAAGAGCTGAGCAACCCGCTTAAGTATAGTATCCTTAAGGAGTTGGTTAAGGAGCCGGCCACTTGTCAGCAGCTTGCTACCCTGTTCAATCACAGCAGGCAGAAGATTCATTACACCCTCAATCAGATGGTGAACAAGGGTCTTTTGGAGCTCACTGCGGATAAAAATGGCAATCACAAGGAGGTTTACTACCAGGCGGCGGCGAGGAACTTTATCCTAGATTTTGCTATTGGCTTGGAGAATGGCGATGGTGTTTTGAATAGTCAGGCTATCATCGGTGGGATTTTGCAGCAGCATCATCGCATTAGTTTGCAGGCAGTTGCATCTAAGCTGATCGATGAATCATTCAAGCTCAGCCGCGGTGATAGGCTTTTGATTACCACGGGCAAATTCAACTTCCCTTTGGTGGAAAAGCTCCTGCTGGAGGCGGGTCAGCGCGGCATCCACACCTCCCTACTCTATCAGGATATGGATCTGATCAAAGCTAGGAATGAGGACTATTCTTTAGCGGCCTATCGTTCCGATTATGAAGAGTTTAATCGTCTGCTCAAGAATAGTGATATGTATCTGAATCTCAATGGCGAGGCGCGTTTTACCGAGCTGAGGGATAAGGATAAGTTACGCTTGCGTAACCGGTTACTGGCAAGAGGGCGAAAGATTATCGAGGCCAAAAAGATCAAGCTTGCTTCCATGCCCAGCCTGATGAAGGACACTCTCTCTGAGCACGCGATCCAGAGCGAGCTGCAGTTTTGGCGGGCTTTGGATATTGATTATAACAAGCTTAGTGACTATACCTTGGATATCTGCCGCCGGATCGCCGCTCAGCGAAGTATTAGTCTACTTTGCCAGGATGAGGAGATCAACTTTACTATTGATAAGGTTTGGGCTGAGTGTGGCTGTTTTGGAGACAGTGAATTTCAGACGCATATGATCAACCTTCCGGGTGGAGAAGTAATGCTGGTTCCGCAACCGGGCAGCATCAATGGCACGATCATAGCTGATAGGGCTTTTGCTTTTGGCAAGGAGATCATCAAGCCGCATCTGGTGATCAAAGACAATGAGATACAAAGTTTTACAGCACAAAGCAATGAGGATGTCTTACAGCGTGCCATCTATGCCGGTGGCGCTGATGGACGCAAGATCGCTCTCGTCTGTTTGGGAACAAACGAAAACATCTTAAGAAGCAATATCGACAATGCGTTAAAGCATAAGAGCGATGGCTTCTTGAGCTTATTTTGGGGGAACAATCAAGCTCTTGGAGGAACGGTTGCGGGAGAACAAGAGTGGATTGTCCAAATAGAAAAACCTGATTTAAACATTAATTGAGGAGAAAAAACATGAAACACATCACATCTTTACTAATGGCTTTGCTCTGCATCATGCCTGTGTTTGCGCAGTGGCATGTGGATGAAGGCTTTGAAGGAGGTCTCGGGAACCTACCCACGGGCTGGAGCTATCACGACGATGGAGACGGCATGCACTGGCGCGTAATAAACAATGTTGGCTATCCACACTCCGGCGCTAATGCAGCTTTCTGTGACAACTATATGCCACATCAAAATGCAGACTGGCTGATCACACCTCAGGTGACCATCGCCGCTGGGGATTCGCTTATCTTCTTTACGCGGAGCTGGTTTTCCACTGAGGATCTCAAGGTCTATGTCTCCACCACGGGGACGGCGATTGCCAACTTCAATCAGCAGATACTTAACCTGCAAGATATTGGAAATGCCTATCAACGCGTGACTTATGATCTGTCTTCCTATGCGGGGCAGAGCATCCACATCGGCTTTTTGTGGAATTGTGAAAACTACGGTATCCTGATTGATGACGTCAAGATCGGACAGCCAATAGTGGCGGTAACAGAGCTCGATTTGCCCGATTCTTTCACCTTTATGCAGGGGCAGAGTTTGGAGGTGGATTTTACCCAGTATATCACCGCAACTGATCCGGAAATGGTAACCCTGACTTGGCAGCCCACACAGCACGTAAGCGTCAGCGCCGCAGGCAATTTGGTCACTTTCAGTTCGCCGGATTGGTCGGGAACTGAATCTGTAACCTTCACCGTCACAGACAGCTATACAAATCAGTCGGATACGGATACAGTTTCTATCGAGGTAACTCCTATTCCTCCGATAGACTTAGCGCTTTTAGAGGTGATCGTGCCACGGGAGATTGAGTTTGTAAATGTGGACATCATTCCCCAAGTGAGGATCAAGAATAGCGGCCAAAACAACTGGAACAGCCAGATTGGTGTTTGGTTTGCCTACTATAATGCGGTTGGAGAGGAGCTGGGTGGCGAGATGGCCTATTACGCGGGTGTTTTGGATCCCGAAGAGGATGCTGTGGTAAGTTTTGAGTCCTTTGTCTTGGGCGCAGAGGGAACTTACACTGCCTCATTCTGGCTGGATGAAGCGGACGGGAATCCCGCCAATGACAGCATCAGCAGAGAGTTTGTGGTCTATACACGTGTAAATGTGGGTGAGCCTGACACCTTTGGCTATAGGTTTATTGATAGCACCGCTTTAGGTGGTCCGGAATTTGATTGGATAGATATTAGCCAAACTGGAACTTCCTCCATCATGTATGGCGTGGATAGCTGGGCGGGTGATGATAACTTCTCAGAGCCTATTCCGCTTGGTTTTGATTTTCCCTTTTATGGCGATACCTACGCCACGGCTCATGTGGATGTGAATGGTGAAATCCTGCTGGCAGAAAACAATTGGTATGATGAATATCCGGAAAGTGGCTGGGACACCGATGGCACCATCTTCAACTATTCCTATCCCATCCCAGGATATGCGGCTATGCCAGCTTTGATCGCTGTCTACTGGGATGATCTGAAGGCTGTACAGGGTACTGGTGATGTGTATTTTCAGACCTTTGGTGAAGCCCCCAATCGTTACACCGTGATCCAATGGCATCAATTGCAGTTCCACGGGGGAACCGAACCTGTTTCCCTGCTTGATTTTGAGGTCATCCTGCATGAGAATGGCGAAATCGTGATGCAATACAACAGCACCGCTACCGGGCAAACCTATACAAACTTCTATCGTGATAATGGCAGAAGCAGCACCGTGGCCATTCAAAACGAGGACACCAACGCAGGGCTTTGCTACTTGAGAGAGATCGTGCAAAGTGGCAATTATCAAGGCGTGGAACCCGCCGGGAACCTGCTTTTTGATGGTTTGGCAATCCGCTTTTACAGTGGTGAAGATGAGCAAGCGCCCATCATCACTCACTCTCCCAGCGGCAATACCTTCAATCAGTCGCCCTACTTAACTGCCCGTGTGGCAGACCTTTCCCCGTTGGAATCTGTGAAGCTATACTATCAGAGCGGTGAAGGATATGACAGTATAGATGGAGTGCAAACCGGGCATGCGGAATACTATTTTAGCTTTACTGACCTTGAACAGGGGCAAGAAATCAGGTATTATATCGAAGCCATTGATATTCATGGCAATAGTAGCACGCTGCCGGCTTCATTGGATGACGAGCTCTTTGGCTTTAAGATACTGCCTTCCCATAATACGAGCGTCTTGCTGGCCTTTAGCGGCTCTCAGGACTATCAGAATATCGAGCTGCCCGTCTATCAAGCCAGGTTGGATGAGCTCAATATCGCCTATGACATCTATGACTGGGAAGAGTATGAAACATATGAGATTCCAGATGTGTATAACACCCTTTTGGTCTATGCTAGCTCGGGTAGTGCAAATCCTCAAAACGTGGAAATGGTATCAAAACTGATAGACTTCTTGGATTCTGGCACGGTGGAAAGGCCCGTCAACCTGTTTATTTCCTCAGATGGTTGGGCTTCTGCTTCTCATATCACGCCCAACTACCATCCGCTTAGTCTGCTCTTTGATGGCTATTTACGGACATTTTATGTTCCTACCGGATCGGGTGGTGGCACCAACGGTTTGGGCGGGCCGGATGTGTATGATTATCAGAGTGGAACTATCTTGTGTCGAGATAATTCACCCATCGGCAATCCCGGCACGGAATACAGCGTCTATGCCAACAGTCCGGACTGCATCTTCACCTATGATGCCGTGCCGGATTGGTATAAAGAAGATGTGCCTTATCCGGAAATCGGGGCTACGAACGCCTTTACCTTTGCCCAAGGACCGATAAATGGACAGGCTTATATGTATAATGGCGTATGCGCTACATCTGTAACAGTCCCAACCTTTAATGCCTTCTATTTCAGCTTCGACTACTCGCAGCTTAATAATGAAGCGGATAGCCGTGAGCTATTTGCCGATTTGATGGATTGGTTTGGGGTGGAACCCTCGGTCAGTGATGACGTGGTGACTCCTCATCCGAACCGCCTCAAAGGCAACTATCCCAATCCGTTTAACCCCAACACTACCATAGAGTTCAGCATCCAAAACCCCGGCAAAATCGAGCTGAGTATCTACAACCTCAGAGGGCAAAAAGTAAAGAGCTTGGTGAGCGATCATCTGGGCAGCGGTCTGCATAAGGTTGTTTGGAATGGCGAGGATGATCAGGGTAGGGAAGTGGGAAGTGGCATCTATCTGGTGCGCATGCAAAGTAGCGGCTATACAATGAGCAAGAAGATTACTCTAATCAAATAGACAGTCAGACATAAAGCTGTTCCAAGACGCTCAGGCTCTTAAGCTTGAGCGTTTTTCTATTGTGGGCAAGATAATAGTCGCCAAAGAAGTCGTTGATCTCTTGGATGGTGCTTTTGGAGAGTTTGAGCTCGTTTAAGTGGTTGCCGATGTGATCCAGATGAAAGAAGATGCGGGCGGCTTCCTCACTCAGGATGTGTAAGTCTCTGGGGGGGATGAGGTTGTGGGTACATTCTTGACAATAGAGCTGGGCGTCGTGCTTGGTGTAGGCATACTCTGGCTTTTGCTCTTCGCAACCTGAGCAGATGCAGGTCTTTAGCTCCAAGCCCTGCAGGTGGATGATTCGGTTTAGCAGCCGCCAAAATACGGGTAGGGGCTCTGCATCCAAGCCTATGAGATAGTCCAAGAAGCTGCTCAGGAGCTCATAGTATTGCCGGTGCTCATCGCTGGATATGAGCTGCTTTTGCATCAACTCCGCTCCACAGAGGGCTGTAGCCCAGTTTTTTGGATTTTGGTAGTGGCGCTCCTTGGTAAGGCTGCTCTCCTTGAGCAGATGCAAACCTCCCTCTCTGGGTGTGTAAAGCGTGAGCTCATAGTCGTTTAAGGCCTGCAAGATGAAGCTGTCGCTCTTTTTGCGGATGCCTTTGGCGATGATGTCTATGTTGCCACTTTCTTTGCCCAGGGCTTTGATAATCAGGCTGCTATCGCTATAAGGATGCGTGTTCAGGATGGTTGCCTGGTCTTTGATCAGCTTGTTCATAGCCCCAAAACCTCTCTTGCTTGGCGGGGATCAAGCGGGTCAACGTAGGCGGTTTGTTGGTTTGTGTAGGTCACAAAGCCGGGTGCGCTGCCACGTGGTTTGCGCAAGAATCTAACCTGCGTGTAGTCGATGGGCACATTTGAGGAAAAGCGGGCCTTGGAAAACCAAGCTGCCAAGCTGCAACAGATGCGCTTCAGCTCCTCTGGGGGATCTGTCTTCCGATAGCATCTCAGCAGCACGTGTGCGCCTCTGAACACCCGGGTGTGAAACCACCAATCATGCGGGCGTCCCAACTTGGTGCTGATGAAGTCGTTTTCCTTGGCTTTCCTGCCGATGACGATTTCAAACTCATCGCTGATCTTGATCTTCAGCAGTTTATCCAGCAGGCTCAGCTTTTCCTGCCCTGAGTGTTGCTTCTCCTGTCCTAAAGCTGGGTCGAGCTCTTCTCCCGCTTCCACTCTGGCTTTGGCACTCTTTAGTTGCCTAAGTTCCTGCTCGCCTTTTTGGATATTTTCCTTTATCACTTCCAAGCCCTTCTTGGCTTTTTGATAGCGTTTGAAATACATCTTGAGATTGGCTTGGGGACTGAGTTCCGGCTTCAGAGGGATGAGGATCACGGGCATGGCTCCATCAAAATAGTTGATGGCTTCCAGGCTGTCATCGCCCTGTTTGATGCTATCGAGATTGTATTTAATCACTTCTGCGTAGAGCCGCCAAGTGTCCATTTCCTCGGCAGTTGCCAGTTCCCGCCGCTGTTTTTCGAGCTTTTTCTCTTGCTTTGCGATCAGTTTGTCCCAGCCGGCTATCATCCTCTTGCGTTTGTTCAGTTCTTGCTGGGCGATAATCACCCTCTGATAATAGGCTGCCAGATAGGAGTTAACATCATCAAAGCTAAGAGATTCTTGGCTTTGGACATCGGTGAGGATGTAGGGAGGCTGCAGTTCGCTTATCTTAGGTTTCCATTTGGTGAGCGGCGGCATATACTCAAAATTGGGCAGGATCTGTCGCGCTGGATTGTCTGCAAGGCTATATTTATGAATAGCTTCGACTACGATCGCTTTGTCATTCTTGAGCTTGCAGAGGATGAGGTTGGGTTTGGGCGGCATGAGCTCGGCGATCAGCAGAAAGGTTCTGGTTTGTTGGTAGATGTCTATCTGATTGAGCTGCCAAGAGATGATACGATCGGCGGGGTCAATATCAGGTTTTTGCAGCAGAGCATGCTTCAGGAAAGGCCAAATTCGTTCTGAAAATTCCGCGGCCGCATTCTGTGAATAGACAAAGGCGTCCTTGGAATCCAGCACAATTATCAGCTCATTTCCATTCTTAAAACCGACAGAAACCTGATTGCCGTAACGGCTGACGGCATCTATCTTTACGTCGTGGGCATCGCTCTCTTGACACCACTTTTTTAGCACTGAATAATCCACTAATCGATCTCCAATAAAACATTTGTATTGACAGCAATCCTGCTTATTCTATAATTGGACAACAATAAAATAATACCCTAAGGAGTCAAGCATGAAAGCAGGAAATTGGATAATAGTGGCGATATTGGCAATCTTGGCCATACTTTTTGGAATCATGTGGATGAGTGCTTCCAACAAAGTTAGCGGTGCCCAGAAGAAAGCCGAAGATGCCCAAAAACTCTATGAGAATGCATCAGCTACTTTGAGCGACATTCAGTCCAGTCTTGACGCTATGGGCTCGGATTTGTTAGGTGAAATCATCGGAGGAGATGAAGTCCCTGGCAGCACTCCCGAAGACCGTAGAGCAAGATTGATCAGCAACATTTCAAACATGCGCACCCAGATTGAGGCAGACAAGAAAAAGATTGCCGAACTGGAGCGCCAACTCACCCAGGTGAAAGGCCAGAGAGATGGTCACCTGAAAGCTTTGAACAAGCTCAAAACCTCATTGGCAGACAAAGAGGCGATCTTGGCCGAAATGGAAAACAGGCTCAACAAAATGGGTGAAGACATCGAGGAAGTGCAAAGACAAGCCCAAGCAGAGATCAACAGACGCGAGGGGCAAATCCAAGAAAAGCAAGGCATTATCGACAACCAGAGCCGTGATCTAAACCGGATCTATTACATCTCTGGCACACGAAAAGAGCTGATGGCTGCCGGTATCGTAGACCGCAAGGGTGGCTTGCTTGGCATCGGAAGAGTTACCACCGTGACAAGTAAGATCAACACCGAGAAGTTCCATACCACCAACCTCATGGATACCCAAGAGATCAGGTTCCCCGCCTCAGCCAAAGGTTATGCGGTACTTTCCAACCACGTTGCGGCCTCCTATACCCTCACCAAGGATGCCAGCGGTTGGGTGTTGACGGTCAAAGACCCCGAGAACTTCCGCAAACAGAAGTTCTTGGTCTTGGAAAAACTATAAGCTTCAGAGCTTAGGACTTTTACCACAAAAAGCCATCTCAGGAAAGGGGATGGCTTTTTCTTTTTATCACAGCATGTTAGGCTCGCAGCTAACGCCAATTTCTTGACAAAGCCATGGCTATTTAAAAGTTTGTCCTCATGACATACACTCACGATTATTGGATGCAACTGGCGCTTGAAGAAGCACGACAAGCGGCTTTGGAGGATGAAATCCCCGTGGGTGCGGTCTTGGTTAAAAACGGCAGCCTGATCCTGAGGGAGCACAATCGCACCCGCAGTTTTGACAACCCTTTGGCGCACGCTGAGAAGTTGATCATTGACAAAATACTGGCCACCAAAATTAAGTATCTCTACGACTATACTTTGTATGTGACTCTTGAGCCGTGTCTGATGTGTGCGGGCAGCATCATGCTCAGCCGCGTGGGACACTTGGTCTTGGGAGCACGGGATCCCAAAACAGGTGTGGTGGGTTCCATCTACAATGTATTGCGGGATAAGAGCTTCAACCACCATCCTCAGATCACGCGAGGCGTTCTTGAGGAGGAGTGTTCAAGCTTGCTCAAAGAGTTTTTTGCACAAAAGCGTATCTAGATTAGCAGCGGAGAGTTGCCGGAGCGGTTGATCGGGGCGGTCTCGAAAACCGTTGTATCCTTGCGGGTACCCAGGGTTCGAATCCCTGACTCTCCGCCATTTTATGGCTTTAGCAGCTTGCCAGCCATGCTTTTAGCAGGCTTTATCAAAATAAACCTTGCCAAAAAGCGCCTCTTTTGCTTAGAGGCATTCATCAAGAAAATATGAGGAATCTACGTGCTAAATAAAAAGCGTCTTATCACCATCATGCTCCTGGTCTTGCCTCTGCTCGCACAGTTGAATGCTTCGACCACCACCAAAACTGTAGCCTTTTTGGAGGGTTACGGCTTAGACCCCGTCCTGATTTTGCTGCTCATTTCTGCCTTTCCCATCATCGAACTCAGGGGCGCCATTCCGGTGGGTATCTTCCTTTTTGGCATGCCCTGGCCTAAGGTGGTGCTGCTCAGCATCATCGGCAATATGTTGCCTATCCCTTTTCTTTTATTGCTGTTAGATACCGCTTTCTCCATCTTGGAACGCTTCAAATGGGGCAAACGTTTCACCACCTGGCTCTATGCCCGTACGCGTCGTAAAGGAAAGGTGATAGAGCGGTATCAGGCGATCGGTCTCGCTGTATTTGTGGGGATTCCGTTGCCCGGAACCGGAGCATGGACTGGTGCCTTAGCTGCCAAGATCTTCGGCATCCGCTTCTGGAACTCCATGCTCTATATATTCTTAGGTGTCGTGATGGCCGCAGCGATCGTTACAGCCTTATCGCTTGCAGGGTTGATGGCGGTGAGCTGATGAACCAGCAAAGCCCTCTGATTTTCTGGTTAGCCGGGGAGAGCTCTGGCGACCTGCACGCCGCTTTGGTGATGCGGGCTCTCAAAGGAGTGCTGCCCAATGCGCGTCACGTCGGCATCGGCGGCCCCAGGATGCAGGCTGAAGGGCTGAAGCCGCTTTATCCCTTCAAACGTTTTGCCGTGATGGGCTTTATCGAGGTGATCAAGCATCTCTTCTTTTTCTGGAAGGTGGAGCGTGGCATCAAATCTTACATGTACAAGGAAAAGCCCGATCTCTGCATCTTGGTGGATTACCCGGGGCTCAACTTGCGCATTGCCAACATCGCAGACCACGCTCGGGTGCCGGTTTTATACTACATTTGTCCGCAGTTTTGGGCCTGGAAGCACGACCGCGTCTTCAAGCTCAAAGCCATGACCCGTCACGTGGCTTGTATCCTGCCCTTCGAGGAGGAGATGCTCAATATCCACAGCATCAATTGCAGCTTTGTGGGTCATCCCATCAGCGAGGAGATCGCTTTCGAGCTGGATCGTGACAGTTTTGCCTCATTTTGGCGGCTGGATAAAGACAAGAAGTGGCTGGCTTTTTTCCCCGGCAGCAGGGAAAACGAGGTAAAGCGTATGCTGGACATCTTCCTCGATGCCGCTGCTTTCTTTGATCCGGACGAGTATGAATTCCTCTTTTCACGTGCACGCAGCGTAGACCACAACTTCTACATGGACGTCATCGCCAAGCACCCCAAGCTCAAGATCCATGTCATTGACGGCTATACCTATGAAATGATGAAATATGCCAGCTTTGCCATCAGCACTTCCGGTACCGCTACTCTGGAATGTGCCTACATCGGCACTCCGGTCGCCATCTGCTACAAGGTCAATTTCCTCTCCTATCTGATCGGCAAACACTTCGTAAGGATCAAGCGTATCGGCTTGCCAAATATCATCTTAGACCAAGACCTCCTGCCGGAATTGGTGCAGAATGATCTCACAGCCAAGAACGTGCATCAAATAGTGAGCCGGCATTTGGCGGAAGAAGAGCGGATGAACGAGATCAAGAGCCAGCTTGCGCAGCTTAAGGAGATGCTGAGCCAGCCCAAACCTTCACAAATGATGCCCAAGCTCATCTTGGAGCTGTTGGAGCGCTATGCCCGGCCTGCTTTTTAAGGTAGAAGCGCGCCTGGGTGCGTGGCTCATCCGCCTGATGCGAAAGACCACCAGGTGGGAGGTTTCCGGTCAACCTGCGGGCGACTTCCGCTGCATCTTCTTCCTCTGGCATAAAGACTTGCTGATCATGACGATGCAGCGCGTAAATTCAGGCATTGCCGTGCTGGTTTCTGGCTCAAAAGATGGAGAGCTGATCGCAGGGCCACTCTTGAAGCTGGGTTATCATACGGTGCGCGGTTCCAGCAGCCGTCAGGGCGCAAAAGCCTTGAGGGAAATGGTGCGCATCTCTCGTGAGCACGCTTTGGCGATCACACCCGATGGCCCCAAAGGCCCTGCTGGAAAGATACACCCTGGCGTCTTTGAGATCGCCATGCTTGCCAAAATCCCCATCATAGCTTTAGCAGTGGAGACTCCCAAAGCATGGGTGCTCAACACTTGGGACGGCCTGAGGATTCCCAAGCCGTTCTCACGGGTGCGCGTGGAGTATTCGCAGCCCTTTTACCTCAAATCCAAAGAGGACATAGCCGAAGTAGAGCGGGCTATCCGCGAGTTTACCAAAGTCCCAGCTCCCGCTGAGGACTAAACTCTTAGATTATACCTAAGTCCTTGCCCACCTTGATGAAAGCGGCGATCGCTTTATCCAGATGCTCACGTGTATGAGCAGCGGAAAGCTGCACTCTGATGCGTGCTTGGTTAATGGGAACCACGGGATAGGTAAAGCCAATCACATAAATACCTTCGTGCAGCAGATGATCGGCCATTTTCACAGCTACGGGCTCTTTATAGATCATCACAGGCACGATGGCTGTGTTGCCCGGCAGGATGTCAAATCCCGCTTCCGTCATCGCTTTACGGAAGTATTTGGCATTTTCCACCACCTGATCGCGGAAGGGATTGGTTTTCTTGATCAATTGCAAGGCTTTGAGTGTTCCACCAGCCACTGCGGGTGCCAGCGTGTTGGAAAAGAGATAGGGTCTGGACTTTTGTCTCATAAACTGGATGATCTCCTTTTTCCCGCTCAGGCAGCCACCGCTGGCCCCACCTAAAGCCTTGCCAAAGGTGGTGCTAATCAGGTCTACTCTGTCTTTCACCTGGCAGTGTTCATGGGTGCCTCTACCTGTGGCGCCGATGTAGCCCGTGGCGTGTGAATCGTCCACCATCACCAGGGCGTCATATTTCTCCGCCAAGTCGCATATTTCAGGGAGCTTAGCGATGTCTCCATCCATAGAAAACACACCATCGGTCACGATCATGCGAAACTTGGCATTTTGGCTCTGCTTCAGGGCTTCTTCCAGCTCGTTCATATCCGAGTGAGCATAGCGAAAGCGTTGAGCTTTGCAGAGGCGCACTCCGTCGATGATGGAGGCGTGGTTCAAGGCATCGGAGATGATGGCGCTGTCTTCGCCCAAAAGCGGCTCAAATACACCACCGTTGGCATCAAAGCAGGAGGAGTAAAGGATGGTGTCTTCCATGCCCAAAAACTCGCTCACCTCTGCTTCCAGCTCCTTATGCAGCTCTTGCGTTCCGCAGATAAAGCGCACGCTGGATAGGCCAAAGCCCCATCTATCCATCGCAGCTTGGGCGGCTTTGATGATCTCGGGGTTGTTTGAGAGTCCTAAGTAGTTGTTGGCGCAGAAGTTTATCACTTCGCTGCCGTCGGAAAGTTTGATCTGAGCGCTTTGGGATGAAGCCAGCACGCGCTCGGTCTTATACATGCCGGATTCTTTGATGTTGGTCAGCTCTTGGCTGAGATAGTTTGTGATCTTTTTGGACATTGATTACCTCTTAAAATGATATACTATTTCCTGCACGCCACTATATTAGAAGCCTTGCATTTGTCAATTGCAAAGTGAAAAAGCGGCGGTTTTTGATAAAAGTGCTTGCTTAAAATGAGGGCTGCCGCTACCTTGGCACCCAGGCTCAGTTTTTGATGAGCAAAAGATACCATATCAATAGGAGAAACCCTGTGCAATTACAGATCAAAGAAGCTTGGATCACTCTGATCAGCTCTGTGCTGTATCTTGTTTTGATTCATGTGGTTGCCCCCATGATGCAGAGCTACCGGGCTGAGCTGGTGCTTGCCTTTTTAGTCCTGCATATCTTCACCCTGTGGCTGGGTCGCATGGCGATAAAGGTCAGCTTCAAAGCTCTGAACGAAAGAGAAAAGGCGATCCGCTTTCAAGCCGCTATGATCGCCACTCATATGATGGGAGCGGTCGTGATGCTCACCGCTATCTGCTATTACCTCCTCTAAGACAATTGAACAATCTGGACTCTGCCGTTTTCAGCACAATTTCGGATGTATTTTTCACAACTTCTTGGTTTGAATAGTGTTTTTTGGTATTAAATCTGGAGTTTGCCCTTCTAAATGCCCTTTTCGTGGGTCTTTTT
>JAKQWO010000077.1 GCA_029561955.1 Candidatus Cloacimonadota bacterium
GCCCCGGCTGAGAGACCTGCTTCAGATTCCGCTCATCGTAAGCTTTTCCGGCTCCACTCCCACGGAGTTTTGCCAAATGCTGGAATGCCTGGAAAAGCAGCCTGGGATCGCCGGCTACGAGGTGAACGTTTCCTGCCCCAACGTCGAGAAGGAGGGGCTGCCCTTTGGCATCGACCCGGATGTGGTTTTCAATCTCACGCGGGAACTCAGCAAACTGACTGATAAGGAATTGACCGTCAAGCTCAGCCCCAACGTTTCCAGTATCGAGCAAGTCGCACAGGCCGCTGAAGCGGGAGGAGCCACCTCGCTGGCCCTGATCAACACCCTCTGGGGCATGGCCGTGGACTGGCGCACGGGCAAAAGCAGGATAGGGCGCAAGGTCTGTGGTTATAGCGGAATGGGAGTAAAACCGGTTGCCCTGGCGCTCACTTACAAAGCAGCCCAGGCCGTCAAATTACCCATTTTGGCAATGGGTGGGATCCACACCTGGCGGGACGCTCTGGAGTTCTTTTACGCGGGAGCCTCCGTGGTGGCTGTCGGCACCGCGATGTTCAGCAACAGCCAGGCGGTGGTGGAATTGGTGCAGGGACTGAACGGCTATCTCGAGGAACGTAATCTGCGCCTGAAGGACATTATCGGCAAAGTGAGCTGAAGCGGTTTCAGGCAACCCTGATTGGGTGGAATGGTGGAACAAGGAAGTTCAGCGACCACATGTACAAGGTGGCGGCGCTTGCCATAGCGCCGTTTGGGGGATTGCCACCCAGCCCAGATACAAACCCCGCCCGTCCCCATAACCGTGTCATCCCTGGCAAGCCGGGTCCTCGCAAAAGCGCATAGCGGTTTGGTGGGGTGACTTGACCCGGGATCCAGTGACCGAGAGGGAGGCCGTTAAGGTGGAGTTATATTCAAACTATCGAAACACAGGAAGATTGTATGCCATTGACCCTGCTATCTTAAAGGATTGGAGCAGGTAATGTCAATACATCAGTGTATTAGGTGGCCTCCATTCTTGCTCGGCAGATGATGGGTCGGCAATAGCGGGGTTTTAGCTTTACACAAGCTTTACACAAGGCTTGTGTAGAGCTTGGGAGCTTATATTTCAAATGGTTAGCTTAGCTTTACACAAATAAAAGAGTGTCTCTCCCACTTGACGGTTGTTGGGGGTGATTGATGTTGGTGACATACTATCTATTGACTTAACAACTATATATTTATATGTGATACATAATATATTTTAATTCATATTATTATATATTAACTTAACTATATATGTGTGTCTTGCATTAAGGTGCGGCTCTGTTTCTGCTCTTTTACTGATAAGCGGATGGAAACATCATGGCTTCTTGGGAGTGGTATAGAACCATTGGATATTTGTGTAAAGCTAAGCTAAGTGACTGATAACAAAGCCTGCAAGCTTTACACAAACCTTGTGTAAAGCTTGTGTAAAGCTAAACTATAACAACTCTCAACCTATTGTGCTGCAATCACTCAGTTATACACATTGTCCTGTGTAAAGCTAAAGTGATTTTGGATAGGAGGAACCGCGAAATAAGTCGGTTTCCGAACCGCCTTGTTCCACCTTTCTACAGCCATTTCAAAAGACTGGATCCCGGATCAAGTCACCCCACCGGATCGTTGCCGATCCGTCGAGGACCCCGGCTTGCCCTGGATGACACGGTTTGGGGCCGGGCGGGGTGTGTTTCAGGGCTGGGCTGCCGAAGTCTGTTCGGCAGAGGCAACGGAGTTGCCTGTTAGGAAGAGACCTCTGGTCTCTGTGGCAAACGGACTTTGCCACCACGTCACCACGCCACCACCTCCATCGTATCCCACTACACATAGAGGGAAGGCTCCCATACGCTCATCGCTGGATGATCGCTGACTGACCGCTGACCAATCGCCGGGCGGGCGTTTAACCGGTTATCAATGGGTGTTTGGCAAGATATCTGGTTATGAGGGGAAAAGGGGAAGCTATCTGACATCTGGCTCGGGGATATCCGGAAAGCTGATTACAATAGCAATAAACGGATGAACAGGGTTTGGTTAAACGCGGAGTAAAAAGACGGGAACCAACATGCTCGCATTAACTTGGCTTGACAAAAGAGTGGGGCTGATTATTTTGTCATTGTGTTCTTTTATAAGTATATAGGGGGTGACATGGTTTCGACAGGGAACCAGGGTGTGAGTGATGCATGCCGGAGACGCTGTCTGCTCCGTTATCAAG
>JAKQWO010000079.1 GCA_029561955.1 Candidatus Cloacimonadota bacterium
ATTCTTTGAAGGTCGCATTGTCACACCATTTTCAAGAAAAGGTATTCAAGAAGCATTTGGCGGACAACATGGATATTAGCATCTTAGGCTTGCCAGCGATTTTTAAGAGTAGGGTTTCCCACCTCTTTAGCGGAGCTGAGCCCGTTTGTCTGCACTGCTGCTGCATCCCCAAGCCCTCAACTTCATTATTCTCACCCCTCGCCTCAAGGAAAAAGGCAAGGCTCAGATGAACACACTCACTTCCCAAGTAATAGTCGCACATTATTCCAAGAGTATCGGTGTATCCATCAGCCAAAACCGGATTTCCTATAGAGCGGGGATCAAGCACCTCAACCTCATTAACAAACCGGACTTTGCCTATTGAGTAGCCACCAAGGATCAAAGTAGGCGGAGCCATTAGGCCCTCACCCCTCTAAATTAACTAAAACGAGGAAACAGTCGATATGAAACCACTTTTATCGCTTGCTCTGTTGTTGGCTCTGATGCTGAGCATCTTCAGCCTGAGCCATGCAGCCATTGTGACGGTAGGAACCGGATATTATCAACAGCAATATCCTTTTCATCATTATCATGGCTATGGACGCTCCTTGGGGCTTTATACCGCTGCTCAGATAGGACAGTTCGGCAAGATCTATGCCTTAGGTTGGAATGTATCCCAAAGCGGCTCTTACTATCACCCTTATAAGATCTATATCAAGTCTACCACTGCCACACATCTCACTCCCATGACCTGGGCTGATTTCACCTCGGGTGCCACCTTGGTAAAGGTGGGAAACCACGTCTTCAACAACACAGGCTGGCATACATTCGAGCTGGATACTCCATTTTATTATATCGGAGACAACTTGCTCGTAGGCGTGGAAACCAACTATGGCGGCAGTGGAACTCTTGTATCAGTTCCCCGATTCTACAACACTTCCGGTATTACAGCCTCCCATCAATACTGGACTCAGAATCAGAGTGCGCCCACTGGGAATGGAACCGTGGAAGCCGTGCGCCCCAATTTGGTACTATATCTGACATCCATTCCATCTGATCCCGTCTTCGAATTGGAGCCCACCGGCTGGAATATCGGCCACCGCGTAATCAACAGCACCATCGGCAAAACCTTCACCATCACCAGTGCGGGAAGTGGGACGATAAACGTCACAGGTATCAGCCCCATGTCTGATGGCTTTTTCACGGTCACGGATGCTCCCGCCTTCCCGGTCACTCTGACTACAGGACAAACCGCAACCTTCAAAATCAAGTATACCCCCACAGTTGTTGGCAATCATGCAGCCACCTTCACCATCAGTCACACAAACGGCACTACAGCTATACCGGTGAGTGGCGAATGTTATGACCCCACCATTACCAGCTTCCCATACCTGCAAAACTTTGATGGAACCTGGAGTGAATCACCTGCCGCTCCCTATGGCTGGGAGGTGATCGACGCCAACAACGATGGTAAAACCTGGAGACAGTCAAACAGCCATATTGCGCCCACTCATTCACCTCCTTATGCTGCCTACGGAGAGGAAAGCACCGACGACTGGCTGATCGCACCTCCCATCGACCTCAGCAGCACTTACCTGAGATTGAAGTGGTGGGATAAGGTGGGTTTGGCTTCCAGACCAAACTCCTACAAAGTCTTGGTTTCCACCACCACATCTGATACCACTTCCTTTGTGGAATTGGCGGACATCGTCTGTACCAACACAGGATGGACGCAGCACAAGCTCAACCTGGATGCCTACATTGGACAGACCATCCACCTCGCCTTTCATCAATATGCCTCTGCATACTACTACGGCTTGGGCATTGATGACGTCCTCCTGGAAGAGATTTCCATCACTCCCGTCTTCATTTACACTCCCGCAGACATGGAGTTTGGCCCCAGCCGCATCAATACAGTCACACCCTATCAAAATGTGAGGGTGACCAATGACGGTATGGGCATTCTGAACCTGAGTGCAACAGACATCAGCATCATAGGACCCGATGCAGCGATGTTTACACTTGATCCGGGCAACCTGCCTCTTGCGCTCGGCCTTGACCAAAGCGGCAACATCCCGGTTCGCTACAATCCCACCGCAATAGGCTTACACACTGCCACTTTGCGCATGGTTTATGCCGGAACTAACTATGAAGTGGCTCTATCCGGAGTTGCCGTGGATGAATTTGCACTGCTGGAGAGCTTTGAAGAGCCGACCTTCCCGCCGCCTGGATGGAGTGTGCATAATGGAGGAAACGACGGCACTTGGGGTAGGATTTGCTTCCTTCCCCGCACAGGTGAATATCATGCGGCCGTCGATATTGATTGGGGAAGAACCCGTGACGACTGGCTGATCACTCCCAAGCTCACCCCCACCGCTGCAGATCGTATCTTCGGCTTCTATGCCTGCAACGAAACCGCAGACTCGGAAGAAAGATTCAACGTCCTGCTCTCTACCACCACCCCCGATATCGCCTCCTTTACTCATATCCTGGCTGCAAACGTGCTGTCCAATTCAGGAGAATATAAGCGTCACATCTATGATCTCTCAAGCTACATCGGTCAAAACGTCTATATAGCCATTCAGGCCATTTCCACCTGCTACGGCGGCTGTCTGTGCATTGATGATGTATTTGGGCAAAACATCGTACCGGATGGGACCTCCGGTCTTGAGGTGGAAGTAAACATCTCCGGTTCAAATGTAGTATTGGAGTGGGAAGCGGTGCCCGAGGCCACCGGCTACAAAGTCTACGCCTCAGAAGACCCTTACAACTTTGGCCCCGATCCCATCGCTACCGTCAATACCAATAGTGTTACTTTGCCGGCTACAGCCGCCAAACGTTTCTTCAGGGTCACCAGCGTCACAGGTCAGTGATACTGGTGGAGTCATTAAACCCATCAAAACATTAAAAACTAAAAGCTTTTGGAGATAGATAAAATGAAAAAATATCTATTACTTATCTTGCTCGCTCTGATGCTTAGCGGCTTCAGTTTGGGCTACGCAGTTACCGTGCAAATAGGTAACGGAACTTATTCCCAAACATATCCCTTCAATCCCAGTTACGGCTACGTACGCTCTTTGGGGATTTATACCGCTGATCAGATAGGACAGTTCGGTAAGATCAGCAGCTTGGGCTGGCATGTATCCTATAGCAGCGATACCAGTATCCCATACAAGATCTATGTTAAGTCTACCAACGCCACTCAACTCTCTTCCATGACCTGGGCTGATTTCACCTCGGGTGCCATGTTGGTAAAAGAGGGAAGTTATACCTTCAATACCCGGGGTTGGCATACCTTCACCTTGGACCCGACATTTCCCTATGCCGAAGGCAACTTACTCATCGGTGTGGAATCCAATTATGGTGGTGGAGGGGCATACTATTATCCCTCTTTCTATTGCACTGCCCGTTACTTAGGCTGGCATCAATATTGGACTCAGAATCAGAGTGCGCCCACAGGCAATGGAACCCTGTCTTATCGTTCACCAGACCTGCAACTTACACTCACACCTTTCCCTGATTACCCTGTCCTATCACTTTACCCCACAGGGTGGGATTTTGGCTCACTCCCTATCAACACCACAAATAGCAAAACTTTCACCATCACCAATTATGGAAGTGGAACTCTCAACGTCACAGGTATTAGCCCTATGTCTGCCAGCTTTTTCACCGTCACGGACGCTCCCACCTTCCCGGTGGCTCTGACCACAGGGCAGAGTGCAACCTTCAAAATCAAATACGCCCCTACGGCTGCCGGCAGCCATACGGCTACCTTCAACATCACCCACTCACAAGGCACCACGGCGCTAACCGTGAGCGGTGAATGTTATGATAACAGAATCAGCAACTTCCCCCACCTGCAAAACTTTGACGGAACCTGGAGCGGGTCTCCTGCGGCACCCCTGTACTGGACGGTGATCGATGCCAATAACGATGGTTACACTTGGAGTCAAGATGCGCCCAGTCTTTCAGGGCCTTACTCTGCCAATGGGGCGGACAACATTAATGACTGGCTGATTACACCTCCCATCAACCTCAGCGGCATTGATGCGAGAGTGAGGTGGTGGGATAAGGTGTATTTGGGTAACATACCAAAATCCTACAAAGTCATGGTTTCCACCACTACACCGGATATCGCTTCCTTCACTATCGAATTGGCTGACATTGTCTGTACCAATGAAGATTGGACACGGCACACGCTCAACCTAGATGCCTACACCGGACAGACTATCTATCTGGCCTTCTATCAATATGCCTCTGGATACTCTTACTGTCCCTTTGGTATAGATGATTTCCTCCTCGAAGAGATACCCACCACACCTGTCTTCACCTACACTCCCCCTACCTTGGACTTTGGCCCTATTCGTGTAAATAATATCACTGCATATCAGGATGTGACCGTGGCTAATGATGGTAGAGGCATTCTGAACCTGACTGCGGCAAACGTCAGCATCATAGGACCCGATGCGGCGATGTTTGAGTTTAATCCTGTCAACCTGCCATTTGCACTCGCTGCTGGCCAAAGCGGCATCATCCCGGTACGCTACAATCCCACTGCAGTAGGTTTACACACTGCCACCTTGCGCATGGTTTACGGCGGAACCAACTATGATGTGGCCCTGTTCGGAGATACTCTGGGCGAATTTGCATTCCTTGAGAGCTTTGAGGGCGAAGAATTCCCACCTCCCGGTTGGAGAGTCGCTCATGAAGGCATAAACTCGTGGCGCTGGGACAGGATGACCTATGCTCCCCGCACCGGTGAGGCTCATGCGGCTGTCGATCTTGATCCTTGGGATGAAGTTCGTGATGCTTGGCTGATCACTCCCAGGCTCGCCCCAAGTGCTGAAAACCACATCTTTGGCTTCTACGCATTCAGCGGTGGCGGACACGATGGAGGTGAAGACTACAGATTCAACGTCGTGCTCTCTACCACAACCCCTGACGTCAGCTCCTTTACCCATATCCTGGCTACAAATGTGCAGACCGGTAGTATGGGAAACTACATGCGTCACACCTATGATCTGTCAGATTACATCGGTCAGAACATCTATATTGGCGTTTATACTGTTTCCGAAGGCTGGGTATCTCTATCCTTCGATGATTTCTTCGGACCACCCATCGTGCCGGAAGAAAGCTCCGGCTTTGAGGTGGAAGCAACCATCACCGGTTCAAACGTCGTCTTACAGTGGGAAGCGGTGCCCGAGGCCACCGGCTACAAAGTCTACGCCTCAGAAGACCCTTACAGCTTTGGCCCCGATCCCATCGCTACGGTCGATACCAATAGCTACACTACGCCCATAACGGCGCCTATACGCTTCTTCAGGATTATTCCCGTTATCGGCGAGTGAGCTTGGCTCAAGGTATAAAAACTCTCTCCTCACATAAGAAAAGCCCGCATGTCCACCCCAGGATGTGCGGGTTTTATCTTTCCACGAATTACACGAATTACACGAATGAGGCGACTTCGTCGCAGTTGTGAGTTGTGAGTAGTGAGTTGTGAGCGGCTGCGCAGTTTGTAGAGATGCGAATGGTTGAGGTGTGGATGCGCACGGGGTTGGAGCTTTTTCTTTTTTTCCGCGAATTACACGAATTATGGAATGTAGGGTCGGTCGCCGGACCGACCATGTAATATCGCTCTGTACGGGCGCTCGCTGAACCGCCGGTCTATGAACATCGCTGTACGGTCGCTCGCCGTAGCGACCACTTGTCCCTCTATCCGGCTCATCACGAACCGCTGCATAGCTACTCTGCATTTTCTCTGAAACCGGCGGTGCGGCTTACGCCGGTACCTTCGGTGCGCAGCGAGCGCCCGTACAACCGCCAACTTATATAAAGCATTCACATCTCGTAACTTGCGTCAGCACTCACAACTCACAACTCACAACTCACAACTACAGCGTAGCTACCTCTTCCTTACTTAGCCGCCCGGTGATTACTCGGTGCCACTCGGGAAAAACCCGAGTATCGCCACGGCATCGCCCTGCGGGTAAGTAAGGGCGGAGCAGGATGAGCCATACTGGGGCTACCGCGCTAATTGGGTAAATTCCTCCGAAAAACCGGGAAAATTCCGAAACATTTGCCTTTTTGAAAAGGTTCACCTCTTTTTTTGCGTCTTCCCCGCCCAAACTCGTAACCTCTTGGTATCCTATGCCATTCCTGCTCGATGGAGGAGGAGGCTAACAGGGGCGGGGCAGGGACGCCGCATAAACAGCGGCTTTGAGGGGGATCAAAAAGGGCTATTTCCTGTTACTTTTTCCCCTGCGCAGGTCAACTATTTCAAAAAGCCTACTTTCCCCTCCGCCGAAAATGGCTTGAAACGCCTACTAAAATAGTAGGTGATTGGACAAGGAAACAGAACTAAGGATCGAATGAGAAAAATGTCATCGGATTTGCGCTATTATCATGAGGATTGAAATTCAAGGTTGACAAATAAGTAGCGTCATAATACGCGCTCAACTTCACTGCGTGGGCTTTGGAGATTCGTGTGATTGTGATGGAAACACGCACAGTTCCGGGGCTCTTTTTTAACTTTCCACGAATTACACGAATTAACACGAATGATGCGACTTCGTCGCAGTTGCCAGTTGTCAGTAGTCAGTCGCTGCGCTGGTGGTAGAGATGGGCTGCTACGCAGCAGTTGTTAGCTGTTAGTTGTTAGTAGGGAACAAGTCGTTGACTGGTAGCGAGTTGTTGGCATTTAGTCGCAAGTTTTAGCTTATTTCCCAGTATAATTCGTGTTAATTCGTGTAATTCGTGGGAAAAAAGAAAAAGCTCCAAACCCATGCGAATCCACACCACAACCACCCGCATCTTTGAAACCTGCGCAGCAGCTCACAACTCACAACTGCGAGCGAAGCTCGCCTCTCGCCTCACTTTCCCTTTTTAACCACCCTGAATCCCAAATACGGGCTCTTGGTAAACTGTTTCACATGGCTGCGCTGAGTCACTCTCATCTCGTTGGGTTCGTGGCTGAAGGAACCACCGCGGATCACTCTTTCGCTGCCTGTTTCGGGTCCATAGAACGGGTTTGCCGCCCTTGAGTAGGGTGCATACCAGTTCCAGACCCATTCATAGGCGTTGCCGCTCATGTCGTAGAGTCCCAGGGCGTTGGGCTTTTTCTGGCCTACGGGATGCAGCTCGGAATCGCTATTTTGCAGGTACCAGCCGATCTCACCGGGGTCGTCGGAGCCGCTATAGCTGTAGGGAGCTTCCGATTGGCCTTCTTTGGCGGCGTATTCCCATTCCGCTTCGGTGGGAAGGCGGTAGCCAGTGGCGCTGAAATCGCAGGTATAGCCAGTCAGGAAGTCATAGCAGGGCTCCAGATTGTCCAGAAGGCTCTTTTCGTTGCAGTATTCCAACACCTCCAAAAAGCTGACGTTGGTGACGGGCTGGTGTTTCTCGCTGAGGTTGTAAAAATGTTGGGGATAAACCATTGCCCACTCTTCGTTTGTGATTTCACAGGACGACATCCAGAAGCTGGGCACCTTGAGCTTGAGGGGCGGAAATTCATCTGAGGCAGCTTCGGGAGCCATGCTGCCGATAGAGGTGGAATCACCTTTGACATAGACCATCCGGAAGGCTCGGTTGGGCACGGGCTCCAAGTCGAGATCGTCGTCTTCCTGTTGTTCGTTCACCTCGGAGCTAAATATGGGTTTCTCAGTGAAGACGGTGTATTTGAGCACGGCAAAAGCCACGATGAGGATGGCGGCGATGGCCATGATGGTGCCCAAACGCTTGACCTTGGGGTCCATGCTATCTGATTTTTGGACGGTAAAGCCCGCTTTCTTGGGAGGAGGAGTGATGGGGCTGGGCTTGGGCGGCGGAACGTTTTCCACCTTCGTGATCTCCGCTTTGGGAATCTCCACCTTGGAGCTATCTATTGCTACCTTTCCCGGCTCAGTTTTGGGGTATTCCGCTTGGGGTTTGGGAGCTTCAACCTTAGAAGGTGAAACCACTTTCACAGGCTCTTCCAGCTTGGGAAAATCCACCCCTGCCGGAGGTATCGCCTGTTTGGGAAGCTCTTCCACCACAGGCTCTTCAATCTTGAGCGGTTCCTCCACTATGGGCGGTATCTCAACCTCAGAAACCAGCTCTATCTTTGATGGCTCTTCTATCACGGGCTGTTCTTCTGTTAGAGGTTCCTCTGCCAGCGGCGCTTCTGGCTGTTTGGACTCAAAAGGCGGTCTTACTTCCTGCAGCAGAATGGCTTGCTTGAGCTCTTCCATGCAGGAGTAGCGGTTTTTGGGGTCTATATTCAGGCAGCGGTTGATGATGCCAAAGAGCCATTCCGGAATGTTTATACTCAAGAATTCGGGATTGATCACCGGCTTTTCAAAGCTGCTTTCTTTCTGCTTTTTGACGCCCAAATCTTTATTTATTGTCCAAGGCAAGCGACCGCAGAGCATCAGATAGGCCAGAACTGCCAAGGAATAGATGTCTGAAGCAGCATTCGGTTTGCCGCCGCCATAGACTTCGGGAGCCAAAAAGAGGATGGGGTGCATGCCGTTTTGGTGGGGGTCTTCATCCAGCCAGCTATTGTGCGCCTTGCCAAAGCCATAGATGCAGGGTTCGCCCTCTTCGTTGACGATGATGTTGTGGGGATTGATCTGTCCGTGGTAGACGCCCTGGGAATGAGCGTGCGCCAAGGCATCCACGATCATATCCATCCATTTGATCACCTGCTGTGCGGAAAAGCTAAGCTTTCCCCAATTTAAAAACTCGCTCAACAGCTTGCCTTCGATGTATTGGTAGACCACGTAGAGGTTGCGGTCTTCCTCAAACATATCCACCGTCCTGCGGATGTGGGGATGGCTGAGGCGCATGTTTATCTCCGCTTCATCCTTGAGGCGCTGCTTGAGCAGAGGATCGGCCTGCCACTTGGGGTCTATGGTTTTGATGACCAACAGCTCTTTGGTCTGCCTGCTTTTCACCAAATAGACGATGTGAACGCTGCTGCGATGCAGGGTGCTGATGATGGTGTATAAAGAGCTGGGGCTATTGCTCATAGCGGGATTTAGGCCCTATGGACAAGTTCGCCTTTGGCAAAGACCTTGAAGATGTGGGAAGAGCCGAAGTGATAGGGGATAAAATCCAGGCTGGGGATATCCCAGATGATGAGGTCTGCGTCTTTACCGACTTCCAAGGAGCCTTTGTGGTCTGCCATGCCGATGCTGTAGGCGGCGTTGATGGTGGAGGCGGCCAAGGCTTCGATGGGAGTGAAGCCCATCTTGAGGCAGGCTAAAGTCATCACCATGGGCATGGAATCGCAATTGCAGCTTCCGGGGTTGTAGTCTGTTGCGAGTGCCACGATGAGGCCGGAATCGATCATAAAACGGCCTTTGGCATAGCTTTTGGCGCCCAGAGAGAAGAGCGTGGCCGGCAAGAGAACCGCTGCCACGTTGGCATTACGCATAGCTATAAGACCCTTTTCGCTGGCGGCACCTAAGTGGTCTGCAGAGGTGCAACGCAGCTCGGCAGCCAGTTCCGCACCGCCCATGGGTTCGATCTCATCGGCGTGCATCTTCAGCTTCAGACCGTAAGCTTTGGCAAATAGGAGTACGTGGCGGCTTTCTTCTATGTTAAAAACGTGCGCTTCGGTAAAGATGTCGCAGTATTTAGCGATGCCCTGCTCGACTACCGCCGGGATCATCTCCTCGGTGAGGATTTTGATATAGGCTGCGTGGTCGTTTTTATACTCCATGGGATACTCGTGCGCTCCCATGAAAGTGGGCACGATGTCGATGGGCAAACTGAATTGCAGAGCCCCGATCACACTGAGCTGGTTCAGCTCAGATTCGGTGTCCAGCCCATAACCGCTCTTGGCTTCCAGGGTGGTAGTTCCCATCGAGATCATCCTTCTGATGCGCTGTTTGGCCAGCTTTAACAGCAGTTCAAAATCGGCATTTTTGGTGGTCTCGATGGTAGAGTTGATGCCACCGCCCGCTTTGGAAATCTCCACGTAAGTAGCGCCGGCCAAGCGCATGGCAAATTCCTTTTCACGGGTGTGGACAAAGACCGGATGGGTGTGAGGATCGACAAATCCAGGCGTAACAATACCGCCGTAAGCGTCTACATAAGAATTGCTTGTGACTCCGTTCATAATTTCGTCGGACTTGCCGATATACCTGATTTTGCCATTTTTGATGGCGATGGCACCGTTGGTGACGATGCCGGCGTCGTTCATCTCTTTGCCCCTCTTGGGCCTGCCACCACTGGCCATGGTGGCGATCAGATTGCAATTGTGAATGATTAAATCTACTTTCATCCTTTATTCCTCAAAATAAGGTGGGCAAAGCCCGCCCGCGTGAGCAGCTTTGCCCCAAAAATCCATTGCTTGTCATTGGCTAAGAAAAACGGGCTCACCTTTCCAGCAAACCCGATATTTGGAGTTTGATAATGTGTAACACACTGCTAAGACGGTTTATTCGTCTTCCTCAGTGTCTCCTTCAAACAACTGTTCCTCAAATATGTTGGCAACTTCGTTGAAAAGCAAGTCATCGTCAATCACATTGAGCTCGACTGTCTCATCTTGCACGTCCATGTGAAGGATGTCATACTCGTTTGATCCAACTTCTGCCAGAGCAACATATTGCTCACCTTCATACTCGATCACGCCCAAGATCAGGAAGTCCTGTTGGGTGCCGTCTTCCATATCGAGGGTGATGATATTCTCATCGTCATGATCGTGTCCGCAATCGCAGTCTTCGCCGCAATCTGGGCAGGGGGTCAATTCGTCATCTTTGTCTGAAAACATTGTATTACTCCTTAGCTTTTTAGGCCATTATTTAGGAAGCGCTTCTTTTGGCAAGAGAAAAATCAAGTTAGGGGCCAAAGTGGCTCGGATAGCGCTTGTTTAGGGTGGGGATTTGTGCGGTGGGAAGAGAGGATTTATATGCGGGATGGATTTAGGTGGATTGCCTGGGTGGGAAAATCACATCAGCGAGACGGGATCAACATCCACCTGCCAGCGCAGCGATGACTTGGGCTGGAAGTGCTTTTTGATAGTGTTGATGGCTCTTATCAGTATGGCGTGGCTCTGCGCCTTGAAGATAAGGTGATAGCGGTATTGGCCTGAAATCTTGGGCAGCGGCGCAACTGTGGGGCCGAGGCAGGTCAGTCCCTCGATTCCAGAGAGGTGTTGCTGACAGATTTGGCTCAGGCTCTGCATCGCCTCTCTGATGGTGGCTTCGTCTTTGCTGGTAAATAGTATCCTGCCCAAGCGGCAAAAGGGTGGGTAGTTCATCTGCTGCCGATACTGCATTTCGAAGGCGGCAAAAGCGGGGTAATCCTGCTGGGCAGCCTTGGAGATGGAGTAGTGGTCGGGGTTGTAGCTTTGGATGATCACCCTGCCGGGCAGTTCAGCCCTGCCGGAGCGTCCTGAGACCTGAGTGAGCTGCTGGAAGGTGCGTTCTGCGGAGCGGAAATCTGGGATGTTGAGGCTGATGTCCGCCAACACCACCCCCACTAAGGTAACATGCGGGAAATCCAAGCCTTTGCTGATCATCTGTGTGCCCAAAAGGATGTCTATCTCCTTTCTTTTCATGCCTTGATACATCTCTTTGTGCGCATCTTTCCGGCGCGTGCTGTCCGAATCCAGCCTCAAGAGCCGTGCCTCAGGAAAGAGTATCTTGAGCAACTGCTCCAACTTCTGCGTGCCAGGCGATCCATAGCTGAAGCTGAAAGAGCCGCAGGAGGGACAGGAGCGGGGATTGGGCAAGGTGTAACCGCAGTAGTGGCACATGAGCTGAGCCATGTCACGGTGGTAATACATGCTGATCTCGCAGTTCGGGCATTTGACGATTTTGCCGCAGCTTAGGCATTGGATATAGGAGGAATAGCCACGTCTGTTTTGAAAGAGGATCACCTGCTGGTTGCGCCGCAGCGTCTCCTCAATGGCTACCAAGAGCTTCTGTGAAAACAGCTCCTCATGCGGCTCTTGACGCAAGTCTACCAGCTCAACCTCCGGCATGCTGATCTCAAAGGGGCGGTTTTCCAGGGTTTGGATAGCATACTTTTTGATCTGGGTATTGCGCCAGGATTCCAACGCAGGCGTGGCGGATCCGATAATCACCTGGGCACCCGAAATCTGTGCCCTCACGATCGCCATGTCCCGGCCATGATAGCGGGGCTGACTCTCCTGTTTGTAGCTCTGCTCGTGCTCTTCGTCCACGATCACCAGTCCCAGATTTGGCAAGGGAGCAAAGACGGCACTGCGCGCTCCCACCACGATGCGCTTTTCGCCACCAAAGATCATTTTCCACTGACGCAACCGCTCTTTGGCACCAAGCTTGCTGTGATTGATGGCCAAAATGGGGCCAAATTCTGCTTCAAAACGCTCCACCATCTGAGGCGTGAGCGCAATCTCCGGGATCAGGAAGAGGATGTTTTTGCCCTTTTGCAGATACTCTTGCATCACCTTCAGATACACCTCCGTCTTGCCGCTGCCCGTGACGCCGTAAAGCAGGTTTACGTTGAAGGTATCCCTCGTCTGCAGGATAGCGTCCAAGGCGCGCTGCTGCTCCTCATTCAGAGTGATGTCACGGGGTGCGAAGGCGGCGGGTTCATAGTGAGGCACAGCGTCGATTCTGCAGGCTTCTATCTTGGCCATCCCCTTGTCCGCCAAAGCCTTGATCACCGAATAGGAAAAGTGCTGCGCCAGCTCCGCCATAGGCATCCTGCTTCCCGAAGCCTTGAGTATCCCTATCGCTTCGCTCTGTCTGTCGGTGAGTTTGGTCTCAGGATCGGCATCCGCAAGCAGGCTGACAAAGTTTGCATAGCGGGGCTTGTCCTTGGCGCCCACGCTGCGCTCCACGTCTATCTCATCCGCCTCTTCCGCCTGCTCTATCAGCTTGTAGATGGGGCGGTTGGGCAGGTCTGCCTTCACCTGAGAAAGCTGGTGCCAGAGACCATCCTTGAGCAATTCTGCCAGCTCGGGATCGCTCACTAAAGCGCCTTCTCGCTTCTTGATCAACGCACTGGGATCAGGAATCAAGCTCCCCGGCAGCATGCTGAAAAGACAAATCCCCATGCTGCAGAGATAATAGCCAGACATCCAAGCGGCTAACTTCAGCATTTCCGGCGTGATAATCGGCTCGGCATCAAGAACTTCCAAGATGTCACGGTAGCGGATGCCCTTGGGTGGATTCAATAGCTCCTCACCGGTGATGCCGATGGTGTCTTTGCCATTTAAACTCACAAGGACACGGCAGCCAGGCTGCAAAGGCTGCCGGCTGCGATAGCTAAATTCTTTAGCCAAATTGAGGGGAAAGTGAACGATGTAATACACGAAGTAAACTTGGATGGGTGGCGCAATTTTGTCAATGCCAAAGTGGTGAAAGCAGGCCAATGCTTTATCTAACAGTAAGATAGCAGGATTTTGTGCATCATTTTGAAAATCGACAGAAATCAGTAGCCATTTATCAACCTTTCCTGAGACAAAAAGGGACGGCTAACTGAAATAAGATTCATTTTATCCGGCTAATTCAACATTTCATAAGCGTCTATATAATCAATCAGATAGACACTCAAGGTTAAGAAAAGTTGATTTATTTCCACAAACCACGCCTAAAAAGAAGAAGTTTACCCTTGACACCAAAGTCGCCTGTATAATATGGTGAACACCATACAGACCCTACATAGAATGCCCTCCGAAGCGTGGAGTCACCTCTCCGGTGAACTCCACGTTTTTTATATCTGCCATAAATGGCCGTCCTTAACCCCATATACGCCATTGTCTCCAGTTTCCCTCATAAAAACTCCCCAGAAGCCAGCTTGGCAATTTCCCCTTGTCTCTGGGGCTCGGCAGCTTATATTTTCATCAAGAAGGGCTCTGCATCTGAAAGCCTTTTGAGTAAACGATATAAGTCACAGCCGGAGTCCGCTCTGGCTGCCAAATAGTTTTAGGAGTAAACCGATGGAATTTGTATTTCACAATCCAACCAGGGTGTTTTTTGGTAGTGGAAAGATCGGCGTTTTGGGCACTGAGCTGCAGAAACGTGGTGCCAAGAAGGTTCTGCTGATTGCGGGCGGTGGGTCTATCCGCAATAATGGCGTCTATGACCAGGTGGTTGAAAGCCTTAAAGAAGCTGGTATCAACTGGATCGAGGCTTGGGGCGTTCAGGCCAATCCCACCTTAGAAAAGGTGAGAGAAATCATCGCTTTAGCTCACCGGGAGCAGGTGGATTCCGTCTTAGCCGTGGGTGGCGGCAGCGTGATCGATAGTGGCAAAGCGGTAGCCGCTGGTTTTTACATGGAAGACATCTGGAAAGCCGTCACCGATGAAGAACGCATCAAAGCTGCACTTCCTGTTTACACCGTGCTCACCCTTTCCGCCACGGGCAGCGAGATGAACAGCTTTGCCGTGATCACCAACAGCGAAACCACGCACAAAGCCGGCCTCGGCTCGCCGCTGCTTTACCCCGTCTTCACCATCATCGACCCCAGCGTTCAGGCCAGTTTACCCTTCCGGCAGACCGTTAGCGGCGCTCTGGATGCCACTGCCCACATTTTGGAGTATTACTTTACCGAAGAAAACGCCATCGCCACCAATGCGATCAACACCGCTCTGCTCAAGACCATCATGGAAATGACGGACAGGCTGCAGGAGAATGCGGCGGACATGGTAGCCAGATCAAACCTTGCCTGGTGCGCCACTTTGGCTCTCAACGGCATCAGCGGCGTGGGACATCAAGGCGGCGATTGGGCTTGTCACACCATCGAACACGCCTTTTCTGCCCTCAAACCTCAGATTGCCCACGGTGAGGGACTCGGTGTCATCTTCCCCGCCTGGATTGAGTATATGAACCAAAAAATGCCCGGACGCTTTTTAGGCTGGGCAAAGGATGTCTGGGATGAGGATAACGTCTGTCGTGCATTACATAAGTTTAGAGAGAAAATCTCCGCTTGGGGTGCACCTACTTCCTTGAGAGACTTAGGCTTGCAAGCTGAAGACCTGCCCGTGCTTCTGGAGATGATCACCGCATCCGGCACCTTGGGAGGCTTTAGCAAACTGGAAAGCGCGGATATCGAAGCTTTGCTGATGTTAGCTTACTAAGAGGCTGCGCTCGCTACAACCCTCCAGATTTGTGGAAACAATTCCACTCAATAGTAGGGCAGCAGATGCAGATGGAAGTGGAAAACCTGCTGTCCCGCTGCTCTGCCGCAATTCATCAACAGCCTATAGCCTCGGGGCTGGTATTTCTCGTCCAGATGCGCCTTCACCTTCAGGACGATTTCCTGCAACTGGGCTGTTTCCTCACTGTTTAGCTCAAAGTAGTTCTCCGCATGGCGTTTGCTGATGATGAGTGTATGCCCCTTGCAGTGCGGTTTATGATCTGGTATGGCGTAGAAAAGTTCATCCGCCACTATGTATTTTCCCGGCTCTATATTGCAGAACACACAGGATTTTAGCTTGTCAGTCATGTTGTCTCCTTTCCTTAGCGCAGGATGAAGCCCCACACGGCTATTCCCGATTCACAGGGCTGTCTTCCATGAAATTCTTGATGTAGTCTGTGTTGTCCGTCTTTCTGGGTTTTGAGCTTCTGCCGCTCTCCTTCTCGTCTTCGGGCTTCTTTTCCTTGTTCAATTCTTTGGTGAGTTCCAGCATCTTGAGCCTGCTGCTATCCGGCAGCGGGATTTCCTCTTGTGGCGCTACGGTCTCGGTTTTGAGGCTATCGCTGCTTGGCTTGAGTATGGGCGGAGGTGTGAGCCAGCCGTTGATATAGGCATGATAGACTATCATCCCCAAGATGATCACAAAGACGGCTATCCCTAATGCCCACAAGAGGTTGGTTGAAAGCATGATCTTCTTGTCTTTCTTCTCTTCCTGCGGGAGCTGCAGCTTGTGACTCACTTCCGGAATCAGGATATCCAGCTCTTTTCTCACCGCAACCAAATCCGCACCCAAGTAGCGGGCATAGTTGTAAACGATGGATCTGACCATCCCGTGCGGCCCAAGCTCAAAGAACCGATTGTCCTCGATCAGCTTCACCTGCTCTTCTTTCAGGCGTATATCCGTGTAGACCATGAAATAATCATAGCCCTGAGCTTCACGCTGTTTTTTGAGATATTGGCCTAAGTTTTCCACGGGAAAGCTCCTTCAAATACTTCCTTCACTGCACCGCCGATACTCACGCCCTGATCCGGATTCAAACAGGCTTGGACGCTGCCGCCGGGCATGTGGATGGTCACTTCTTCATTGATCAGCCCCAGCTCAATACCTACTTTGAGTGTAGCGCTGGCGCCGGTTCCGCAGGCCAAAGTGGCTCCACAGGCATTTTCCCAGATCAACAGCTCCACTTCATCAGCAGAGATGCGCCTTGCATACATGGAATTGATGCCGCTCTCATAGCCTGATGTCTTCTCTATTTTGGCTCCAAAGAGCAGATGTGGCTTGGATTCCAGCTCATCCCACCAAGTCACGAAGTGCAGATTGCCCACATCCACCAAAGAGCCCTTGAGCCCGGATAAATCCAGCTCTTTTTCTTTGATCACGGGGTAGCCGATAACAGCCTCCACTTCGCCTTTTTCCCTGTCTACCTGCACCTCACGCAGACCGGAATCCGTCTGGATCGTCAGAACATCCTTCTGCTGCGCTTCAGCCACCAACCAACCCGTGCAACGCAGCGCCGAACCACACATCGCCGGCCTCGTGCCATCTGAATTGTAGATCACCATGCGGGCGTCGGTCTCTTCATCTTCCAAGATCAAGACCAAACCATCCGCTCCCACGCCAAAGTGGCGGTCACAGATGCTTTGCGCCAATCGAGGCATCACCTCCCACGGCACGCTCTGAACAGGCTGCCAAAGGAAAACAAAGTCGTTGCCCTGCGCTTGCATTTTGATGAAAGGAATCAACACAGCCGCTCGTCCATCATCTGATTGAAACTATAAAAACCTTGCTTGCCCTGTAGCCACAAGGCCGCTTCGAGGGCTCCCAGAGCCAGTCCGCTGCGGTTGCGGATGCTGTGTTCCAGCGTTATGCTATCGGCGTCGCTATCAAAGCCAATCCGATGCACACCCGGAATTCTGCCACCGCGCACCGAGGCGAAATGCAGCTCTTCCGGCTTGATCACGTAATCCACCTTTTCAAAGACGGCTTTCTCCTTGATGCCGTGGTGTTTGATGACGGTATTGGCCAGTTGGATCGCCGTGCCGGAGGGGCTGTCTGCCTTCTGATTGTGGTGCATTTCCAGGCCCCAGATGTCGTAAGCCCTGAATTTATCTATCAACTCAGTAGCATGCGCCAGGATACGATCAAAGATATTCATCCCGATGGAGAAGTTGGCGCCATAGACGATGCCGATCTGATGCTCAGCCGCCAGCTCTTTCACCTCATCCATCTGCTCATACCAGCCTGTGGTGCCGATTACGAGACTCTTCTTCAAAGCGGCAAGCTGCCTGATATTGTCCATCACCTGCTGGGGATGAGTGAAGTCCAGACACACCTCCACATCTTGCAATACGTCTGCATCTATCTTGGCATGATACTCCGGAAATGCGGGGTCGATGATCGCTTTCACGCAGCAGCCACTCGCCTCCGCCAAGCTGTGGAGCATCCGCCCCATCTTGCCATAACCGATCAATGCGATGTTGAGCATCTTCACCTCTATTTGGAATATGCGATGATCATGGCCTCAACCAAGTCCGCACCCTTCTCCAGTTCAGAGACCTTGATCCGCTCTCTCACGGTGTGCACGTTGTCCATGCCACTGCCGCAGATAACCAT
Organism: Candidatus Cloacimonadota bacterium; assembly: GCA_029561955.1. Classification (GTDB taxonomy): domain Bacteria; phylum Cloacimonadota; class Cloacimonadia; order Cloacimonadales; family Cloacimonadaceae; genus UBA3900. The sequence goes on from JAKQWO010000079.1 coordinate 17,705, forward strand.
GGAAATACCGGCCAGATTGAAGATATTGGCATCACTGCCGCCACCACCTTTCTTGATTTTCGGCTCTATGCCCAGCCCGATGAGCGCTTTCTTGGCCAGTTGCACCACAGGATGGTCTTCGGCAATGCTGAAAGCCACATAATCACGGGAATTATTAAACTCATAAGAGGCATGACCATGCGGCAACTGATAACGCTGCACCGCCGTATCCAAAGCCTGCTTGACCTCAGCAACGATCCTGTCCAGCTTGGAGTTGTCATGGCTGCGCGCCTCTCCATTGATCACTATCCTATTGGGCACGATGTTGGTAGCGATGCCGCCGGAGATTTTGCCCATGTTGCAGGTGGATTCATGGTCGATACGTCCGTTGGGCATCATTGCAATGGCTTCAGAGGCCACACGCAGGGCATTGATCCCGTTTTCCGGCTCCACACCCGCATGCGCTTCCTTGCCCCTGACGATGATCTCAAACTTCTCTGCCGAAGGTGCGCCGATGATCACTTCGCCAACTTCATGGCTATCAAAAGCATAACCAAGCTTGGCCTTGATCTTACTCTTATCAAAAGAACGTGCTCCCAAAAGCCCAATCTCTTCACAGATGGTAAATAAAACCTCGATCGGAGCATGATCTGCGCCGCTATCTATCACTCGCTTAATACCGACCATGATCTCGGCCACGCCAGATTTGTCATCCGAGCCCAAAATCGTGCTGCCGTCGGTGTGGATCACGCCGTCGGTGATGATGGGCTTGATACCGTTGCCTGGCCTCACCGTATCCATGTGCGCACAAAAGAGGATGGGCTCTTTCTCCGGATTGCCGGAAAATCGAGCAAACACGTTACCCGCATTGCCGCCATGCTCAAGAAAAGCTTCGTCTTCAAAAACTTGGGCACCCAAGGCAGCCAAATCTGCCTTGAGCTTATCTGCCACTTTGCGCTCGTTTCTGGATTCACTATCTATACAAACGAGCTCCAAGAAATACTTTACGACATCTGTATGCATCTGAACTCCATGATCTTATGTTGAAGCGTCATTAAACTCATCGGCCAAAATATGTCAACTTAAATCAGATATTTATCCCAAAAAAGCAATCGGCTCTTTCTCTAAGGTTGAGTTTCTCTCACGTCACCCACTTCGCCCTTGCTTACCCGCAGGGCGATGCCGTGGCGATACTCGGGAAAAACCCGAGTATCACCGAGTAATCACCGGGCGGCTAAGCAAGGAAGAGGCAGGAGAAGACACGCTAAGTCTACCGCATTATTTGAGTTTATCTACGGTTGGACACGGATTTTCACCAACATATGCCAGCTAAGCTGCTCTGCCAGGCCAGTACTTCGGAAGTGTCTTGGACTGGGAACTCGTCCCATATTCCTATAACTACAAGGTCTATGCTTCAGAAAACCCATACGGCTTTGCTGCCGATCCTACGGTCACGCTCTATACTAATGGCACCACTCTGCCTGCAGCAGGAGCAAAAGGCTTCTACAAAGTCACCGGTAATATCTACCGTGACTATTCTCTCAGGAGCCAGGATATGTTGCGCGAGCTACTACAGGCAAACATCACCGTGGTAGAAGATGAAGACCCGATTGGCAAAAAAGTGAATCGTGACCCTCAGAAAAGACCCTAACCCTCTAATTAAACGATAATAAACAGCCCGCATGTCCTTTTGGATGTGCGGGTTTTTTGTACGGTCGCTCGCTGAACCGCCGCTTCCCGAGTTGTCAGTGGTCAGTAGTCAGTCGCTGACGCACGTTTCGGGGTGCCTGCAGCGTGTATCAGGCACGGTCGGTTGCCATACAGCCGTCGTACAGAGGAAAAGATACGAATGAAAGCTGAAAACCGGCGCTTCGGCGAGCGCCCGTACACGCTGCGGGCGCCCGTACAAGGTGCCCATTTTCGCCCTTAATTACCCCTGATAATCCGAGAATATATCGAAACATTTGACTTTTTGAAAAGGTTCACCTCCTTTCTTGGCCCTTCCCTGCCCAAACGTGTAACCTATTGCAATCCTATGCCATTCCTGCTCGATTGAGGAGGAGCCGAGCAGGGGCGGGGCAGGGACGCCGCATAAACAGCGGCTTTAAGGTGGGTCAAAAAAGGCTGTTTCCTGTTACTTTTTCCCACCCGACAGGCAAATATTTCAGAAAGACCTGCTTTTCCCGATGCCCCGTGCTCGGAAATGAACTCCCACTAAAATAGTAGGTGTTTGAAAGCTTCTTGTGTCTTTGTTTCTATCCACCCTAATTGAAACCGAGCCCTTTTTTCGCTGTTCCGAGAGATGCCCAGTCATCTCTTCTCTGAGCTTAAAAGCTTTTCTATACCTCGCTCTGGCGGCTATCTCAAAACACAGATATGCCGCTTCAGCATGGTCTCGCTGCAAGCCTTCTCCCTCATGATACATCCAGCCCAGATAATACTGTGAGGGTGCATGATCGTTGCGGGCAGCCCTGCCAAACAATCTCGCAGCCTGCCGTAACCATTTCATGGCTTTAGCATGATCCTGCCTGAATCCAGCACCTAACAATAGATCAGGCCCAATCTATGCTGCGCATTTGCCTCGCCAGCCTCTGCTTTGGTCAGCAGCTCCCAGAAGTCGAAGTCTTTATCCATGGATATTCAAGATTCATAAAAGAAATAGCCCAAGGGCATTGATGGATAGCCACAGAGCCGCCGGACGCTCTCACGCTTGTGTTCCTTCAACCATTTCTTGCCCATCTTTTCAAGCCTAACTCTTTGTAGGATAGAGAGTTGCTTAGCTGCTTCCTTTCGGTACTTCAGAGCATCTTCATACCCACTACTTGCAGCGATAAAGAGCCAATAATAGGCACGTTCAATATCATTATCATAGCCCAAGCCGCTCAGATACGATAGACCTAACTGGTACTGTGCATCTACATATCCCTGAAGAGCAGCCCTTTGAAACCACTCTGCTGCAGTTTCATGATCCTCATCTACACCTTGCCCTGTTTGATATGACATCCCGACGAAGTATTGTCCAGCAGCGTCTTCCTGAAGAGCGGCTTTTTGAAACCAGTTATAAGCAGCTACGCAATCCTGCTTTACTCCCAAGCCATCAAGGTATAGCCGGCCCAATTTGACCTGTGCTTCTGCGTTACCCTGTTTTGCTGCTCTGTGAAACCATTCCGCCGACATCTCATAATCCTGTTCTACGCCAATACCATCATGATACAAACAGCCCAAACTAACCTTTGCATCAGCAAAATCTCTTTTCGCCGCATCATGAAGCCACTTCAATGCTTCCGGATATTTCTTTACTTCTCCATAAAGGATACCCAGAAAATACTGCGCTTCCACCATTCCCTGATTCGCTGCCATCAGAAGCCATTCTTCTGCTTTAGCATTATCTTTCTTGACTCCGATACCGACAAAATACAAGGTGCCCAAACCAAGCTGCGCAGTCACATCGCCGTCTTCTGCCAGTTGCACTATCGCCTTGAATTCAGGAAGCATAGTAACGTCTTTTCTTCTCATGGTCTAACTCCTTTTTTCTAATGATCTACAGCACCCTTTTGAATATGGGATGATCGGGCACTCTAATGATGTAGGCTCTCTGTGCTTCCCTCTCCCTGAGCCACTTCCTGGCCTTGGCTCTTAATTTTCTCTTTTGCTCTTTGGAAAACTCTTCTTCTATTTCTTTTAGACAACGCTTGGCTTCTTTATCTCCACTTTGACTGGCAATAAACATCCAGTAATGGGCTTTTTCAAGATCCTCATCCTCACCGGAGCCCAAACCCCGATAATACATCAAACCCAGATTATACTGAGCGGGCATATACCCTTGTTCCGCAGCTTTACGATACCATTCCATTGCTTTGGAGTTGCTCTGTTTCACACATTTGCCCAGGTGATACATCAAAGCCAGGTTAAACTGTCCCTCCGTAATACCTTCATCGGCAGCCCTACGAAACCAGTAAAAGGCTTCTTCATAATCCTGCTCTACACCCTCGCCCCTATCGTATTGATAGCCCAGATCGACCTGCGCTGAGACAAATCCTTGAAGGGCTGCTTTGAGATACCACTGGGCAGACAGCTTATAATCCTGTTTCACGCCCTGACCGAGCCGATATAGATTCGCCAAACAGCTCTGCGCTTTCGCAAGGCCCTTAGCCGCTGCTTCACGATACCATTTTGCCGCTTTATCGTATTTCTCCAATCTATCGTAAAAGAATCCCAACCAAAACATTGACTCCGATGAGCCTTGATTGGCGGCTTTACGAAGCCATTTTTCTGAGGCAGTAAGATCCTTCGCCACACCGATGCCAACACTATACAATAAGCCCAAACCCGTCTGCGAGTCCGCATCTCCTGCCTCAGCCTCTTGCATAAGTGACCTTATCTCTTCGGCTTTTACCATGGTTTATCTCCTTTTCCATCTTTCGTCAATTGGAGAAAGACGGAGTTTTTTGTCAATACGGACTTGATTTTTCCATCCATGTCGCAAATCCGGACAAGCCTATCTTGAGAAGGGATGATCAAAAAGGTGCGCACGCCCCAACTCCTGTTCTTCGTGTTCCTTCAGCCATTTCTTCACCTTTTTGGTGATCTTGTCCTTTTGTTTTTTGCTTAGCCAATTATCCATGCTCTCTTTTATTGCCAAGGCTTCTTCTTGTCCATTTCTGGCGGCTAACATCAGCCAGAAGCAGGCTTTCTCAACATCCTTAACAACACCTTTACCGGCACCATACACCAGTCCCAAATAGTACTGCGCCTCTTCATGTCCTTGGTCAGCAGCTTTTCGCCACCATTTTACCGCTTCGGTTTGACTCAGCTCTACACCTTCGCCTCTGAAATACAGGATACCCACGTTATTTTGTGCCACATCATAACCCTGTTCCGCAGCTTTAAGATTCCACTCAAATGCTTGCGACATATCCTTTTCCACACCCAATCCTTGAACGTATAGTATACCCAGATTGACCTGCGCATCTGTGCTTCCTTGTTCGGCTGCTTTGAGAAACCACTTCGCTGCTTCGGAGTAATCCTGCTTCAAACCTTCGCCTTTACAATACATATATCCCAAAGTGAACTCTGCTCTCTCATGTCCTCGAAGAGCGGCATCCATAATCCATTTTATCGCCTCAGGATAGTCTCCCGTTTCAAGGCAATGACAACCCAAATAATACGCTGCTTCCAACGATCCCTGTTCAGCAGCCTTGCGAAACCACTGTCCTGCTTCCGAATCATTCCCTTCTACGCCCCTGCTCAAACGATGCAACAAACCCAATCCAACCTGTGAATCTGGATCACCGGCTTCCGCTTTTTGCACCAAATCCCTAAGCTTCTTATCTACTGCCATGGTCTACCTCTTTTTTAGTTTTGGCAAGTAAAGAAAGGACATGGTTTTTGTCAATACCGTTCTGAGTGATCCACAGATAATCAGGGTTAAGACCACTCCCTCCGGCTTCTAACTTGCCATCTCCCTGCGGGTAAGTAGGGTAGGAGCGGTCACCGAACCTCCAAGCAGTAGTCAGTCACTGCGCCGGTTCACGGGACACAGACGCACCTCTCTGCGGATGAGAGAGTGAGAAAATGCTTGACTTTTATCACCTATGCAAAAAGGATGCGGCAGGTCGAGTGACCTAATCTTCAGCTTGGAAACGGTGAATAATGACACTAATGCAACTGTATCAGAGCTTGCGTGACCTGTATGGTTACAGAGGCTGGTGGCCGGGTGAGACCACCGCCGAGATCGTTATTGGAGCCATTTTGACGCAAAATGTAAATTGGAAAAACGTGGAAAAGGCGATCAACAATCTGAAAAAAAACGATCTGCTCACATTTGAAGAGATACACCGCAGTCCGGTGGAGCGGATCGCTCAGTTGATCATCCCCACACGCTATTACAACCAGAAGGCCATGAAACTGAAGAACTTTGCCGATTTCCTGCATGACAAATATGACCTCTCGTTTGATCAGATGTTCGCTCGGGATGGTGCGACTTTGAGAAAACAACTGCTGCAAATTAAGGGCATAGGACGTGAAACCGCTGATTCCATCCTGCTTTATGCGGGCGATAAGCTGCAATTTGTCTCGGATGCCTATACCGCCAGGTTGCTTGGCAGGCTGGGATTTATCACCGAAAAGCTCGATTATGATGAGCTGGTGGCTTTTATCACGCAGCAGATACCCCAAGATGTGGATTTGTATAAAGATATGCACGCTCAGATAGTGCATTTTTCTGCTTTGGTGTGCAAGGCAAAGCCGTTGTGTGAGGGGTGTGTGTTTGGAGCCAACTGCGTTGGATTTATTTCTTCCACGGATGCACACGGATGAACACGGATAATAGAGGAGCAAGAAGACGGAGACACCGATAGAGCTGCAACTCCATTCACCAAGCTTTGGGATATTGACCAAAAGTGATAGATTGATTTGGGGCTTGACATAATAACCATCCGAAATTATCTTGTAAGCACGGTAACAAATTTTAAGTAGCACCTTATTAAAAGGGAGTCAATATGAAAATCAAAGTCTCTAACCTCGGCCACGTTCAAAGTGCAGAACTCACTTTGTCTGACTTCACCATTGTGTGTGGGAATAATAATACGGGAAAAACATATCTTTCCTACGTGATTGGAGAGTTTTTCAGCTATTGGTGGGAAGAGTATGAGCTGGATCTCGGTGACAGGATGATTGACCCGCTGTTTGAGAAGGGCAATGTCTCGGTTACTCTTGAGAATCTTTTGGATAAAGGCCAGGACTTTGTTAATGCTGCTTGCGAAAGTTACAGCAAGAAGATCAAAAAAGTGCTCACTACCGAACAGGAATCCATGTCCAAAGCTAAGCTGGAAATAAAGATAGAAAAGAACGACTTGAGTCCCTTGGATACTTTTAAACGAACCATGGGGGCAAAGGGAGATGTTTTTTCCATCCTCAAAGACAAAGGTTCAAACACAATCTCAATCTCTCTTTTGGTGGATAGAAATTCTGTCGAGATACCCAAGAGGGTGCTTGCACGTTCTATCGGCGATGCTATCAAGGAGATCATTTTTGCCAGTACCTTCCCTATGCCCACGATCTTGCCCGCAGAGCGCACGGGAATAGAAATGTTTCAGACAGAGCTTGATTTTGCCAGAAGCAAAGTCTTGGATACACTGAAAGATGAGGAGGGGGAGATTGACCCCTTCCTGATCTTGGATCGGGTCGATAAAGACTATGCAATGCCCATCGATAGAGCTATAGGTGCCGTGCGTGGAATCGGTAAAACTGTCCAAAAAATGAGCTATATCGCCAATAAACATCCCCATATCATCAAGTCAATGAACCGTATTATCGGAGGTGATGTGCTCTATTCCAATAGGGTGCTTTACTTTATCCCCGAAGGTGACGAGCAGATTAGGCTGACAATCAGGGAAAGCTCCAGCTCTGTTCGCTCTTTGGTGGATCTCGTCATCTATCTGAAACACGGTGCCCAAAAGGGCGATATTTTGATGATTGATGAGCCGGAGCTAAACCTGCATCCCGAAAACCAAAGGAAATTGACAAGGCTCTTTGCCCAGATAGCAAATGCCGGAATCAAGGTGTATATCACCACCCACAGCGATTATATTGTTAAAGAGCTGAACAACCTCACTCTGATATCAGTTATATCAAAGAAGGATAAG
>JAKQWO010000058.1 GCA_029561955.1 Candidatus Cloacimonadota bacterium
GAACTATACCATCAACATAACGCCTGATACCGTAGCTACGCCCACATTCAGCCCGCCAGAAGGAACCTACACCTCAGCACAGAATGTCAGCATATCCTGTGCTACGCCCGGAGCCACGATCCATTACACTACCAACGGCACGGAGCCGACTGCAGATTCTCCCACCTATAGCAGCCCGATCAATGTGTCTTCTACAACCACCATCAAGGCCAAGGGATTCAAGAATGGCTGGACTCCCAGCAGCACAGCATCTGCGACCTACACGATCAACGCATTTACGCCCGGCCAGATGGTTCTCGTGTACGGTGGTTCTTTCCACAACGATACTTCTGATGTGACGATCAGCAGCTTCTATATCGGTAAATACGAGCTGACTCAGGCTGAATATCAGGCCGTGATGGGCAATAATCCTTCTGAATTTACAGATGTTACCAATGGCCCTGTGGAGCAGGTAACTTGGTATGATGCCATCGAATACTGCAACCGCCGCAGCTTGCAGGAAGGGCTGACTCCCTGCTACAGCTACGACAGTTATGGCACCAATCCCGATGCTTGGCCTTCAGATTGGAACAACAGCAGTGATAATCATACCAATGTCGCCTGCTCCTGGACTGCCGATGGCTATCGTCTGCCCACCGAGATGGAGTGGATGTTTGCCGCCAAGGGAGGTAACTTGAGCCAGGGCTATACCTACAGTGGCAGCGACAATGTTGACGCAGTTGCCTGGTATTGGAATAATGCCGGAGCAACCAGCCATACGGTTGGTACCAAGGCCGCCAACGAGCTCGACATCTACGATATGAGCGGTAACGTGTGGGAATGGGTTTGGGATATTTATGACAGCTATCCCAGTGAAGCACAGACTGATCCGCATGGAGCTACGTCCGGTTTCAAGCGTGTATTACGCGGCGGTGGCTGGAACGACTATGCCAGCGACTGCACCGTTTCGGCTCGGGGCAGACTCTACGCTACATTTACAGACTGCCAGATAGGCTTCCGCGTTTGCAGGGTTTCCCCTTGATTGTACGGGCGGTCGCTGAAGCGCCGCTTCTGTACACATACCCGCGAAGGTGCCGCTTGCTTGTAAGGTCGCTCGCCGAAGCGAACGACCTTACACGCGGGCAGTTGTTATCAGACTGCACATTCATAGCCTCCTGAACAACGGCGGTTCAGCGACCGCCCGTACAGGAGCAGCGGCAAATGGTCGGTCCGGCGACCGACCCTACATACTCCTCTGCAAGATCTCCATTGCCTCGGGTGGCAGCCGCTTCGCTTTCCCCTCGCTGGCAAAGACGGCGTCCATCTCTGCGACAAAGCATAAGTCGCCATTACCGTTGTAGATTTCCTGTTTCCAGCTTGATTTGAGTCTGCCCAAGGTGGTGGTATAGGTCTTCACCTCCACGATGTCCTCTAAATCAATGCCTTTGAGATATTTCATCTCATAACCCACGATAAAGATCTGTAGGTTCATCTCGCGCATTTTGGTGATGGAGAGCCCCATTTCGATCAAAGCTTCGGCGCGGGCTGCCTCCAAGAGATTGAGGTAAGAGGCGTTGTTCATATGGCCATAAACGTCACATTCAAAGCCATAGATGCGTTTTTTATAAGAGTAAGTCATAACAGTCTCCCGTGGCATAAGCTCAATTTTGTGCTTGACCGATATGGCCTGCGCAATTCTTATGCCCAAAACGATTATTATAAGATAAGGATTTTCTCCCATGAACCGCAAATCTGTCAAGCCCAAATACCAAGGAAAGCCGCAACTCCAAGCAGATAATAAGCTTGGAGCTCTGGCGGCTAACGCCAACTTTCAAAAACACTTGAGCTGGATTCTGGTGGCAGTGCTGTTTTTGCTGCTGGCTTTGCTCTATTTTCCCATTGCTTTTGGCAAGCAGACTCCCATCGCCACGGACATTACTCAGTGGCAGGGAGCCGCTCAAAGCATTATCGAATACAATAAAACCCACTCAGACCGCGCCCTCTGGACGCAAAGCATGTTTAGCGGCATGCCCTCCTACATGATCAGTTTCCCAAATCGCATCCCCTTCTTGGAAAGCGGGATCAACTTTTTAGGGCGGATCATGAACTGGCGCATCTTCTTGCTCTTCTTGGGCGGGCTGGGCGTATTTCTGCTGCTGCGCCACTGGAAGCTTGACCCCTACATCTGTTTTATCGGTGCGATCGCCTTTGTCTTTTCCTGCCATTGGGTAGGGCTCTTAGAGATTGGTCACAACACCAAATTCAGGGCTATGATGTATGTCCCGTGGGTGCTCTGGGCGCTTTTTTACCTGAAGAAGAAACCGGGGCTCTTGGGCTTGGGACTTTTGGCTTCCACGCTGATCGTCCAACTGAGGGAAAACCACCCCCAGATCACCTATTACCTCTATCTCTTCATCGGCATGTACTGGATTTGGGAGCTGATCCAAAGCATTGTCAAAAAGAAGCATAAAGACTTCTGGCTCTTCACTTTATTTGCAGCACTCGCCTTTGGACTCACCGCCTTAGCCGTGATGAATCCCTATCTTTCCACGATGGAATACAGCCATTACACCATGCGGGGCGGCTCAAGCGGACTGGACACCGCCTATGCTCAGGGCTGGAGCTTCCATCCTTTGGAAATCTTGGGCTTCATCGTTCCCGATTTCTTTGGCGGTATCAACCAGACTTATTGGGGCTTCATGCCTTTCACGCAGGTTTACAACTACTTTGGCATCGTGGTCTTAGCCCTGGGCATCCTTGCGCTTACCACACCCAAAAACCGCAAAACCGCCATCTTCCTCTGGATCACCTCCGCCATCTTCACCATCATGTCCTTCGGCAGCTTTGCACCCGCCATTTCCGACCTCTTTCTCAAATACCTGCCCTTCTTCAATAAATTCAGAGTGCCCTCCATGATCCTCGTAATGGTGCAGCTCAATGCCGTTCTCTTGGCTGCACTGGGCTTGGATACGCTTTTGGACAAGGTCGGCGACGCCAAATATAGCAAGCTGTTGCTGAGGCTGTTCTGGATTTCGGGTGCGATCTTCGTCTTGTGGTTGGCTTTGGCAAAGACGGTCTTCGGCGGCCTGTCTTTCACCGCCGCAAGGGAATTGGAGGAGCTTGCCAGACACGGTCTCACCGAATTACCCGCTCATATGAGATTGGAAAGGTTGGATTTGCTCTACAAGAGCGGCATCCTCAGCTTACTCTTTTTGACCGTGAGCATGGGACTGGCCTATCTGAACAACATCAAAAAGCTGCCTAAGGCCGGCTTTATGCTGCTGATCTCCGTCTCGATTTTCATAGACCTGTGGGTGTATACCGGCAAGCATCTGAAAGATTTGTCCCCCGTAAAGCAGTATCAAAGCAAGTTCCATCCCCTGGATTATGACGATTTTCTAAAGAGTGACAAGAGTAACTACCGCGTCTATCCCATTTCGCAGAACGCTTTTACGGATGGCAAGTTGCCCAAGCCCACCGGCGAATATGCCTACTATCATCAGATCATCAATGGCTATTCCGCAGCCAAATTGCAGCGTTATGAAAATATCATGAAGCTCATCGACGGCGATGCAGCCACCAACACGCCGGGCCAATGGCTTCGTTACCTGATCAAGCTCAGCCAATCCGCTCAGACAGGCGAGCTCAAGGAAACACCCATGCCCGTGCTCAACATGCTCAATGCCAAATACTTCCTGATTCCGGATCAGTTGCCTGCCGATGAAGTGTTGACCCATGTAAAGCCGGTCTTCTCCTCGCAAGAAGGTCTCACCGTCTACGAAAACACGCAAGTGTTGCCCAGAGCTTGGTTTGTGGATAAAGCCATCCATGTCCCCAGTAGCGATTCCACGCTTAGCCGGATGGCTCGTGAAGACTTTGATCCCGCTCATATAGCCTATATAGAAGAGCCGATCACAGGCATCTCAGCACCCGATTCCGCCTGGGTAAAAGAGACCAAGAGCGAGATGCACACCCTGGAATATGAGCTTTATACGGACAAGGACGCTCTGATGGTGAGCAGCGAGGTCTATTATCCTGCCGGTTGGAAGGCTCATCTGGACGGCAAAGAAATCCCCATCTATGTGGCCAACCATGCGCTGCGCTGCTTCAAGATTCCAGCCGGAAATCACAGGCTGGAGCTCGTCTTCAAACCCACCAGCTATTCCAAGAGTATCACGCTCAGCTTGATCGGCATTTTGGGCACGACCTTGATCCTCATCGCCGGCTTGGTGCTTCAGTTTAGCAAAAAGCGTAAGGGTATGGCCGAGCAGATTATACACCAACAATAGCCCCGTGACAATGACACACTTCGTTAGCAGGATTGAGCAATGATGAAAATAAAGGTTGACGTGAAAGGCGCACCCGTAAAAATGCACCTCGCACACTTGGGTGTTCAGTTCAGCCCTCAAAAGGCGGGTCACAAGCGCATTCCCGGGCTGAGGTGGAGTTTGGTTTTCATTTTCATTGCCGTGATGAGCATTTCTACTTTGGCAGCTCAGAGCCTTTCCGATGAGTATTTATCCCTCAAGAGTTATCAGCTTCCAGCAGACGCTGTGTCCATCAAACAATTGCAGCTTTCTGACAGCCTCTATACGCTTGAGGGGCAGCTCTTTAGCGGAGTGGCTTATGATCGCTATAAGGATAAAGAGCTCAAGAGCGTGATCCACCTGTATCAAGGCCGCTTACATGGGCCTAAGTATATGTGGTATCAGGGAAATAAACCGGCAATGAATGCAAACTACTATCTGGGACGTCTGCGTGGCCGCCTCATGGGCTGGTACGTAAACGGCAATTTACTCTATGACATGATGATAGGCAAAGGAATGAGCGTGAATATGATCGAATCCGATGCCGATCATCTCGATGATGACAATTTTTACACCGAACAGGAAGGAACAGACAATGACTAAAACCGTGACAGACTTTCAGAAGATGAAGGATCAAGGCGAGAAGATCGTGATGGTCACCGCTTACGACTATGCCATGGGAAAGGCAGTGGCTCAGAGCGGAGTTGACCTCATTTTGATCGGCGACAGCGTCGGCATGGTGGTGCTGGGCTATGAGACTACCCTCGATGTAGACGTGGATCAGATGATTCACCATAGCATCGCCACGCGCCGAGGTGCCCCTGATACCTTCATCGTGGTGGACATGCCTTTCATGAGCTACCATAATCCTGAGGAAGCAAAGGTGAATGCAGCAGATTTGATCGTGCAGGGCAAAGCCAACGCCGTGAAGCTGGAAGGCGGCACAGCCTCCCGCATCGCAGCGATTGAGGCGATCGTGGATTGCGAGATCCCCGTTTGTGGCCACATCGGTCTCACGCCTCAGAGTGTGCACCGTTTTGGTGGCTACAAGGTTCAAGGCAAGAGCATTGATGCGCATACCGAGCTGATCCGTCAAGCCCATGCCATCCAGGAAGCCGGCGCCTTCATGTTGGTGTTGGAAGGCATCCCGGAGCTTTTGGGCAAAGAGATCAGCGAGCAGCTCCGCATCCCCACCATTGGCATCGGAGCAGGTCGCTACACGGACGGTCAGGTGTTGGTCTGGCATGACATGTTGGGCTTCACCGCCAAAGCCGCCAAATTTGTAAAAATCTATGCCGAGCTGGAAAAGCTGAGCATCCAGGCTTTGGACGCCTATACCTCTGAAGTCAAGGATGGTTCTTTCCCCGGCGAATCAAATACATATTACCCGATCAAATAAGGAAATACCATTATGAAAAACGAAACATATCGCAGCGAAAACATGACCCCAGACGAGAAATTCAACGCCGTAGCCAATCTCAGCAAGAAGCTGGAGGACAACTTCATCTCTTTGGGCGAGCTACTCTCGGATATCAAGCGGGGCAAGCTCTTTATCTTCAAGGGCTATGAGAGCTTCAAAGACTTTATCGAATCCGAATATAAACTCAGCGGCAGCTTGGGTGGCAAGCTGGTGCAGACCTTTGATCTCTTTATCGACGAGATGGACGTAGACGAGACCACCCTCAAGGAAATCGGCTTTGACCGGCTGCAGATGATCCGCCCCTTGGTCAAAAAGGCGGATTGGACCGAGCGTGACGCCTGGGTAGACCTGGCTGCTGAGAAGCCCATGAAAGAATTGCGGGCGCACATCAAAGAATATAAAGAAAAGCAAAAAGAAGATGACAAGGACTTCAAAAAGGTCTTTGTAGATCAATATATGGAGAAGATGATCGCATGGTTCAATTGTTCGCGTACTGACCTAAACTTCAAACTCGCACTCTATTTTCAGGACGCCGATGAGGAATCGGTGAAGAAGATCGTCAAAGAAAGACAGCGTGCTTTCGAGACGGAACTACAAACCAACAATGAGGATACACCATGAAACAGATGAGAATTCTCTGGGTAGACGACGAAGTCGATCTGCTCAAACCGTTTGTGCTCTTTCTGGAAGAGCGCAACTACATTGTGGACACCTGCAACAATGGCGCAGACGCCATAGAACAGGTGGTAGAACAGAAATATGATTTAGTGATCCTGGACGAGATGATGCCCGGCTTGGACGGACTCACCACCCTGCAGGAAATCAAACGGATAAATAACTCTATACCCATCATGATGGTGACCAAAAGCGAGGAAGAGGGCTTGATGGACAAAGCCATCGCTTCCCAAATCTCGGACTATTTGATCAAACCCATCAACCCCAACCAGATCATCCTTTCCATCAAGAGGATATTTCAGGCAGACCAAATCCGTGCCAACCAGATCGGCGAGCAGTACTCGCGCTATATGTCAGAGCTCAATCAAAGGCTCTTCGACAACCCCAGTTGGGAAGATTGGGCCAATATCTACCGCGAGATGTCCTATTGGGAGCTGCGAATTGATGAAGTGAACGATGACGGCCTGCGTCAGACCCACTTTTTGGAAAAGCGCAACTGCAACACCGAATTTACCAACTTTGTAGAGCGCAACTACAAGTCTTGGTTGGTGAGCGATGAGAGACCCAATCTCTCCTTCGACCTGATCAGCCAATACGTTGCACCGCATTTTGAAGAGGGAGTGCCCATCTATCTCATCATCGTGGATTGCATGCGGCTTGACCAGTATCTCGCCATCCAACCCTATATCCAAGAGCTGTTTGATGAAGAGATGGATCTTTACTACTCCATCCTGCCCACAGCAACGCCCTTCTCACGCAACTCCATCTTCAGCGGCCTTTTGCCCATAGACATCGCCAAAAGATTTCCCGAGTATTGGGTTGCTTCAAACGAGATGGACAATAGCCGCAACCGCAACGAGCATCAACTCTTGGATGAACACATCAGAGACCTGGGCTTTGACCTCGATCCGGGCAGCAAATACGTAAAAATCTTCAATATGGAAGAAGGTAACTATGTGCTGCGCAAGATAGATACCTGGAACAAGGAAAACCTTGTGGTGTTGGTCTACAACTTCCTTGACCTCTTGGCGCATCACCGCTCACGTGATCAGATTCTGCAAGAAACCATACCCCACGAAGAGGGCCTGCGCGCCTTCACCAAACACTGGTTTTTGCATTCATCGCTCTATGAAGCACTCAAGCTGATCGCCAAACAGGATGCCATCTGCATCATTTCCACCGACCATGGCTCCATCAAGGTAAACCGTGCCACGCAGGTGGTGGGCGACAGGGACGCCTCCATCACGGTGCGCTACAAAGAGGGGAAGAACCTCACCGCCAACGATCGCCACGCCATCTACAGCAAAAAACCTTCAGAATACGGCCTGCCCACCAAGAGCATAGTGGACAACTTTATCTTTGCCAAAGATGACTACTATTTCGTCTACCCCAATGCCTATCACCAATACCAGCGGCAATATAACGGCACTTTCCAACACGGGGGCGTGTCTTTGGAAGAAATGGTGTTGCCGGTGGCTACCTGCAGGCCCAAGAAGAGAAAATCCTGATAACGCCAATATAACAGATCAAAAACGGCTTCAGTATATGGGGCCGTTTTCTTTTGCTATGCTTTCAGGATAGACAGGCTATTGAGCTACTACTATACAAATAGAAAAAGCGGGCCCAGAGCAGGTCCCGCTTGAATGCTGTCAAAGATCAAACCATGCTGGTGGCTATGAGGAGTTTCGATAGCGAATACTACGTTTCATCGGGAACCACTATGAGATCCCAGATTGAATGCAACAGTTTTTCGCCTTCTTCCACCAGATCAAACTTCTGACCGCACGCGTTCCACTGGGCGATCACAAACCGCGTAGAACCAACTATTATCTGGAACAACTGCATGGGATCGTGCCTTGGATCAATGGCACCCTGAGCTTGTGCTTCTTGCAGGCAAGAGATGATGAAGTTTCTGTGTTTATCCACGATCCAGCTCACCCGCTGATTACTACCACGATCGTAATAGAACATTTCTAACGAAAACATCGCCATCGTCAGTTCGTTCTGTACGCTGAAAAGCTGGTAGCGATCCATAATAAAGCGATGAGCCTTCTCCAAAGGCTCCAGCTCTGTGTCTTCAATCTCCACCAAGATGAGGTCGGTGAAAGAATCAAAATAGTTCAAGATGGCTTCAATGACTTGCTCTTTGCCGGTAAAATGCCGATAGAGCTCGGCTTCTGAGGTCTTGAGTTCCTTGGCCATGTTCTTCACAGTGAAGTGCTTAAACCCTTCACGGGCAATCAGGGATATGGCGGCTTGCAATATGTCTTCTTGCCTTTGTGTGAGTTCCATTTTGGGTCTCCTTGTTAGTAAACTTCTGTTAGTCACGAATATAAACAATGCCTAAAATGTCAACCATTTTTACACGCTTCCATTCACATTTCATCAGTAATGTCCTGCTATGTATAGAGTAACAATATTTAAGATGCATTGCTGCTCTTCTTTTACATACACACATCTTTCATCTGCATCCCCGCGATTTTGCAGCATTTTTCACGAAAGTGCTTGACCGATTTGGCCATTTCATTTTCCGTCGTCTCAGTATTGGAGCATTTGTATAGGATAAACATATGACTTTGACCTTCGATTTAAGTTCCCTGCAAGATACGGCGGATTTTGCCCGAGCGCTGCAACCACTTCTAAAACGTGGAGATATCATCTGTCTCTACGGAGATTTGGGCAGCGGCAAGACCACCTTTGTCCAAGCTTTGGGACAAGTGCTTGGGATAGAAGAGGATATAGACAGCCCCTCCTTTGTGATGCTCAAGGAGTATCACAGCGGCCGCCTGCCTCTCTATCACCTCGATCTCTACCGCATCAAGGAACCATCTGAGCTGATGGATTTAGGGCTTTTTGACATCATAGAAAGCGGTGTGACGGCCATTGAGTGGCCGCAGATCGCTGAGCAACTGCTCCCCTACCAAACTCTCTGCCTCCACTTTGAATTTGATGGCCAGAAGCGCGAACTAAAGGTGAAGGGAGAGCCAAACTATCTGGTAATACTAAAAGATAATAAACAACATAAGGAGATATGATATGCTGTTAATCATCAATATCATAGCCGCAGTCGTCGTGATCGGTCTGGTTCTCTGGAGCCTGCTTGATTCCGAGAGAGCCCCACATCGAGGCATAGTCATCGCCGCCATCGCTTTTATCGTTGGACTCGCCATTTTTGGCAACTTCTTTTTGGAGAGCCGCAAGGTGGAGCGCGGTCTGCGCGTGGTGGGTTATGCCAGCAAGGAATTTGAATCCGACATGGTGAAGTGGAACCTCACCCTGCAAAAAGATGCCTCCTCCGAGGGACTCAAGGAAGCTTACAGAAGCCTCACCAAGGATGTGAACGACTTCAAGACTTATCTGGTGGGAAAAGGAATACAGGAAAAGGACATCGAAATCCAACCACCTACCAGCAGCCCAATTTACAATAACTTTGGCCAAATTTCTGGCTATAATGTCAACCAGAGCCTCTATGTGCTCAGCCATGACATCGCCAAAGCGGAAGCCGTCGCCCTCGATCCTTCCTTCTTTGCCGATCGGGGTTTACTGATGCAGCGCAGCGACTTGCAGTATCTTTACAGCAAATTGCCAGAGCTGAAGAAAGAGCTGATCGGTGCCGCCACCAAGGACGCCTTAGCCCGCGCCAAGGAAGTTACCTCTTCCGCCAAAACCAGGCTGGGAAAGCTGAAAACAGCCCGCTCAGGTGTGTTCCAGATCACCGAACCCTACTCCACCGATGTATCTGACTACGGTTTTTACAATACTTCAACCAAGGCCAAGAGCATCTCGGTGACGGTGACCGCAGAGTTCGAACTGTAGATAGATAAAGACATTACACCGATTAAGCGATCTTCTGGGATCAGGAGATTGAAGGTAGTCGGTTCCTCCTGAACCGCCCAAGTACGGTCGCTTGCCGAAGCGACCAAGAAGGTAGCCGGCGGTCGCCGAACCGCCGCCAGCAGGCGCAGCCTGCTTCCAAAAAAGATACCAAACATGCGACTTCGCACCAAAAACATCCGTATCTCCACCACCGGCACAGCTTGCTTCACAAATGGATAGTATGGTAGCTACGGCGAGCGACCCTACACCACAACTGCCAGCGATGTCAACCCCCATCCGTGTGCATCCGTGGAAGAGACAAGCCAGCGGTAGCTGGCCACTTTAATTCGTGCAAATTCGTGTAATTCGTGGAAAAAACCAGACGACGAAGTCGCCCCACTTCCCCGATCAAACACCTACCATTTTAGTATGCATTATTTTCTTTGCCCCATACCCGATATTTTCGAGACATTTGACTTTTTGAAAAGGTTCACCTCTTTCTGAGCATCTACTCCGCCCAAACGTGTAACCTATTGGTATCCTATGCCATTCCTGCTCGATGGAGGAGGAGCCGAGCAGGGGCGGGGCAGGGACGCCGCATAAACAG